>DATABV010000232.1:0-18302 GCA_036259395.1 Thermoleophilaceae bacterium | reverse complement strand
GAGCTGCACGACCTGCTCCACCGCGAGCCGACCAAGATCAAGGTCGAGGGCATCAACCTGACCTACGAGGGCGTGATCCCGAAGATCCAGAAGTCGATGCTGTCGAAGGACCCCGAGGCGATGCAGCCGCACATCCGCCGGTTCGTCGAACGGGCGGTCACCTTCACCACCTGCCCCGAGTGCGACGGGACGCGGCTCGCCGAGCACGCGCGGCAGTCGAAGATCGACGGGATCAACATCGCCGACGCCTGCGCGATGCAGATCAGCGACCTCGCCGGCTGGGCGCGCGACCTCGACGAGCCGTCGGTCGCGCCGCTGCTGGAGGCGCTTGGGGAGACACTCGAGTCATTCGTGGAGATCGGCCTGGGCTACCTGTCGCTCGACCGGCCGTCGGGCACGCTGTCGGGCGGCGAGGCGCAGCGCACCAAGATGATCCGCCACCTCGGCTCCTCGCTCACCGACACGACCTACGTCTTCGACGAGCCGACCATCGGGCTGCACCCCCATGACATCCAGCGGATGAACGAGCTGCTGCTGCGGCTTCGTGACAAGGGCAACACGGTGCTAGTCGTCGAGCACAAGCCGGAGGCGATCGCGATCGCCGATCACGTCGTCGACCTCGGGCCCGGCGCGGGCGCGGCAGGCGGCCGCGTCTGCTTCGAGGGCACCGTCGAGGGGCTGCGCGCCAGCGACACCCTGACCGGGCGCCACTTCGACGACCGGGCCACGCTCAAGGAGGCGGTGCGAGAGCCCCGCGGCACGCTGGAGATCCGAGGCGCGACGACGCACAACCTGCGCGACGTCGACGCCGACATCCCGCTCGGGGTGCTTGTCGTGGTGACCGGCGTCGCCGGCTCGGGCAAGAGCTCGCTGATCCACGGGTCGGTCGCCGGCCGCGACGGCGTGGTGGAGATCGACCAGGCAGCCATCAAGGGCTCGCGACGCAGCAACCCGGCGACCTACACCGGTCTGCTCGATCCGATCCGCAAGGCGTTCGCGAAGGCCAACGGCGTGAAGCCGGCACTGTTCAGCGCCAACTCCGAGGGCGCCTGCCCCACCTGCAACGGCGCGGGCGTCATCTACACCGACCTGGCGATGATGGCTGGGGTCGCCAGCACCTGCGAGGAGTGCGAGGGAAAGCGGTTCCAGGCAGCGGTGCTGGAGTACCACTTCGGCGGCCGCGACATCAGCGAGGTGCTCGCGATGTCGGTGACCGAGGCGGAGGAGTTCTTCGGCGCGGGCGACGCGCGCACGCCGGCCGCGCACAAGATCCTCGAGCGGCTCGCCGAAGTCGGGCTCGGATACCTGACTCTCGGGCAGCCGCTGACCACGCTCTCCGGCGGCGAGCGCCAGCGGCTCAAGCTCGCGACCCAGATGGCGGAGAAGGGCGGCGTCTACGTGCTCGACGAGCCGACCACCGGCCTCCACCTCGCCGACGTCGAGCACCTGCTCGGCCTGCTCGACCGATTAGTTGACTCCGGCAAGTCGGTGATCGTCGTCGAGCACCACCAGGCGGTCATGGCCCACGCCGACTGGATCGTCGACCTCGGCCCCCGCGCCGGCCACGACGGCGGCCGGATCGTCTTCGAGGGCACACCGGCCGACCTCGTCGCCGCCCGCTCGACGCTGACCGGCGAGCACCTCGCGGACTACGTCGGCAGCTGACGCCAGCTCGGCGAGTCGGCTAGGAGCCGA
This sequence comes from Thermoleophilaceae bacterium, assembly GCA_036259395.1. Lineage (GTDB taxonomy): Bacteria > Actinomycetota > Thermoleophilia > Solirubrobacterales > Thermoleophilaceae > JAAYBF01. The sequence continues at coordinate 16,607 of DATABV010000232.1, read as the reverse complement.
CGGTGCGGCGGAAGCCGAACGCGGCCGCGGCGGCCACGAGTGCGGCGAGGATCGTCGGTCCGAGGCCCATGACGCCGACTACGGCCAGGACGAGGAAGACGACGGTCGCGATCCCGGCGCCGCCGCCGACGAGCGCCAGCGAGTACGCGCGCTTCTCCTTGTCCCGGCGGGTCAGGTTGGCCATGCCGTCACTCTAGCCGGCGCTGGTCGTCTGGTCGCCCGCGGCCGAGTGGCGCTCCTCGCGGCGCTCGCGCCGGCCGCGCAGCTCGGTCCACCCGAGCCAGGCGAGGAACCCGACGACGGGCGCGAAGTAGGCGGCGTTGACGAGCCAGTGGCCGGCGTGTGCGAGGAGGGACACGCCTCCAGGCTACGCGCTCGCGACGGCTACTGGTTGGCCTGCGAGAGCAGCCAGAGCGCGAGGCTGGTGAAGCCGACCATCACCGCGAGCATCCAGTACTGCGAGCGGACGGCGAGCTTGACGTCGGAGTAGATCGTCAGCGCCTTGTCGTGGGCGGCGGTCAGCGCTGCGACGTGGCCGAGCACGACGAAGCCGACCATCCAGTACCAGGCGCTCGTCGCGCCGATCACGCCGTAGTCGATCGAGCGGTCGGCGGTGCCGAAGATGTCGGTGCCGGCCTCGCCGAGCGGGTTGGAGGCGAGGAAGCCGAACGGGTTGGCGGCCAGGGTGACGATCGCCTGCCCCTGGTAGAGCAGCAGCGTGAAGTAGTGGGCGGCGACGTAAGCGAAGGCGATCGGCACCAGCGATGGGACGAACGCGCGCGAGAGCTGGCGCACCGTGAAGCCGCCGCCGACGCTCTGCGCCCCGCGCACGCCGAGCGCGTAGAAGGCGTAGACGATCCCGATCGCCAGGACGAGGCCGACCAGGAACGTCGCCTCGAGCGCGTTCTCCGGCGACAGCCCGAGCGTCTGGAAGAAGTCCGAGATGTCGGGCGCGATCCCGGTCCAGATCGGCGCCTCGGCGGCGCCGTCGAAGGTCACGCTGCCGATCATCACCGCCAGCAGCGCGACCGTCCCGGGCAGCGGCCGGAAGTCGGCGAGGCCGGCCAGCGGCGGCCGTACGCCGACCACTCCGTCGCGGACGCTCCATGGCGAGATCCGTGCGAAGAGGCCGAAGTAGACGCCGAAGCCGTCGCCGCGCTCGGACCACTCCTCGACGCCGTAGAGCGCCATGCCGACGAACTGGATCACCGAGTAGACCAGCGCCGCGATCGCCACCGTCTCCGGTGTGTCGCCGTCGGAGGCCGCCAGCTCGAGCGCCGCGAACAGGAAGATCCCGGCGGCGGCGGGCCAGTGACCGAGCCGATCGGGATAGGAGAGCGGCGCCGGCATCGGGGCCCGGGCCGCCGTGCGCGCCACCCACGACACGGCCCGGCCGAGGGCCCGCCACGGGTTGAACGCCCTGTAGACGTTGCCCAGCAGGACGCTCAGCCCGACCAGCCCGAGCCAGAAGATCACGTAGACGAACGTCGGCGCGAAGTTGGCGGTCGGGCTCTGCGACCCCTCCAGGCCGGAGTAGACGACCAGCCCAAGCAGGAAGACGCCGATCGCCCCGCACAGCAGGTCGACCGGCCGGCTCAGGACGATCCGCGACAGGCCGGGCAGGGCCCGCCACGACGCCCGCGTCAGCTTCGGCTCCGGCCACAGCACGGCCAGCGCCACGAAGGAGACGACCAGGACGACCGCAGCCGCCCAGCCGAACAGCCACTCCGGGATCGGCAGGTCGGAGCGACCGACGATCCCGTGGGCGATCTCGGTCAAGAAGGCTCCACCACCAGGCGGCCGATCAGCGCGTCCTTGCCCGCGTGCTCGGCCTCGTGGCTCTCGATCTCGAAGATGCCCTCGATCGTCGCCGGGAACGAGAACCGGGCCGGCTTGCCGGGCGCGGCGTCGCGCGAGATGTCATAGCCGTGGACGTGGATCTCGTCGGGAGCGTCGGAGCGCACCACGAGCCGCACGCGCTCGCCCTTGGCCACCGTGACCTCGGCTACCTCGTCGACGGCGTGCCCGGTCAGCTCGATCACCGTCGCGCTCGGCCCGTCAGGCGGCGGCTTCGGGGCGGAGGGAGCCGTAGCCGTAGGCGACGTCTCGGTCTGCGTCTCCGCGGTCACCGTGCTCGCGACCTGGTCGTCGCCGTCGTCGCCTCCCGGACGGGCGATCACGAACGCCGCAATCGCCACCGCGGCGGCAAGCACAACCAATCCCCAACGTCCACCCTTCGACATCCGACAGCTACCTCCAAGTTCTACGGCCGCAGTAGGCGGAGGAGCGCAGCAGGACCGGTCCTCCAGCGCCGCAGCGTATCTAGCTGGAGCGAGGTCCTGCGAGCACCGGAGCCGAGGTTCTCGAGTTCTGCACTGGCAGTGGCGCCACCGGCTCCTCTCCACCTTGCCACTCCGGGTCGAACCTATAGCCAACGCCGAAATGCGTGTGTATATACCGCCAGCCGGGCGAAGCCGCCTCGAGCTTCTGGCGCAGCTTGCGCACGAAGACGTCGACCGAGCGGTCGCCGTGGGCCATCGAGTAGCCCCAGACCTGCTCGTAGATCTCCTCGCGCTGGAGCACCTTGCCCTCGGCGCCGGCGAGCAGCTGCAGGACCTCGAACTCGCGTCGGGTCAGGTCGGCGCTGCGGCCGCCGGCGAAGGCCTGGAACTGGTCCGAACGGACCTCGAGCTCGCCGGCGAGCACCGGCGCTCGGTCGAGCCGGCTGTTCGCCTGCTTGCGGCGGCGCACGACCGCTTCGACGCGTGCCAGGACCTCCTCGGGGTGGCACGGCTTGGTAACCCAGTCGTCGGCGCCGAGCCGCAGCCCGCGGACGCGCTGGGCCACGCTCGAGCGACCGGTCACGACGACGATCCCGAGTGCGGGGGCGGCCGTCGCGACCTCGCCGAGGAAGCTCCAGGCCCGCGGTCCGAGCGCGGCGAGGTCCACGACCAGCGTGCCGAGACGCATGGCGGCCAGCTCGTCGGCGCGCGGAGCGGCCTCGAGCCGGCGGCACTGCCAGCCCATGCCCTCGGCACGGTTGACCAGCACCTGGACGAACCCCGTGTCGGAGTCCAGTACGGCGATCCGCATAGGACCCAGCATAAGGCACGCGCGGGCCGTCGTTAGCAACTCGTTCACACGGTTTTCACATCGCGGAGACAGCCCCGTAACAGGCTGGGCACAAGCCGATGCGACCTTCGCGGAGACCAATGGAACCGAGAAGGAGAACAGAGATGACGAAGTGGCTCGCACTCGCCACGGCAGGCGTGCTGGCATTCGGCGTCGCGGCCTGCGGCGGCGACAGCGACAGCAGCGCCAGCGGGAGCTCGGGCGGAGGGGAACTGTCGGGCAAGATCCTGATCGACGGCTCGAGCACGGTGGCGCCGCTCTCCGAGCCGGCCGCCGAGCTCTTCATGGAGGAGAACCCCGGCGTGACGATCACCGTCGGAACCTCGGGCACCGGCGGCGGGTTCGAGAAGTTCTGCACCGGCGAGACCGACATCTCCGACGCGTCGCGGCCGATCGAGGAGGACGAGACCGCGATGTGCAAGAGCAACGGGATCACGTCCGAGCAGCTCGCCGTCGCCAACGACGCGCTGACGGTCGTCGTCAACCCAGACAACCCGGTCGACTGCATCACGGTCGACCAGCTGAGGCAGATCTGGGAGCCGAAGTCGAAGGTGACCAATTGGAGCCAGATCGACGGCCTCCAGGGCGCTCCCGACGCCGAGCTCGACCTCTACGGCCCGGGCACCGACTCCGGCACGTTCGACTACTTCACCGATGCGGTCAACGGCGAGGAGGGCGCGTCGCGCACCGACTACAACAACGTCGGCGAGGACGACAACGCCACGGTGACCGGCGTCTCGGGCTCCGAGGGCGGGATGGGCTACTTCGGCTACTCGTTCTACACCGAGAACGAGGGCACGCTGAAGGCACTCGAGGTCGACGGCGGCGACGGCTGCGTCGCTCCCTCCCCGGAGACGACCCAGGACGGCAGCTACAAGCCGCTCGGTCGACAGCTGTTCATCTACCCCTCGGCCAAGGCGCTGAAGCGGCCCGAGGTCAAGGCGTTCGTCGAGTTCTACATCGAGAACGCGGCCGCGATCGCCGAGCAGGCCGGCTTCATCGGCCTGACCCAGGAGCAGGTCACAGAGGCCCAGGAGAAGGTCGCGAAGCTCGCCGGCTGAGGCCCCGAGACGAGCGACCGAGCAGAAGCCATGTCAGCACGGGACGTCACAGCCTCCGGGCCGCGAGCGGGCAGCCCCCGCCCGCGGCTGGAGGCTGTGAGCCCGCGCTACGGAGAGAAGCTCATCTTCGTGCTGCTGGCGCTCTGCGCGCTGATCTCGGTCGGTACCACCACGGCGATCGTGATCTCGCTGATCGTCCCGACGATCGGCTTCTTCGGCGAGGTCCCGTTCGCCGACTTCCTCTTCGGGAGCGACTGGGCTCCCACGTTCGCCGACGCGACCTTCGGCGTGCTGCCGATCGTCGTCGGCACGCTGACCGTCACCTTCTGGGCGCTGCTGGTCGCGATCCCGGTCGGGCTGCTGACGGCGATCTACCTCGCCGAGTACGCGCCACCGCGCGTGCGGCGCACGATCAAGCCGGTGCTCGAGGTGCTCGAGGGCGTCCCGACGGTCGCGATCGGCCTCTTCGCCCTCTACTTCGTCCGCCCGCTGCTCGCGGACGTCTTCCCCTTCCTCGACTGGGGCGGCCCGTTCGCCGTCGGCGTGGCCGGGATCGCGGTCGGGCTGATGATCGTGCCGCTGGTCAGCTCGGTGTCCGACGACGCGATGCGCTCGGTGCCGGCCGGCCTGCGCGAGGGCGCCTACGCACTCGGGGCCTCGAAGATGAAGGTCTCCGCACGCGTGGTCTTCCCCGCTGCGATCTCCGGGATCGTCGCTGCCATCGTGCTCGCCACCTCACGCGCGATCGGAGAGACGATGGTCGTCCTGATCGCGGCCGGCTCGACGCCGACGCTGACCTTCCCGTGGGAGTTCACGGAGTCGATCCAGACGATGACCGCGTTCATCGGAACGACCGCGACCGGCGACATCGCGACCGGGACGATCACCTACGACACGATCTTCGCCGTCGGATCGCTGCTGTTCGTGATGACGCTGGTCATGAACATGTTCGCGATCCGCCTCGTGCGCCGCTTCCGCGAGGTCTACGAGTGATGGAGGCCGGCGACCCGATGCCCGCCGCCGGACGCACGCAGATCGCGGTAGCGGGCGCGCGCGCCGGCACGATCAGCGTGCTGGGCAAGCCCAACCACGCCGACCGCGTCCGCGAGCTCATCTTCCTCTCGCTGCTGGTGATCGCGGTCTCGTTCGCGCTCGCCGGTCTCGGCGCGCTGCTCGTGTGGGCGCTGATCGAGGGCGCGCCGCGCCTGAGCGTCGACCTGTTCACAGAGGGCCCGTCGTCGCTGTCGCCGGAGACCGCCGGCTACCGCACGGCGATCCTCGGCACGATCTACGTGATCGGCGGCGTGATCCTGCTGATCGTGCCGATCGGCGTCGGCGCCGCGATCTACCTCGAGGAGTACGCGGACCCGCGGCGCTGGTGGAACCGCTTCATCGAGCTCAACGTCCAGAACCTCGCCGGCGTCCCCTCGATCGTCTACGGCATCCTCGGCCTGGCGTTCATCGTGCGCGGCCCGCTCGACCTCGGCTTCGTCGCCGCGGCCGGCTCGGCGACGCTGGCGCTGCTCGTGCTGCCGACGGTGATCCTCGCCTCCCGCGAGGCGATCCGCGCGGTGCCGCCGTCGATCCGCCAGGGCGCGCTCGCGCTCGGGGCCACGCACTGGCAGACGATCCAGCGCCAGGTGCTGCCGACCGCGATCCCCGGGATCCTGACCGGCGTCATCCTCGCGGTCGCGCGCGCCATCGGCGAGGCGGCGCCGCTGCTGCTCGTCGGCGCCGTGACGTTCGTGACGGTCGACCCGACGTTCTTCGAGGGCGGCTTCACGACGCTGCCGGTCCAGATCTTCAACTACGCCGCCCGTCCGCAGGAGGTCTTCCAGGTGCTGGCGGCGGCGGGCGTGATCGTGATGCTCGTCGTCCTGCTGGCGATGAACTCCTTCGCGGTCTGGCTCCGCAACCGCTACGAGAAGAAGCTGTCATGACAGAGGAGATCGACACGATGACCGAGCCTCAGCCCGAGCCGCCGGCGGGTCACGACGCGCTCAGCGAGGCCGCCGGCACGACCGCCGCGCAGCGCGCGCGGACCCATGTCCTGCCGGACGTGCGCGACACCACGGCGCGCGCGAAGGCGGAGCCGATCTTCGAGATCGACGCGGTCACGGTCTCCTACGGAGGGACGCCCGCCGTGCGCGACATCTCCTTCGAGGTCGGCGAGCATGAGATCACGGCGCTGATCGGCCCGTCGGGCTGCGGCAAGAGCACGCTGCTGCGCTGCCTCAACCGGATGAACGACCTGATCCCCGGGGCGACGGTGGAAGGCAGCCTGCGCTTCCACGGCGAGGACCTCTACGGCCCCAAGGTCGACCCCGTCCGGGTCCGCACGCTGATCGGGATGGTCTTCCAGAAGCCAAACCCGTTCCCGAAGTCGATCTACGACAACATCGCCTTCGGCCCGCGCGTGCTCGGCATGAAGGGCGATCTCGACGCGATCGTCGAGCGCGCGCTGCGGCGTGGAGCGCTCTGGGACGACGTCAAGGACCGCCTCCAGGACAACGCGTACGGCATGTCGGGCGGCCAGCAGCAGCGCCTCTGCATCGCCCGCTGCCTGGCGATCGAGCCCGAGGTGATCCTGATGGACGAGCCCTGCTCGGCGCTCGACCCGATCTCGACCGGCAAGATCGAGGATCTGATGCTCGAGCTGAAGGAGAGCTACTCGATCGTCATCGTCACGCACAACATGCAGCAGGCGGCGCGGGTCTCCGACCGGACGGCGTTCTTCACGGTCGAGCTCGACGACAGCGACCAGCGGACCGGCCGCGTCGTCGAGTTCGACGAGACCGAGAAGGTCTTCACCAACCCGAGCGATCCGCGCACCGAGGCCTACGTCACCGGCAAGGTCGGCTAGGCGGGAGGAACGGCGATGCCCGACACGACACGACACCAGTTCCAGGAGGAGCTCGCGGCCCTCGAGCGGCAGGCGCTCGGCGGGCTCGACCTAGTCTGCGCTGCGCTTGACCGGGCGATCGAGGTCACCCAGCACCAGGACGTCGAGCTGGCGAGCATGGTGATCGCCGACGACGACCGGATCGACGGCCGCTACCTCGAGGTCCACCAGGGCATCCTCTCGCTGCTCGCGCTGCAGGCTCCTGTAGCCGGCGACCTTCGCCTGGTGGCTGCGCTCCTGCACGTGATCAAGCACGTCGAGCGGATGGGCGACCAGTGCGTGAACATGGCGAAGCTGGTGCCGCTGGCCGGACACCACCCGCCGGCCGATGCCGAGATGCTCGCGAAGATCGCGCGGATGGGCGAGCTCGCGCGCTCGCTCGTCCAGCAGTGCAAGCTCGCCTTCGCCCGCCGCGACGCAGCGCTCGCGCAGGACCTCGTCCGTCAGGACGACGGCATCGACGACCTCAACCGCGAGTGCTTCCGGCGCGCGCTGGAGATCGGCGACGACGCCGATCAGCGCGAGTGGGCGATGCACATGATGCTGATCGCACGCTGCCTCGAGCGGATCGGCGACAACGCCGTCGACATCGGCGAGCAGACGGCCTTCGTGGTCACCGGCCTCTTCCGCGAGTTCGAGGACGCCTCGCATCCCGAGCTGGCGCCCGGCATCGGCGGCGCATGAGCCGGCGGCTCGATCAGTGCAGCCTCGCGGAGGAGCGCAGACGGACCGGTCCTACGGCCAGGTGTCGGAGCTAGCTGGAGCGAGGTCCGGTGAGCACCGCAGCTATCGAGATCGCGCGAGCTTCTCCAGGTCCTGAGGGCGGAGCAGCAGCTTGAGCTCGCCACGGTCGACCGCGGCCAGGCCGGCCTTCGGCATCCGGACCTGGGCGCCAGTCGCGTCGTGGATCGCCATCGAGAAGTCCGGGTCGTGGCCGACCAGCAGGACCGACTCGCCGTGGCCGGCGGCCAGCTCGAGCGGATCGAACGGACCGCCCTGCAGCGCTCGCTCCTCCGACGGCTCGATCCCGAGCGGCTCGCAGACGAGCTTGGCCGTCTCGCGCGCCCGGACGCGCGGGCTCGTCAGGCAGGCGTCGCGCTCGACGCCCAGCGCCGCCAGCGCCGCGCCGACCGCGCGCGCCTGGCGCTCGCCCTCGGCGCTCAGCGGCCGCTCGGCGTCCGGAGAGCCGTCCTCCGCGTGGGCATGGCGCAACAGCCAGATCATCGGGCAAAGATAAGGGACCGATGGAGACCTCCGCCGCTCACTACGCCAATCGCGAGCTGTCGTGGCTCGACTTCAACGAGCGGGTGCTCGAGCTCGCCGAGGACGAGCAGACGCCGCTGATGGAGCGCGTCAAGTTCCTCGCGATCTACACGTCGAACCTCGACGAGTTCACGATGATCCGGCTCGCCGGGCTGCACGACCAGGTCGACGCCGGCATCGACGCGCGCAAGGCCGACGGCCTCTCGCCGTCGGAGACGATCGACCGGATCGTCGCGCGCGTCCGCGCGCTCGGCGCGCGCCACTCGCGCCAGTGGGAGGAGCAGCTGCGGCCCGCGCTCGCCGACCACGGCATCCGGGTGGTCGACCCGGCCGATTGCAGCGCGGCCGAGCTGCGCACGCTCGACCGGGTCTTCGAGGAGCAGGTCTTCCCGGTGCTGACGCCGCTGGCGGTCGGTCCGGGGCGGCCGTTCCCCTACATCTCGAACCTCTCGCTGAGCCTCGGCGTCTGGCTCAACGACCCGGTCAGCGGCGACGAGTGGTTCGCGCGCGTGAAGGTGCCGAAGGAGGTGGTGCCGCGGCTGATCGACATCGGCGACGACGCCTTCGTCCCGCTCGAGGCGGTGATCGCGCGCAACCTCGGCAGCCTCTTCCCGGGGATGGAGGTGCGCAGCCACGCTGCCTTCCGCGTCGTCCGCGACGCCGACTTCACGGTGTCGGACGAGGCCGACGACCTCGTCCGCGCGGTCGAGACCGAGCTGCGCCGGCGGCGCTTCGGCGAGGTGGTGCAGCTCGAGGTGGACGCCGCCATGGACTCCGACATGCGCGCCTTCCTGATCGAGCAGACCGAGATCGAGGAGCGCCAGGTGATCGACACCGCCGGGATGCTCGACCTCGCCGACCTCTGGCAGATCCACAAGCTCGACGGCCACCAGGACATCCGCGAAGCGTCGTGGACGCCGGTCCGGGCCGGGGCGTTCTCGACCCACGACGGCGACGCCGACGTCTTCGCCGCGATGCGCGCCGGCGACCTGCTCGTCCACCACCCCTACGACTCCTTCGGCGGCAGCGTCGAGCGGTTCGTCGAGCAGGCGGTCGAGGACCCCGAGGTGCTCGCGATCAAGATGACCGTGTACCGGACGTCAGACGACTCGGCGCTCGTCCCGCTGCTGATCAAGGCCGCCGAGCGCGGCAAGCAGGCGGTCTGCCTGGTGGAGCTGAAGGCGCGCTTCGACGAGCGGCGCAACATCGGCTGGGCGCGTTCGCTCGAGGAGGCCGGCGCGCACGTCGTCCACGGCCTGCCGGGCCTCAAGACGCACGCCAAGGCGCTGCTGGTCGTGCGCCGCGAGGGCAAGGGGGTCCGCCACTACGTCCACGTCGGCACCGGCAACTACCACCGCGGCACCGCCCGCCTCTACGAGGACTTCGGCCTCTTCACCTGCGACCGCGAGGTGACCACCGACGTCGCGGCGCTGTTCAACACGCTGACCGGCGCCGCGCGGCCGCAGGCCCAGGGCTACCGGACGGCCCTGGTCGCGCCCGAGCGGCTGCGCGACGGCCTGCTCGACGAGATCCGCCGCACCGTCGAGGCGCATGAGGCCGGTCAGCCAACGCGGATCGTCATGAAGATGAACGCGCTCGTCGACCGCCGCTGCATCCGCGCGCTCTACGAGGCGTCGCAGGCCGGCGTGAAGATCGACCTCGCGGTCCGCGGCATCTGCTGCCTGATCCCGGGGATCCCGGGCGTCAGCGAGAACATCCGCGTCGTCTCGGTGGTCGGGCGCTTCCTCGAGCACTCGCGCGTCTACGCGTTCGAGCGCGGCGACGAGCGCCAGTGCTACGTCGGCTCGGCCGACCTGATGCCGCGCAACCTCGACACGCGCGTCGAGCTGATGGTCCCCGTGCGCGACGGCGGCCTGCGTGGCGAGATCGAGGAGGTGCTCGAGCGCTACTTCGCCGACGACAGCTTCGCTTGGGACCTCGGGTCGAACGGCGACTGGACCCGCCGCGATGGGCGCACGAGATCGGTCCATGACGAGCTGATGCGTAAGGCGGCCGAGCGGGTCCGTCAGCCGGTGGCGATCGAGAGCGAGGACCGCACGAGCTCCAAGCGCCGCTTCGCGCGGCTGAGACGGCAGGCGCGCGAGAGCTAGCTGCGGGTCAAGCCGGCCTCGCGGCAACCGGCCTCGAGCTCGTCGAGGCCGAAGGCGCCGTCGGGGCCGAGGGCACCGCTGGCGCGCATGCCGTCGGTGGCGGCACGGCGCGCGCCCCAGGCGAGGATGCCGGCGGTGAAGCTGTACGGGTCGACGCCGGTCAGATGGACCTCGGCGAGCTTGGCGCCGGCGACGTCGTAGGCCTCGGCGACGATGTAGGAGCCGGAGCGGGCGCGCTGCTCGGGCCCGGGCCCGCCGGTCGAGCCGCGGACGAAGCGGTCGGCGAGCTTGGTCGAGAGCGCGCGCGCACCGGGGACCTTCATCGCGCCGGCGCCGATCAGCGAGAAGGCCTGCACCGGACGCGAGAGCGGCCCGAACCAGCCGAGGTAGGAGTTCACCTCGCGCAGGCCCGGGTGGGTGGCCGGCAGCCCGAAGTGCTCGGAGGAGCCGACGGTCACCGCCGACATCTCACGCCCGCGCAGCGCGAAGCTGCGGCGCCGGTCGGCCGTGCGCACCGTGCGCAGCGCGCCGTCGCGGAAGGCGAACGCCGGCTCCGACGCGACGGCGGCCAGCGAGGCCTTGGTGCCGCCGCTGAAGCTGCTCGCGCCGGCCGCGCCGGTGACGAAGTAGCCGGTATCGACGCGCACCGCGTCGCGTCCCGCGTCGCGCAGCGCGAGCGCCGCGGCGAGGTTGCCGGGCACCCAGTCGTAGCCGAACGCGGTCAGCATGCCGATCCCCGCGCGCTTCGCCTGAGGGCCGTAGTGCTCGAAGACGCGCCGGATGAAGGGCGGCTCGCCGGTCGAGTCGAGATAGTGCGCGCGGGCGGCGATCGCCGCCTCCGCTGCCGGGTCGCCGAACTTGACGAACGGTCCGACGGTGGAGACCAGCACGTCGCCCTCACCGACGAGCGCCATCACGGTCTCGGGCCGCGCGACGTCGGCGACCGTGGTCTCGAGCCCGTCGCCCAGCTCGGCGGCGAGCCGGTCCAGCCGTCCCGCGTCCCGCCCCGCCAGGACGGGTCGCTGGCCGTGCGCGACGAGCGCCTCGGCGGTCAGCCGGCCGGTGTAGCCGGTTGCCCCGAAGACGACGATCCGGCCGGCCATGGGTCCCCTCGCCTAGGAGCCCGGGACTCGCTCGGCGGCTGCCGCGCGGATCTGCTCGACCGCCGACGGGGCGGTCTTCTCGAGCCGCCGCATGTCCCAGCGGTCGAGCGTGATCAGCCGCATCGGGGCGGTCGCGACGACGGTGGCGGTCCGGCGCTCGGTGTCGAGCAGGCCGACCTCGCCGAAGAAGTCCCCAGGCCCGAGCTGGGCGACCGCCTCGTCGCCGCGGCGCACCTCGGCGGAGCCCTCCTCGATCGCCATGAAGGTGTAGGCCCAGTCGCCCTCGTCGACGAGGTGCTTGCCCTCGGAGACCGACACCTCGCTGACGAACGGGGCGATCCGCTCCAGATCCTCGTCGGAGACGGACTGGAACAGCGGCAGCGACTTCAGGCGGTTGGCGTCCAACGCTCTCTCCTCGTGACTGGCGTACCCCGGCCCGGGCAATCTATCCGACCTGGGCTCGCCGGCCGAGCCGATTGGGCGTGACCGATCGTGGGTAGCGCTGGAAGCGATGAGCACCTCCGTGAAGATGAGCGCGCTGCTCGCCGTCGGCCGGATCGCCACCGGTGCCGCGCTGCTCGCCTCGCCCGGTCGCCTCGGCGCCCTGTGGCTCGGCGGCGCCGCTGCGAACCCGGGCACGCAGCTGGCGATCCGAGCGCTCGGCGTCCGCGACCTCGTGCTCGGAGTCGGAGCGCTGAGCGCGTTGGGCGACGAGCGCAGGCTGCGGCGCTGGATCGGCGCCGGAGCCGTCTGCGACCTCACCGATGCCGCCGGCGCGATGGCGACACCCGCGACGGCCCTTCCGGACGGCGCCCGCGAGGGAACGGTGGCGATGGGCGCCGGAGCAGCACTCGCGGGAGCGCTCACCCACCGCGCGCTGCGCTGAAGCTAAGGTCTCGCGCATGACAAACGAGGCGATCGCCGAGCCGCGTGACGAGGCCCTCGAGGCCGCGCGCTGGGATCTTCAACCGCTGGTCCACGGTCGCGGCGCCGAGGGCGTGCTCGCGCTGATGGATGAGGCGCAGGAGGCGGCCGACGCGTTCGCCGAGCGCTACCGCGGCAAGGTGGCGGAGCTCGACGCCGCCGGCCTAGCCGCGGCGCTGCACGAGCTCGAGGGGCTGTCCGACAAGGTCGGGCGCGCCGGCTCCTACGCCGCGCTCGACTTCTCGACCGACACCCAGGACCCCGCGCGCGGAGCGCTGATGCAGCAGGCCCAGGAGCGCGGGGCGGCGATCCAGACGGCGCTGCTGTTCTTCGACCTCGAGTGGAACGAGCTGCCCGACGAGCAGGCGGAGGAGCTGATCGCCTCCGACGAGCTCGCCTTCTGCCGCCACTACCTGCGCACCCTCCGCCGCTACCGGCCACACCAGCTCTCCGAGCCCGAGGAGCGGGTCCTGACCGAGGTCGACGTCACCGGTCGCGCGGCCTTCAAGCGCCTGTTCACCGAGCAGGTCGCCGCGCTGACCGTCGACCTGCCGGACAGCGACGAGCCGGTCCAGCTGATGGAGGCCCTGAGCCTGCTCCAAGGGCCCGACCGCGAGCTGCGCCGCGCCGCCGCCGAGGGCGTGACCGCCTCGCTGCAGCCCGGCCTGCGCACGCGCGCCTTCATCCTCAACACGCTGCTCGCCGACAAGGCGACCAAGGACCGCCTGCGCTCCTACGAGCACTGGATCGCCTCGCGCAACCTCGCCAACGAGGCCAGCGACGAGTCGGTCCAGGCGCTGATCGACGCCGTCCAGTCGCGCTACGAGCTCGCGCGCCGCTGGTACCGGCTGAAGGCGAAGCTGCTCGGGGTCGACAAGCTCGCCTACTACGACCGCGCGGCGCCGGTCGCCGAGAGCGAGCAGCGGGTGTCCTACGAGGACGCCCGCCAGCTCGTGCTCGACTGCTACCGCAGCTTCTCGCCGGAGCTCGGCGCCGTCGCGGAGGAGTTCTTCACCGGCAGCTACATCGACGCGCCGCCGGCGCCCGGCAAGCGCGGCGGGGCGTTCTGCTCCTACACCGTGCCGTCGGCCCACCCCTACGTGCTGCTCAACCACACCGGCCGGATCGGCGACGCGCTGACGATGGCCCACGAGCTCGGCCACGGCGTCCACGCGGCGCTCGCCCGCCCGCGCGGCGTGTTCGAGTTCACCACGCCGCTGACGGTCGCCGAGACGGCGTCGATCGTCGGCGAGACGATCGTGCTCGAGCGGCTGCTGACCCAGGCGCCGGACGCCGCGGCGCGGCTGTCGCTGCTCGCCGAGTCGCTCGACGGCGCCGTCGCCGCGGTCTTCCGCCAGGTCGCGATGAACCGCTTCGAGGACCGCGTCCACAACGAGCGCCGCACGGCCGGCGAGCTGTCGGTCGACAGCATCAACGCCGCCTGGCTCGACACGCAGGCCGACCTGCTCGGCGACTCGGTCGAGCCGTCGGAGGACTACGGCACCTGGTGGTCCTACGTCCCGCACTTCATCGACACGCCCGGCTACGTCTACGCGTACGCCTACGGCAACCTGCTCGCGCTGTCGGTCTACCGCCGCTACGAGGAGCAGGGCGACTCGTTCGTGCCCTCCTACTTAGAGCTGCTGCGCGCGGGCGGATCGATGCCGCCGGAGGAGCTCGGCGCGATCGTCGGCGTCGACCTCACCGACTCGGGCTTCTGGTCGGCGGGCCTCGACCTGATCGAGCGCCAGCTCGAGGCGGCCGAGACGGCCGCCGCCGAGGCCGGCAAGATCTGACCTAGCTGCGCCGAGGGCAGCGGCGGCCGAGCGGCACGCGGGCGCGGAACTCGTCGAGCTCGCCCGCGACGCGCACGACCAGGGTCGCGCAACGCGGGCGGTCGACGACGATCCCGCCGGGCCAGCCGCTGCGCGCGCCGGGCTCGCTGCTCGCGCAGGCGGTGAAGCGCACGGCCCGCGGCGCGCCGCGAACGCCCCTCTCCCATGCGCGCCGCTGGTCGGCCTGCGTGTAGATCAGGCCGACCTTGCCGCGCCAGCGCGGAGGCACCGAGAGCGTCGCCTGCTTGCCGGCGAGCAGCGTCGCCGGGATCTTGTAGCCGTGACCGCCGAACGCGTTGCGCCTGCGGCTGGCGCTGTTGCGCCCGCCGATCAGCGTCAGCGGACCGATCGAGATGTCGCGCGGGGTCACGTCGCCGGTGCCGACGCCATACGGCTCGCACGGGACGTCAGTCATCGCGGCGGTGGCCGGGGCGGCGGTCGCACTGCGGTCGTCGTCCGCGGCGCATCCGACCGCCGCGACGGCCAACAGGCATCCCGCGAGAACCCTCATTCGACGGGAGTGTAGGTGGCTCACAGGCGCCCGAGCGCCACCCCGATCGGAGGGTTTGCGGCGCCCCGGATCGGGCATCGGCGCAGCATGAGCGTTTCTAGCACTGCTCGCCAGCTCGCCGTCGTCACCGGGGCGTCGAGTGGCATCGGCCGCGAGCTGGCCGCGCAGTTCGCCGCCCACGACTTCGATCTGGTCATCGCGGCGGAGGACTCCGATATCGAGACCGTGGCGATGGGGATCCGCGACGCCGGCACGAGCGTCGACGCAGTCCAGGTCGACCTGGCCACCGACGGCGGCGTCGACGAGCTCTACGCACGGATCGAGGCAGCCGGCAGACCGGTCGACGCGCTCGCGCTCAACGCGGGCGTCGGCGAGGGCGGCGCGTTCGCGACCGACACCGACCTCGCCGCCGAGCTGAGGCTGATCGACCTCAACGTCCGCTCGACCGTCCACCTGGCCAAGCACGTCCTGCCCGGCATGGTCGCGCGCGGTCAGGGGCGGATCCTCTTCACCTCGTCGATCGCATCGACGATGCCCGGCTCCTTCCAGGCGGTCTACAACGCCTCGAAGTCGTTCGTGCAGTCGTTCGCGCTCGCGCTGCGCGAGGAGGTCAAGGACTCTGGCGTGACGGTCACCACGCTGATGCCAGGACCGACCGACACCGAGTTCTTCGCGCGCGCCGGCATGCTCGACACGCGCGTCGGGTCCAGCAGCCACAAGGACGACCCGGCCGACGTCGCGCGCGATGGCTTCGCGGCGATGATGAAGGGCGCCGAGCGCGTCGTCTCGGCATCCGCCACGACCAAGCTTCAGGGCCGCAGCAGCCGCCTGCTGCCCGACCGCGTCAAGGCGATGATGCACCGACGGATGGCCGAGCCGCGGTCGGGCAAGCGGTAGGCGGCGGCATGAGCGAGACGGCCGCCGCGCGACGGGCGATCGTCACCGGCTCCGACTCCGGCATCGGCCGCGCCGCCGCCGTCGCGCTCGCCGAGGCGGGCTATGACGTGGGGATCACCTGGCACGAGGATCGCGAGGGAGCCGCGGGCACCGCCGCCGAGGTGGAGCGCCACGGCCGCCGGGCGGTCGTCGAGCAGCTCGACCTCGCGGACGCGGTGGCCGCCGCGGCGACGATCCGCACGCTGGTCGACGCTCTCGGCGGGCTCGACCTGCTCGTCAACAACGCCGGCGGGGCGGCGTCGCACCCGTTCCTCGAGTATCCGCTCGCCGACTGGCAGGCGGCAATCGACGTCAACCTGACCGGGACGTTCGCCTGCGCCCAGGCCGGCGCACGCGTACTGGTCGCGGGCGACGGCGGGGCGATCGTCAACGTGACCTCCGTTCACGAGCACATCCCGCTGCGCGACTCGGCTGCCTACTGCGCCGCCAAGGGCGGACTCGGCCTGCTGACCAAGGTGATGGCGATCGAGCTCGCCGAGCACGACATCACCGTGAACGCCGTCGCGCCCGGTGAGATCGCCACCCCGATGACCGGCAACGAGGACGTGCCGCCGGACAGCGTCGAGCGGCCGATGATCCCCGCCGGCCGGCCGGGCGACGCGCGCGAGATCGCCGCCGCGATCGTCTTCCTCGCGTCGCCGGGCGGGCGCTACGTGACCGGCGAGTCGCTCGTGATCGACGGCGGCCTCAGCATCATGGGCGCCGAGGCGAACCGGATCGCCGGCGACGGCTGAGGCGGCGGTGCGCCACTACGGCTGGCCGGCGCCGGCGCTCTTGACGCGCGCCTGCTCGAACACTCGGGCGACGT
>DATABV010000231.1:0-13358 GCA_036259395.1 Thermoleophilaceae bacterium | reverse complement strand
CGAGCACGAGGTCGAGGAAGGCGTCGGCGACGGTCCGCAGCCGCTCCTCCCCGGGCAGCGACTCGTCGTAGTGCTTCGCGAGCTCCTTGCCCGCCATCTCGGCGAGCTCGTCGAGCGTCGCCAGGAAGCAGTCGAGCTTGTCCTCGAAGTGCTTGTAGAAGGCGCTGCGCGAGACGCCGGAGAGCTTGACCACGTCGGCGACACGCGTTCCCTCGTAGCCGTTCTCGGCGACCGCCGCGACCATCGCGGCGTACATCCGCTCGCGCTGATTGCGGGTGACCGCTGCCGGGTTCGCCCCGGGGCCGGGCCGCAGTCGACGCGCACGCAGCTGGGTCGCATCACCCCATGGCGTGGTGGTCATAGCGCGAGGACTCTAGTGGTCTCGCCGGCCCGCTTCAGGAGCGGGATCGCGGGTAAGACCGCGTTCCCAAATTCAGCACTTTGGAATAGGGCCGAAGCGGCTCTGCCGCACGGCAGGCGAGGCCTATGCGGGCGTGTCGCTTAGCCCGCTGCGAGCCGGTTCTCGCCCGCCGCCTGCCGGGCGAGCCAGTCCGCGGGCCGCTCGATCTCGGCCAGCGTCGGAAGCGCCTCCGGGCCGGCCCAGACCCGGTTCAGCCCCTCGATCCCCGACTCCGCGACGACCGCGTCGCAGAACTCCTTGCCGAGCTTGTACTGACGCAGCTTCATCTCCATCCCGAGTAGGCGCATCAGGATCCGCTCCGGGGCCGAGCGGCTCTGCCGGCGGGCGTCCATCGCCGCTCGCAACGGCTCGTGCTGGGGGACGAGGTCCGGCGCGAGCGCGTCCATAACGTGCTCGGCGTGGCCCTCGACGACCGCCATCGCCGCCTGCATCCGCTCCATCACGTCGCGCTGCTCGTCGTTCTGGACGAGCGCCGCGAGGCCGCCGTCCCGGAAGCGCTCGGCCAGCTCCGTGGGATCGGGGACGTCGAGCGCGCGCAGCTTCTCGAGCGCGCTGCCGAGCAGGCCGCCGCTACGCCTACGGGCGCCGCTCGAGGGTGGCGTTTGCGGTGCGTGGCCGGCGTCGGGGGACGCAGGGCTGGCCGGATCCTGGTCGTCGGCACCGGCTGCGTCGTTCGCAGCCCCTCCGTCGAGCCTGACGTCGACGGTCTCGAGGTACTCCTTCAGCAGTCCGCCCATGTGGTCGCGCAGCCACGGCACGCCGCCGAACTGCATCGCGTGGGTCAGCTCGTGGACGGTCACCCAGCGGACGAACGCCTCGCGGTCGACGCCGAGCGTCTTCGCCGCTCCGACGAGGTTCGCGCCAACGAACAGCAGCCGCGGGTTGGCGGTCCCGGCGATCAGCGACAGCTCGTACTGACCGAGCACGCGCTGCGACATGTAGCCGAGCACGAGCCCGAGCTCGGTGGCCAGCGCGGCGCCGGCGCCCGCACGCAGCGGCCCCGCCAGCGGTCCCGCCTTCTCGAAGCGCTCTTTCATCCGTCCCTCGACGGGCTTCATCAGCTCGGCCATCGCGTCGAGGTTCGCGTCGGCCCAGCCGTGACGGCTGACCAGCTCCGGAGACGGGATCGGCGCGACCGGCGTCAAGCGCGTGTACTCGCTGACCCGCGGCTCGAACTCCGCCGCCAGCGCGAGCAGATCGAGGCCGGGATCGATCACGCGGTCCTCCGACCTCGTCGCGAACCCGGCGACCCTGCGCGCAATCGTCCAGTCGACCATTCGGTTGACCTTAGCTTGCGCTCGTCCGCCGGCCCGACGCGCTCAGCGCCGGCGCGCCTCGAGCTCGGACGACATGCCGAGCTGCCACTGCGCCGCGCCACCCGCACGGGGCGAGACGAAGCAGAGCAGCACGTAGCGCCCTGGGTCGAACGTCAGCTCGACGATCTGCTCGCCGCCGTCCTCGAGCACGGCCGTGGCGCGCTCGTGGCGCACGTCGACCGGGACCCAGCCGGTGTCGTCGTGGCGAGCGAGCGCCCTGCGCCTGCCCTCGCGATAGCCGAGTTCCTCGTCGATCGGCAGGGCGACTGCCTGGTGAAGCTCTTTGCCGGCGTTGCGGAAGGTCACGCGGTTGGGGCCGGCGACGATGCCGTCGGTCTTGTAGCCGTCGTCGCTCGCGGTGATCGTGGCGGCGGTCTTCGGCAGCTCGGCATCGGCCTCGCCCTCGACTACGAAGCGGACGATGCCGCCCTTCGTGGCGTTCGTCCGGCGAGCCTCGTTCGCCATCGCGCGCTCCTGCGTGTCGGCCACGTAGTACGTCCCCGGCGCGAGGATCTGGGTCACCGTCGCCGTGTCGCCGGGAGATGTCGCCGCGACGCCGCCCGCCGGGTGCAGCCAGCCGGGCTTGGATGCCGAGTCGGAGCTCTCGAGGACGCCCACCACCTCGGCGGACGTGCGCCCGTTGTCGACGCGGAACAGCTGCGCGTCATGGTGGGTGTCGCCGCGGTTGCGCAGCTCGATCGTCACCGTGCCGGCGGGGACCGACCGCGGCGCGCTGAGCGCGACCCGCGCGGGGCTGGGGTCCCGGACCTCGATCACGACCCGCGTGGGCTCCCCCGACGAGTCGCCGTCGGCGCAGGCCCAGACGGCATTCGACCCCACGAACACGGCGAGCGCCGCTATGGCCATTCGCGCAACGTCCATCGACTCCCTCCCGTCGAACAGCGTCAGCGCTCGAGCGCTGACGGCGCCAGCCTACAGGCGCCGGTCTAGCCCGGCAGCTTTTGCTTCTTCTCGAGCACGGGCACGAACAGGTCGCCGTGCTGCTCGATCCGCTCGAGGACGTCGCCGGTCTCGAAGACGAGGTCGAGGCTGTCGTCCTCGATCTCGTCCCAGCTGACGGGCGTCGAGACGGTCGGACGCTCCTTCGCGCGCAGCGAGTAGGCGGCGACGGTCGTCTTGTGGAACGAGTTCTGGCTCCAGTCGATCAGGACCTTGCCGCCGCGCAGGCTCTTCTTCATCGAGGAGACGACCAGCTTCGGGTGGTGCTTCTCGAGTAGCTGGGCGACCGCGAGGGCGAACGGCTTGGTGCCGTTCTCGTAGTCGACCGGCGTGTTGAGCGGGACGTAGACCTGGATGCCCTTCGAGCCCGACGTCTTCGCGCAGCACTCGAGGCCGACGCCGGCGAGCGCGTCGCGCAGCAGCAGCGCGACCTCGCGGCACTCGGGCAGCGCGGCGGGCTCGCCGGGGTCGAGGTCGAAGGCGACCACCGTGGGGCGGCCGGGCCGCTTGGCGAGCGCGAGCGAGGGATGCATCTCGATGTCGGCGAGGTTGGCGAGCCAGACGAGCGTCGCGAGGTCGTCGCAGAGGACGAAGTCGATGTCGCGGTCGCCGGTCGGGATCGTCTTCGATCGGACCCAGTCGGGCGCGTGGGACGGCCGCTGCTTCTCGTAGAAGTGCTTTCCCTCGACGCCGTTCGGATAGCGCTTGAGAGTCAGCGCGCGGCCGCGCAAGTGGGCCAGCAGCGTCGGCGCGACGCGCGTGTAGTAGTCGATGACCTGGCCCTTGGTGAAGCCGGTCGCCGGATAGAGGACCTTGTCGAGGTTCGACAGCTTAAGCCGCCGGCCCTCGACGTCGACCTCGGGCGCCACCTACTTCTTGGCTGCCGGCTTCTTCTTGGCCGGCGCGCGCTTCTTGGCGGGCGCCTTGGCCTTGGCGGCGGGCTTCTTCTTGGCCGCGGGCTTCTTGGCCTTGGCCTTGCCGTCATCGGCCGCCGCGGGCTTCTTCTCCGCCGCCGTCCCGCTCTGGCGCTTGGCGCTCGCGATGCTGGCCTCGAGCGCGGCCATCAGGTCGGGAACCTCCGGCCGCTCCTCCTCCTGCGGCTGGACCGCGATCTCCTCGCCCTCCGCCTTGCGCTCGATCAGGTCGAGCACCTGCTCGCGGTACTCGTCGCGGTATTTCGACGGGTCGAAGTCGCTCGCCAGCGACTCGATCAGCTCGCCGGCCATCTTCACCTCGCGCGGCTTGGCCTCGAGCTCGTCGGCGTCCGGGATCTCGTCGAGCGAGTCGGGCGAGACCACCTCATCGCCGAACAGCATCGTCTCCATGTGCAGCACGCCGTCCTGGGCGCGCAGCGCGACGAGCTGCTCCTTCGAGCGGATCACCACGCGCGCGATCCCGACGCGGCCCGACTCCTCCATCGCCTTGAGCAGCAGCGCGTACGCCTTGGTCGCGCCCTTGCCGGGCGCGAGGTAGTAGGGGTGGTCGTAGAAGATCGGGTCGATCTGGTCGATCTCGACGAAGTCCTCGATCTCGATCATGTGCGTCTTGCGCGGCTCGACCGACTCGAGCTCCTCCGGCTTGACCACCACGTAGCGGTCCGGCGAGATCTCATAGCCCTTGACGATCCGCTCGTACGGGACCTCGTCGCCCGTCTTCGGGTTGACACGCTTCTGCTGGATCCGCGTCCCGTCCTTGCCGTCGAGCTGGTTGAAGCGCACGGTCTTGCGCGAGACCGCCGAGTACAGCTTCACCGGGATGTTCACGAGGCCGAAGCTGATCGCCCCGCTCCAGATTGCCCTGGGCATGCCTCGAACGGTACCCCGCCTGTCGAGTCCCTATCCGGCGGTGGCTGGAAACTTGCGCCGCCGCTCGAGCTCCTCCAGCTGGCGGCGCGCGTCGCCGATGCCGCGATCGTTGAGGCCGTTCGGGCTCGCGAGCGTGTAGGCGCGGTCGTCGTGCCAGAGGCTGTCGTAGTGCGTCTCGCACCACTCCCGCCCGGCCGCGTCGCAGAAGGCCACGCCATCCACGATCTGGCCGTCGACGTCGCGTCCGAGGAGCGCCATGCGATCGCCGATCAACAGTGGCGACAGCCCGGGCGGCGAGTCCATGACCAGGACGCGGAACGTCTGGTCGTGGCCGGCGTCCCTTCCCGCCGCCAGTCGCGTCACGGTCGCGTCGAGCTCGGCGACCGAGTTGACCTTCTCGATGTTGCGCAGCCGGCCGCCGCGGTCGAGGAAGTCGGCGAGGCTGCGCTTGAGGGCCTCGCCCTGCTCGCTGCGTGAGCGCCCGACGCCCGAGGTGTGCAGCGCGCAGTGCGAAAGCGCGTCCTCGGCGGAGAGCTGGCCGATCGCCTCGAGGATCGTCTCGTAGAGCGCCGCGCGGTCGCGGTGGAGGACCGTCTCCGACGCCGCTTGGGCAGCGGCGCCGTCGCGGGCGAAGAGGATGGCGTCGGGGTCGGGCCGCGAGCCGCCGACCGGTCGCGACATCGCGATGAAGATCCGCAGCGCGGCGTCGACGAGGTCGTCGTCACCGAGCGCCAACGGCCGCTCGGCCGCCCGCGCGTGGGCGGTCTCCTCGCCGTGGCCGTGAGCGATCCGGCGCCGCAGGACGACGCCCTCCAGGAACGCGCTCATGACGAGCACGAGGCGCTCGATGTCCGGCTCCGGCTCGCGGCCGGCCGTCGCCAGGAAGTCCGCGTAGACCTGGAGCAGGGCGGCTCGGGGGCGCTGGTGCATCTCGACGACGTGGCGCCGGAAGCGGTGGTCGGGTACGTGGTTGCCGTCCTCGGCGATCGGACGCTGAGAGTCGCTGCTCCTGACGTCGCAGAGTGCCACCGCCAGGTAGTAGGCGCGCTCGCGCGCGCGTGTCAGGTCGTCGTCGGCGTCTGCGACCGCCCCGTAGCGGGCGAGCTCGTCGAGCAGGGCTTGCGCGATCGTCCGGCGGCCGGCGCCGTCCGCGACGAACTGGGCTCGCTGGTTGTAGCGCCCCGAGGCCTCCTCGCGCAGCCGCAGCTGCTCGGCGAGCAGGCGCTCCAGCACCGCGTCGGCCAGCCCGCGCAAGGCGTCTCCCTGGCCGCGCTGGGCGAAGTGGTAGTCGATCACGCCCCGGCTGACCCCCGAGTCGCGGACGAGCTGCGGGCGATCGATTCCGAGGTCGCGCAGCGAGCCCTCGCCGTCGCCGCGCGCGAGGCGGGCGATCGCCGCGTCGATGAGTGCGTCTGCCTTCGACATCGCGCCATCTAAACAGCGAATTGACAAATTCGCCAAAACGTTGACGAAAGTGCCTCTGCGCTGGGCCGAAGTGTCAGGAAGACTCTCGTACAGTCGCGGCAAGGCAACGATCGAAAGGTGTGGCATGAGCTCACTCGACTTGTCGCGACGACCCTCGAGGCCCGCCGGCCTCGACCGGCTCGTCGCGGTCCTGTTGACCTCGGTGGCGATGTCCCTGGCGTTCGGCGCTCTGTCGCCGGGGACCGGCACCGGCCTGATCGACCGGGTCGCGCCGCAGTCCGCGGAGGCGTTCCAGGGCGGATGGGATCGCGACCACTGGTGGATCAAGGTGACTCGCGCGGAGGTGTTCCAAGGGGTCGTGGTGGTCGCCTGCGGGCGCTTCGTGCCCTGGCCCTACAGCATGCGCGTCTGCGGCCCGATCGGCCAGACCGCCAAGCACGCGATCCGTGGCGGGCGCGGGCTCTGGGCCGAGGTCTACCCGCCGCGCTGGGTCTGGCTCAGGCGAGGTATCGGCTGGTGGACGCCGACGCGGTACCGGGTCGGCATCTGGTAGTCAACTCTCACGGACCACCCTGCGCGCGTCCAGGTCGTCGCGCAGGCCCTTGAAGGCGGGGGCGCGCAGGGTGCCGGTCCGTGTCCACTCGCGGAACTCGACCTCGCCGACCAGGTTGGGCTCGACGAAGACCGTGCCGCGCGGGGGCTGGCGGCCTTCGAAGGGGCTGGTGTCGCGGCGGCGGTCGGTCAGCTCGCGCGTCAGCAGCGAGAGCAGGCTCTCGTCGAAGCCGGTGCCGACCTTGCCGACGTAGCGCAGCTTGCCCTCCTCGTCGTGGACGCCGACGCAGAGGGCGCCGAAGCTGCCGGCGCGCTTGCCCTCGCCGCGCGCCCAGCCGCCGATCACGACCTCCTGGCGCAGGACGTTCTTGACCTTGATCCAGGCGCCGGAGCGGCGGCCGGGCTCATACGTCGAGTCGAGCCGCTTGGCCATGATGCCCTCGAGGCCCTGCTCGCGGGTGGCCTCGAGCAGCGCGCCGCCGTCGCCCTCGTGGTGGCTCGGCGTGCGCCAGCGCGGGCCGT
Organism: Thermoleophilaceae bacterium; assembly: GCA_036259395.1. Lineage (GTDB taxonomy): Bacteria > Actinomycetota > Thermoleophilia > Solirubrobacterales > Thermoleophilaceae > JAAYBF01. The sequence continues at coordinate 6,357 of DATABV010000231.1, read as the reverse complement.
CGAGCTCGAGCTCGGAGAGCAGGCGGCGGCGGTCGCGGTAGGCGAGCCCGGTCGTCAGGTGGCCGTCGAGCCAGAGCAGGTCGAAGATCACGTAGGTCACCGGCAGGTCCTTGGAGCGCCGCTTGACCGCCGCCTCGCCGGTCAGGTGCATGCGCGACTGGAGCCGCTCGAAGCTCGGCCGGCCCTGCTCGTCGAAGGCGACGATCTCGCCGTCGAGGATCGCGCGCGTCGACCCGAGCACGCCGCCGAGCGGACGCAGCTCGGGATAGCGCGGGCGGTAGTCGGTCCCGTTGCGACCGGTCAGGTCGAGGTGGCCGCGGTCGATCCGCGCCACCGCGCGAATGCCGTCCCACTTGACCTCGTAGGCGAACGCGTCCTCGTCGCGCGGCAGCTCGCCGAGTCGCGCCTTCATCGGCTCGATCGCCTCCGGCATCGGCTCGACCCCCGGCGCCGGCGGGTCCATCCGGTGGATCATCCAGTTCTTGCCGCCGGTGCGGAAGAGGACGTAGCGGCCCTGGACGCGGTCGCCGCGGAAGACCGCCATCACCTCGTCGTCGCGCCACTTCTCGAGCTCGTAGGTGCCGCTGTCCCAGACGGCCATCGTGCCGGCGCCGTAGTTGCCGGCGGGGATCTCGCCCTCGAACTCGAGGTACTTCAGCGGGTGGTCCTCGGTCCGCACGGCGAGCCGGTCCTCCTCGGGGTGGTCCGGTATCCCGCGCGGCACCGCCCACGACGCCAGCGTCCCCTCGCGCTCGAGCCTCAGGTCCCAGTGCAGGTGGCTCGCGTGGTGCTCCTGGACGACGAAGCGCGGCAGATCGGCGTCGGCGGGCGCTCCCTCGTCGCCCGGCTCGGGCGTGACCGAGAAGTCACGCTTGTCGCGGTAATCGCGCAGACGGTCGGCCACCCGTCCATTGTGGCGGGGCGAATCTCGCCGGGGCTAAAGGTGCGGAGAGGAGCGGACGACTCAGTGGGCGATGAGCTCGCTGACCCCCCATCTCGATCGGTCCTCCGCACGGGCCCGCACGGCGCTGCTGCGCCCGCTGCTCGCCGCCCTCGTCCTCTGCGCGCTGCTGCTGGCCCTCGCGCCGCCCGGCGCCGACGCCGCCCGCGCGCGGATCAGCGGCTACCTGCCGAACTGCCAGGTCGCGACCGCGGCCGCCTCCTTGGCGCCGCGCACCGCGCCGACGATCCGCCTCGCCCGCGCCGCCGTCTGCCTGATCAACGCCAGACGCGCAACCCGCGGCCTGCCGCGCCTGCGGATCAACCATCGGCTCAGCCGCGCCGCCCGCTGGCACACCCAGGACATGGTCCGCCGCAGCTACTTCGGCCACGTCTCCCGGCGCGGCCGCGACGTCGTCGACCGCCTCTACGGCGCCCGCTACCTCGGCGGCCGCTTCAGCTGGGCCGTCGGCGAGAACCTCGCCTGGGGCTCCGGCTCGCTCGGCACCCCCCGCTCGATCGTCCGCGCCTGGATGAAGAGCCCCGGCCACCGCCGCAACATGCTCGACCGCCGCTACCGCGAGATCGGCATCGGCGTCATCGCCGCCGGCCCCGTCCGCACCGACATCCCCGCCGCGACCTACACGACGACTTTCGGCGTCCGGCACTAGCGCCTGTACGGGCGCTATGGGAAGCCGTTCGTGCCGCCGTATCCTTGGCCGGCATGCTCGCCGTCCTTTCAGCTGGCCTGACTGAGCCGCAGCGGGCGGCGGCGAGCCACCCCGGGGGCGCGCTAGCGGTGACGGGAGTTGCGGGCTCGGGGAAGACGACCGTGCTGGCGCACCGCTTCGCATGGCTGGCGGCGCCCGAGCGCGAGGGGGCCGTCCGGCCCGAGCGGCTGCTGATGCTGGTCCACTCCTCGCACGCGCGCGAGGCGATGTGCGGGCTGCTGGGGGAGCTCGTCGAGCCGCCCTACGAGGAGTTGCACGTCCAGACCTTCGACGAGCTCTGCCGGGCGCTGCTCGCCGACGAGGCGCTCGAGGCCGGGCTCGACCCGCTGTTCGTCCCGATGACCCGCGCCGACCGCGTGGCGCTGCTGCTCGACCGGCTCGGCGACCTGACGCTGCGCCACCACGAGATCCGCGGCAACCCGGCGCCGCTGCTCGCGAGCTTCGTCGAGCGGATCGATCGGCTCAAGGAGCAGATGACGACGCCCGAGGAGCTGCTCGAGCGGACGCGGGCCGAGCTAGCCGTGGCGGCCGAGGCCAGCGATGCGGCACGCGCGCTCGCCGCCCGCGAGGTCGAGTTCGCCCAGCTCTACGCGGACCACGACCGGCTGCTCGCCGACCGCGGCGCGCTCGACAGCGGCGACCTGGTCCTGACCGCCTTCCGCCTGCTGCACGAGCGCCCCCACGTCCGCGAGCGAGCGGCGCGTCGCTTCGACCATGTGCTCATCGACGAGTACCAGGAGGCGACCTTCGCCCAGGGCATGGTGCTGCGCCTGCTCTGCGAGGAGCACGGCCAGGTCACCGTCGCCGGCGACGACGCCCAGACGCTGCGCCGCTTCGGGGACGTCGGTGGCCGCAACCTCGCCGACTTCCCGCGCGAGTATCCGGATGCGACCGTCGTCGACCTCGGCCCGAGCCGGCGCTGGCCGGACCCGATCGCGCAAGTCGCCACCGCCGTCGCGCCTCCAGGCGACGCTCGGATGCGGGATTTGCATCGCCCAGGGGGCACAATCCTGCATCTAGCGGGCGTGGAGGGCGGCCCCACCGGTCAGATGCAGGGTTCGCATCGCCCAGGGGGCACAAGCGTGCATCGGGCGGTCGGGGGCGGCGACGTCCGCTTCTGGCGCTGCGCGTCCGAGCGCGCTCAGGCGCAGGCGGTGGCGCTCCACGTCGAGCGACTCCTCGCCGGCGGCGCCGACCCGGCAGCGATCGCCGTGATGGTCCGCTCGGCGGCCGACGACGGCACGGCCGTCGGCGGCGCCCTGGAGCAGCGCGCGATCCCCTTCCGCGTCCGCGGCCCGGGCGCCTTCTTCCAGCGTGCCGAGGTGCGCGACGTGCTCGCCTGGCTGCGCGTGCTCGCCGACCCGGCCGACTCGGGCGCCGCGGTGCGCGCGCTGACCCGCCCGCCGATTGGCCTGCACTCGGTCGACATCGCGCGGCTCACCCAGCTCGCCCGCCGGCGCAAGCTCGACATGCCGTCCGCCGTCGCCGCCGCGCTCGACGGGCCGCAGCTCTCCCCCGAGGGCCGCGACCGCGCCCAGGCCTTCCTCGACCTCTACCGCGCCGCCGCGCGCGCCTTCGAGAGCCGCCGCCCCGACGCCTTCGTGCTGCGCCTGATCGAGCGCGTCGGCATCCGCCGGCAGCAGGTCTTCGCCACCCAGGCCGACACCGTCGAGCGGCTGCGCAACATCGCCCGCCTGCCCGAGCTCGCCACCGCCTACATGCGCCGCGAGCCGAACGCCACGCCGCGCGACTTCACCCGCTACCTCAAGGCCGTCGCCGACTCCGGCCTGCCAGAGACCGAGGCCACCGGACCGGAGGGCGCTCCCGCCGTCGCGATCCTAGGCATCGACGACGCCAAGGGCCGCGAGTTCGACCACGTCTTCGTGCTCGGCCTGTCGGCCGCGCGCATGCCCGGACGCCCGCCCGCTTTGGAGCCGGACGCGCTCGCCGTTGAGGCCGGCCCGACGACCGCGCCGGCCGTCGCGCCGACCCATGAGCAGGTCATGCGGCGCCGCCTGCATATCGCGCTGAGCCGCGCACGCCGGAGCCTCGTCCTCTCCTGGTCCGACGCCCCGAACGGCTCGCCGGCCCGCCCCTCGCCCTTCTACGAAGAGGCTCGCATGGCCGCCGGCGCCCCCGAGGAGCGCTTCGAGGAGGAGCTCTTCGGCCCGGCCGAGGGCCTGCACTCCACCTTCCGGATCATGCGCGACGAGCTGCTCGACACCGTCCAGCGGATCGGGGGCCGGCTCGGCGAGATGCGCCTGGACACGACGCTCGACGTCTCGCAGGCGGTCGCCCGCTACCTCGAGCTGCTCAAGGTCGCCGCGCTGATCGAGCGCTCCAAGGACGGGCAGCCGCTCGACGACGCGATCTCCGAGGTCAACCAGCTGCTCGCCGCCGGCGCGTCAGCCGAGCAGCGCGCCGTGCTCGAGTCCTCCGCGCTCGACGACTGGCTGCGCGACACCGGCCGCGACCCCGACCGCCGCCCCGTCGCCGGCGACGACCACGCCGGCCCGTCGCTCGACCCGTTCATCCCGCGCCGCCGCGGCGCCGGGGCGCCCGAGGGCGGTCTGATGCTCTCGGCCTCAGACATCGAGACCTACCGCCTCTGCCCGCTCAAGTACAAGTTCGGCCGCGTCTTCCGGATCCCGCAGGAGTCGACGATCCACCAGCGCTTCGGGATCGCCCTGCACACCGTCCTCGAGCGCTTCCACAAGTCGCCCGACGCCGGCCGCGAGACGCTCTTCGAGCTCTTCGAGTCCTCCTGGCGGCGCGGCGGCTTCGGCGACTCCGACGACGAGCTGCAGTTCCGTGAGCGCGGCATCGAGGCGCTCGAGCGCTACTGGGAGAACACACGCGACCAGGAGGGCGAGCCGGTCTGGTTCGAGCGCAGCTTCTCCTTCCAGCTCGGCCCGCACGTGATCCGCGGCCGCGTCGACCGCGTCGACCGCCGTCCCGACGGCAGCTACGAGGTCATCGACTACAAGACCGGCCGCTCCAAAACCGCGGCCGAGCTGCAGAGCGACGTCCAGCTCTCGATCTACCAGATGGGCGCGCGCGAGTCCTGGGGCATCGAGACCTCGGCCCACTCCTACTACTACGTGATGACCGCAGAGAAGGTCCCCGTGGCCCACTCCGACACCGAGCTCGACCGCGTCCGCGCCACGATCGAGGAGATCGGCGCCGGCATCTCGCGCCAGGACTTCCAGCCGACCCCAAGCCACGAGATCTGCTCCTTCTGCGACTTCCGCATCATCTGCCCGGCCGCCGAGCGGTAAGCCCGCCCCGCCGGGTAGCCGCTCGATGTCGAATTTGCATCGCCAGGACGCGCCAATCCCACATCGAGCGCGTTACCGCGGGCCGCCGGGCGCGGCTAGCCGCGCCGCTGGCGCAGGAACCGCTGGAAGTCCGAGGCGATCATGTCGGCGGACGGGATGTTCGGCTCGATCGCGTCGTCCTCCGCGACCTCGTCCATCGCGGACTCCAACCGCTCGACGAACGCCTTGACCTCCGGGTCGCTGGCGACCGCGGCGTTGACCTGGCGCTCGTAGTCCTCGGCGGCCTCCTCGAGGTCGGTCGCGTCCACCGCCAGGCCCGCGGCACCCTCGAACGCCCGCACCAGCGCCAGCGCCACCTTAGGGTTCGGCGCGGCCGCAACATAGTGCGGCACCGACGCCCAGAGGCTGACGCTCGGCAGGCCCATCCGGCCGGCCTCGTAGTTGAGCACGCCGGTGATCCCGGTCGGGCCCTCGTAGCTGGTCGGCGAGAACCCGAGCCGGTCGAGCAGCGCCGTGTCGGAGCCGATCCCCGTCACGTGCACCGGGCGCGAGTGCGGCACGTCGGCGAGCAGCGAGCCGAGCGTCACCACGCGCCGCACGTCGAGCTCCTGGGCGATCGTGATCACCGTCTCGCAGTAGCGCCGCCAGCGCAGCCCCGGCTCCGGCCCCTGGACGACGATCAGGTCGTTGTCCGCGCCGCGAACCTCGGCCGCCGCGATCGTCGTCGCCGGCCAGTCGATCTCGCGCGTACGGCTGTCGACCAGCCGCGCCGTCGGCCGCGTCTCGGTGAAGTCGAGGTAGTCCTCGAGCTCGATCCGCGCTATCTCGGTCGGCTCGAAGCGCGAGCGGATGAACTCCACTGCGGCCGACGCCGCGTCGCCGGCGTCGTTCCATCCTCCGAACGCCGCCACGAGCACGGGGCGGCGCAGAGACGGCCGGTGGGTCCAGACGACGTCGTTCAAGTCCCCACCCACGGTATCGCGCGGCGGTAGCCTCTACCGACAGTGGTCGACCTGATCATCTACGCGGTCCCGGCGTTCGTCCTGCTGCTGGTCGTCGAGGCGGTCTCGTTCCGCGTCGCCCAGCGCGAGGACCTCAAGGGCTATGACCTGCGCGACACGCGCACCAGCCTCAGCATGGGGATCGGCAACGTGATCGTCAACACGGGCTGGAAGGCGATCGTGCTGCTGATCTACGTCGGCCTCTACGAGCTGACGCCGCTGCGCGTTCCGGAGAGCGCGTGGTGGGCCTGGGTCGCGCTCTTCTTCCTCGACGACTTCGCCTACTACTGGTTCCACCGCATCAGCCACGAGGTGCGCGTCTTCTGGGCGAGCCACGTCGTCCACCACAGCTCGCAGTACTTCAACCTCTCGACCGCGCTGCGCCAGACCTGGACGCCGATGACCTAC
>DATABV010000230.1:0-17010 GCA_036259395.1 Thermoleophilaceae bacterium | reverse complement strand
CGTTGTCGCCAACGACCGAGACGTGCCCGGGGCAGCGCCAGCCGTTGCCGGAGCGCAGGATCGGATTGCCGGGGTAGCGCGTCCACGGCCCCGCGAGCGTCGGGGCGCGGGCCGCGCCAACCGCGTAGGCGCAATCCGGCGAGCAGCAGAGTGCGCCCGAGTAGAGCATCGTCCAGCCCCCGTCGCGGCGAACCAGGAACGGCGCCTCGATCACGTTGCGCTCCCACGTCCGCGGCTGGTTGCGCAGCAGCTCACGCGGCGCGCCGAGCAACCGCCGGCCGTCGGCGCGCAGCTCCTGCAGCAGGATCGGCGTCGGCTTGCGGAAGGCGTTGCCGTCCTCCTTGTAGACGAGGTAGAGCTTGTCGCCGTCGACGACGGGCGTGGGGTCGATCGTGCCGCGTGGCGTGCAGCGCAGCGGACGGCCGAGGTCGCGCCATGGGCCGACCGGCGAGGGAGCGGTCGCCACGCCGAGGCAGTACCAGGGCCGGCCAGCCCGGGGAACCTGCGGCCCGCCGGGCCGCACGCGCGCGCCACGGTAGGGCACCGTGCTTCCGTCCGCGCGCGTCTGCCACGGGCGCTTGGGCATCGCGCTGTAGAAGAGCGCGTAGCCGCCCGCCGGCAGCGGCGCCAGCTCCGGCGCCCAAAACGAGTCCTTCGTCCAGCCCGGCGGCCGCCCGAAGACCGACCCGGCGATCGACCACGAGCGCAGGTCCGTCGACTGCAGCACCCGGAACGTCGGCGACCAGCCGCCGCTCGTCGCCACCGCGTAGTAGCTGCCGTCGATCAGCGACACGTCGGGATCGGGCCAATCGCCCGCGACGACCGGCGACGGCAACGGCGGCTCGAGCTGCGCTGCCAGCGGCTCGGCGGTCTGCGCCGCGGCGCCGCTCGGCAGCGCGAACAGGGCAACCGCGACGGCGATTAGTCCTCGGCGCACCAGGCGCACCATAGCCCGTGGCCGTCAGCCCGGCGGAGACGCAGTCGCAGCCAGCCGCTCGGCCTCGTCGAGCCTGGCGAAGCGATGATCGTCGGACGCGAGCATGGTTCGCAGCGACTCGCGTACCAGGTCGACGTCGAGCCGCTGCGCCGCGATCATCGCCTCGACGTCGGCCCAATCCTTCGTACGATCGAACATCGCCTTGAAGACAGCAAGCTCGACTGGGCCGAGCACGGGGATGTCGATGTCGAGAAACGGGACGACCTGTCGGTCCCGCGCCGCATCCTCGTGGACTGGCGCGTAGTCGAAGAAGAGGTCGACAGGGATCTCCTCCCACCAGAGCCGGATCTGGCCGTCGCGGCGTATCCGATCGACGGTTCCCTCCGGCTGCTCCACCCCGTCGGGCAGGCTCCTCAGTGCTCGGTCGCAGTCGGCCGCCGGCATGAACAGGTTGACGTCGATGTCGTTCGTCCCTCTTGGGTCCAATGTCCAGTACGCAAGCGCGAGCGCCCCGCCAAAGGCATGCGGGATCTCATGTCGGTCGAAGGCCCGGTGGAGCTCGATCACGCGCTTCTGGATCTTCACGTCGCGGTCCTTGCGCGGGAGGGCAGCCGGGGGAACCGGAGCTCCTGGTCATGACTTGCGGGAAGCGCCTCGGCCAAGCTCAGAACATCGCTCAGCGTTCGGGCCGACCGAACAAGCTGCGCACGCGACGGCAAGAGGATGGGCCGACGCCCCGACTCAACGACCAGACGGGAGCCGGTTGCCGCCAGCAACCGGTTGAACGTGTCGACCGAAGGCTGCTTGTGACCGCTCTCGTACGAGGAGATGGTGGCCTGTGACGTACCCGCGCGGCGAGCTAGCTCGGTCTGGGTAAGGCCCGCTCTATTTCTCGCCAGTCGCAATTGAACTCCTGGACTCATGAGATAAATGATATCCAATTGGATATGAGCTAACGCTGTCTTTCAGGTCGCCGACATAGCATATATGGTGATCAGAATGCCGAATCTGATATCCCTCGCGGCGTGAAGGTCTTGATCACCGGCGCGGGCGGGATGCTCGGCCAGGACGTGCGGCGGGCGGCGGAGGCTGGCAACCACGAGGTGGACGCGCTCGACCGGGCGGCGCTGGACGTGACGGATGCGGGTGCGGTGAGCGACGCGTTCGCGCAGCTGCGACCGGACGCCGCGATCAACTGCGCGGCCTGGACGGACGTCGACGGGGCCGAGACGGCCGAGGAGGAGGCGCTGAGGCTGAACGCGGACGCCGCGGGGAACGTCGCTGCGGCGGCGGCGAGCGTAGGGGCGTCGGTCGTCCAGCCTTCGACCGACTACGTCTTCGACGGGACGTCCACGCGGCCGTACGTCGAGTCCGACCCGACCGGCCCGCAGTCCGCCTACGGCCGCACGAAGCTCGCCGGCGAGCAGGCGGTGGCCGCCGCCAACCCGCGCCACTTCGTCGTCCGCACCGCGTGGCTGTTCGGGGTCGGCGGGCGCAACTTCGTCGAGACGATGCTCGGGCTCGCGGGCGGCGGCGTGGTGACGGTCGTGCGCGACCAGGTCGGCTCGCCGACCTACACCGCCCACCTCGCCGAGGGGCTGCTGCGGCTCGCCGCGACGCCCGCCTACGGCGTCCACCACATGGCCGCCGGCGGGCAGTGCTCCTGGTACGACTTCGCGCGAGCGATCTTCGAGGACGCCGGCGTCGAGTGCCAGGTGCTCTCGACGACGACCGCCGAGTTCGCGCGGCCGGCGCCGCGGCCGGCGTACTCCGTGCTCGACACCGAGTGGCCCGACCCGATCCGCCTGCCCGACTGGCGCGACGGCCTGCGCGCCTATCTGCGCGAACGCGGCGGAGCCGCCTGACCCCACGCCGGGCCGATCCCGGCAAAACTCCCGCCGGAATGTGGCCGGCGTCGCCGGAGCGGCCTCGATAGGGTCGCCGGCCATGAAGCTGCTCGTCACCGGCGCCGCCGGATTCATCGGATCGACCTACGCGCGGATCGCGACCGACGCCGGCCATGAGCTGACGATCCTCGACAAGCTGACCTACGCCGGCCGGCGCGAGAACCTCGAGGGCGTCGAGCACCGCTTCGTGCACGGCGGCATCGAGGACCCGGAGAAGGTCCGCGAGGCGATGGAAGGCGCCGACGCCGTCGTCAACTTCGCCGCCGAGTCGCACGTCGACCGCTCGATCGCCGGCCAGGACCCGTTCGTCACCACGCACGTGATCGGCACCGGCGTACTGCTCGACGCTGCGCGCGAACTGGGCGTCAACCGTTACCTCCAGGTCTCGACCGACGAGGTCTACGGCTCGATCGAGTCCGGCTCGTTCACCGAGACCTCGCCGCTCAACCCCTCGTCGCCCTACAGCGCGACCAAGGCCGCCGGCGACCTGCTCGTCTCCGCCCACGTCCACACGCACGGCATCGAGGCGGTGATCTGCCGCGGCTCGAACAACTACGGCCCGCGCCAGTACCCGGAGAAGCTGATCCCGCTGATGACGCTCAACGCGCTGCATGGCGACTCGCTCCCCGTCTACGGCGACGGCCGCCAGGTGCGCAACTGGCTCTACGTCGAGGACTTCGCCCGCGCGATCCACCTCGTGCTCGAGCGCGGCGCCCCCGGCGAGGCTTACAACGTCGGCGGCCCCGACGAGTGCGAGAACATCGACGTCGTGCGGCGGATCATCGAGCTGACCGGCAAGGACGAGTCGCTGATGGAGTACGTCACCGACCGGCCCGGCCACGACCGCCGCTACTCGCTCGCCTCGGAGAAGGTGCGCGCGCTCGGCTGGGAGGCGCGGGTCCACTTCGACAAGGGCCTGGAGCGCACCGTCGCCTGGTACCGCGACAACCGCGACTGGTGGGAGCCGATCCGCTCCGGCGAGTACCGCGAGTACTACGAGCGCCAGTACGGCCGCGCGCTCAGCGGCAAGTAACGTCTCCTGGGTGACTGAGCTCGCCCCGCCCGCGCTCGAGGTGCGCGGCCTGACCAAGCGCTACGACGACGGCACGCTCGCCGTCGAGGGCTTCGACATGCAGGTGCCAGACGGCGCCTTCTTCGGCCTGCTCGGGCCCAACGGCGCCGGCAAGACGACGCTGATCAGCGCGGTCTGCAACCTGATCCGCGTGACCGACGGGGAGATCCTCGTTTTCGGCGAGCCGGCGAAGTCGCTGCAGGCGCGCAGCTGGATCGGGCTGGCCGAGCAGGACATCAACCTCGACCGCTTCCTGAGCGTCCGCGAGACGCTGATCTACCACGGCGGCTACTTCGGCATGACCGGCGACGAGGCCGAGGCGCGCGCCGACGAGATGATCGACGCCTTCGACCTGCGCGCCAAGAGCGGCGTGCGTACGCCGAAGCTGTCCGGCGGCCAGCGCCGCCGGCTGCTGCTCGCCCGCGCGCTGATGCACCGCCCGCGGCTGGTGATCCTCGACGAGCCGACCGCCGGCGTCGACTTCGAGCTGCGGCTCGAGCTGTGGCGCTACATCCGCCAGCTGCATGCCGAGGGGACGACGATCCTGCTGACGACGCACTACCTCGAGGAGGCCGAGGAGCTCTGCGAGGAGATCGCGCTGATCCGCGGCGGCCACCTGATTGCGCGCGACAGCGCCGACGGGCTGCGCGAGCACTACGGCGCCGGCACGCTCGCCGACGTCTACGTCAAGGCGATGGGGGCCGGCGCGTGAACGGCTACCGCAGCATGGGATGGCTGGCGCGGCGCGAGGTGCTGCGCGTGTCGAAGCTCTGGACGCAGACCGTGCTCGCATCCGTCGTCTCGTCGTTCCTGTTCATCCTCGTCTTCGGGCTGTCGCTCGGCGGGCGGATCAAGCAGGTCGAGGGCTTCGACTACGAGGTCTTCATCGTGCCGGGGCTGATCGCGATGGCGATGGTCCAGGCCGCCTACGCCAACAACGCGTCGACGATCTACCAGGGCCGCTCCGATCGCTTCATCCACGACGTGCTGTCGGCGCCGATGCACGGCTGGCAGATGACGGCCGGCTACATCATCGGCGGGCTGTTCCGCGGCTTCGCGATCGCGGTCGCGCTGCTCGCGCTGGCCCTGCCGATCACCGGCGTCCCGGTCGAGCAGCCGCTCGTGCTCGTGCTCGCCACCGCCCTGGCGCTGCTCGGCTTCGCGTCGCTCGGCACGGTCGTCGGCATCTACGCCGAGAGCTGGGACCACACGACGTTCATCCAGAACATCGTGATCCTGCCGCTGACGTTCATGGGCGGCGTCTTCTACTCGGTCGACATGCTCTCCTCGCCGTGGGAGGAGCTGTCGCACTTCAACCCGATCTTCTACATGCTGCAGGCGATCCGCTACGGGTTCCTCGGCAGCGCCGACGTCTCGATCTGGCTGTCGCTCGGAGTGACCGCCGCGCTCGCGATCCCCTGCTACCTCTGGGCGCAGTGGCTGTTCACCAGCGGGCGCAAGCTGAAGGCCTAGCCGGGCGCGATCCGTAGCCTTGGCCGACTCGCTCGACGAGCTGGAGCGCCGCGTCACTTGCTGTCGCCGCTGCCCGCGGCTGGTCGAGTGGCGCGAGCTCGTCGCACGCGAGAAGCGCGCCGCGTTCCGAGACGAGGAGTACTGGGGACGGCCAGCTCCAGGGTTCGGGGATCCGGCGGCACGCGTGTACATCCTCGGCCTCGCGCCGGCGGCGCACGGCGCGAACCGCACCGGACGCATCTTCACCGGCGACCGCTCGGGCGACTGGCTGTTCGCCTCGCTCTACCGGATGGGTTTCGCCAACCAGCCGGAGTCCGTCGATCGCGACGACGGCCTGCGGCTGACCGACGCGTTCATCGCCGCCGCCGTCCGCTGCGCGCCGCCGGCGAACAAGCCGCTGCCGTCCGAGCGCGACAACTGCCTGCCGTATGCCGCCGAGGAGCTGGAGCTGATGACGTCGGTGCGCGTGATCGTCGCGCTCGGCGGCTTTGCGTGGGACGCGGCACTGCGGTTGCATGGACCGGTCCGCCCGCGCCCGAAGTTCGGCCACGCGGCCGAGACGCCGTTGCCGGGTGGCCGCACGCTGATCGGCTGCTACCACCCGAGCCAGCAGAACACTTTCACGGGGCGACTGACGGAGGAGATGACGGACGCCGTCCTCGTCCGCGCGCGCCAGCTGGCGCAACGCTAGGCGCCTCGGGCTGACTGGCACAACTGTGAGCCTCGTCACAGTGCGCAACTTTCGATCGCCTACGGTGCTCTGGTCCGAACAGGTCGGCGCCCTACGGCGTCGAAGACTGGTCCAGAGCACATAGCCGAGTCTCTCGCCGCCATGCGGTGGGAGAGCGGGGGAACCACTTGGGTCCCTGGCCCTGGGGCGAATCGCCGGAAGTCCCGGCGTAGCGCAGCTCTCTTAGCGCGAGCCCGTCAGCTAACCCCGCAGGCGCGAAAGAGAGGAAGACGCTCCCCGATGTCCAACGCCCTGATTCGTCGCGTCGATGCGATTGCCGCGACGTTCTCCCTGGCCCTCCTGGCGACCGTCGCCCTTGCTGCGGTCGCGCCAAGCGCAGACGCCCGTACGCTGCCCGGCAAGGCGCCCGCGAAGGCGAAGACGACCGTGGGCGGCGGCGCCGTCGCCGGCACGCCGCTCAGCAAGCTGACCGCGCCCGGCGCGAAGGCGAAGCTGACGCGCAACGGGCTCGCGATCCCGCCCGCCGGCGCGCCCGCCAAGGTTCAGGCGGTGATCCGCGCCGGCAACGAGATCGCCAAGAAGCCCTACAAGTGGGGCGGCGGCCACGGGCTGCTCGTCGACTCCGGCTACGACTGCTCGGGCTCGGTCAGCTACGCCCTGCGCAAGGCTCGCCTGATGACATCCTCGCTAGCCTCGACCGGCTTCATGTCATGGGGCCGCCGCGGGCGCGGCGACTGGATCACGATCCGGGCCAACGCCGGCCACGCCTACATGGTCGTCGCGGGACTGCGCTTCGACACCAGCGCCAGCAAGCGCACCGGCACGCGCTGGAGCGCCCAGATGCGCTCGCCGCGCGGCTACGTCGCCACGCACCCGCCGGGCTTCTAGTCGGGGGCGCTGAGTGTCGGATTAGGTAGTCCAGGCGATGCGAATCCCGCATCTGCCGTTGCAAGGCGACCGGCGCCGGGCGGTACGCTCGAAGGCGCCATGCCTTCGGACCCGCTCGCGTCGTTCACGCCCCAGGTAAGGGAGTGGTTCGCGCGCTCGTTCGAGGCGCCGACCGACGCCCAGACCCAGGCCTGGCCAGCGATCGCCGGTGGCGAGCACGTCCTTGTCTCCGCCCCGACCGGCTCGGGCAAGACCCTCGCGGCGTTCCTCTGGGGACTCGACCGGCTCGTCGCAAACCCGTTGCCCCGGCGGGAGGAGCACAGCCGGACCGGTCACGTGGCAGGCGACGTGGCGGCTCGGCCGGCGAGCACCGCACCGACTCCATCCGGTGAGCGGCGCACCCGCCTCGTCTACGTCTCGCCGCTGAAGGCGCTCTCCTACGACGTCGAGAAGAACCTGCGCGGACCACTGCAGGGGATTCATGCGGGGGCGGAGACCGACGGCGTGGGACCTGACGGTGGGGCCGCACGCGGGAAGATCACCGTCGCGATCCGCACCGGCGACACGCCGCAGCGTGAGCGCCAGGCGATGCTGCGCACGCCGCCCGACGTGCTGATTACCACGCCGGAGTCGCTCTACCTGATGCTGACCTCGCGGGCGCGCGAGTTCCTGACCGGCGTCGAGTGGGCGATCGTCGACGAGATCCATGCGGTCGCCCAGACCAAGCGCGGCGCGCATCTCGCCCTGACGCTGGAGCGGCTCGACCACCTCACGCGCGGCGGCGACCCGGCCGCGCCCGGCATCCAGCGGATCGGCCTGTCGGCGACCCAGCGCCCGCTCGAGGAGGTCGGCCGCTTCCTCGTCGGGACCGGGCGCGAGTGCAGGATCGTCGACACCGGCGTGCGCAAGCCGCTCGACCTGTAGATCCAAGTGCGGGTCGAGGACATGCGCGAGCCGGGGGCGCACGACATCGGCCATCCAGCGGTCGAGACGGTAGGAACGGCCGCGGGGGGCGGGGACCTGATGGGGCACGGACGCGAGCCCGGCACGGAGGCGCTGCCCTCACTCGACCCCCAGGTTGGCGTCGAGGCGCCCTACGCCGACCCGCTCGCGGGCACGGGCTTTGGCGACGATCCCAACGCCGCGACCCGCCGCTCGATCTGGCCGGCGATCTATCCCGAGCTGCTCGAGCTGGTGCAGTCCCACACCTCGACGATCATCTTCGTCAATGCCCGCCGCGCGGCCGAGCGGCTGGCGGTCCGCCTGAACGAGCTGGCAGGGGAAGACGGTCAGCCGGCCGACATCGCCCGCGCCCACCACGGCTCGCTCGCGCGCGAGGAGCGGCTGGTCGTCGAGGACATGCTCAAGTCGGGCTCGCTGCCCTGCCTCGTCGCGACGTCGTCGCTCGAGCTCGGGATCGACATGGGTGCGGTCGACCTCGTGCTGCAGGTCGAGTCGCCGAAGTCGGTCACCGCCGGCCTGCAGCGGATCGGGCGCGCGGGCCACAATGTCGGCGACGTCTCGAAGGGGCGGATCTTCCCCAAGTTCCGCGCCGACCTGCTCGAGTGCGCGGTCGTCGCGAAGCGGATGCGAGCGGCGGAGATCGAGACGACGGTCATCCCGCGCAACCCGCTCGACGTGCTGGCGCAGCAGATCGTCGCGATGGTGTCGTCGCCTCCGGTCGACGGCGGTCCGAGCGCGCCGCGTGAGGCGGCGTCCGCCGCCGATGGCGACGCCGCGACTACACGCGCCGCCGACACCGAGGTCGGCGGCGAGGAGTGGCCGGTCCCGCTCCTCTACGACCTCGTCCGCCGCGCCCACCCCTACTCCGACCTCCCGCGCGAGCTCCTGAACCAGGTGCTCGACATGCTCGACGGCCGCTACCCGTCGGAGGAGTTCGCCGAGCTGCGGCCGCGCATCGTCTGGGACCGCGTCGCCGACACGATCCGCGCGCGCAAGGGCGCCCGCCAGCTCGCGATCACCAACGCCGGCACGATCCCCGACCGCGGCCTCTACGGCGTCCACTTGCCCGACGGCCGCCGCGTCGGCGAGCTGGACGAGGAGATGGTCTACGAGGCGCGCCCCGGCCAGACGTTCCTGCTCGGCGCGTCGACCTGGCGGATCGAGGAGATCACCCGCGACCGCGTGATCGTCACCCCCGCGCCCGGCGCGCCCGGGGCGATCCCGTTCTGGAAGGGCGACGGGATCGGCCGCCCCGCGGAGCTCGGACGCGCGATCGGCGAGTTCGCGCGCTGGGCGGTCGACCGCGAGCCCGCCGAGCTGATCGACGCCGGCTACGACCTCGACGAGCGGGCCGCCAAGAACCTGATTGTCTACCTGCGCGAGCAGCAGGAGGCGACGCGCGTAATCCCCTCCGACCGCACGATCGTCGTCGAGCGCTTCCGCGACGAGATCGGCGACTGGCGCCTCTGCGTCCTGTCGCCGTTCGGCGGCCGCGTCCACTCGGCCTGGGCGCTTGCGATCTCCGCCCGGATTCGCGACGAGTTCGGCCTCGAGTCTGACGCGATCTGGTCTGACGACGGCATCATCGTCCACCTCCCCGACGCCGACGAGCCGCCCGGGTCCGAGCTCGTGCTGGTCGAGCCCGACGCCGTCGAGGACCTCGTCGTCGGCGAGCTGTCGGCCTCCGCCCTCTACGGCGCCCGCTTCCGCGAGAACGCCGCCCGCGCGCTGCTGCTGCCGCGCGCCTACCCCGGCAAGCGCACGCCACTCTGGCAGCAGCGTCTCAAGGCGCAGTCGCTGCTCGAGGTCGCCAAGCGCTACGGCCAGTTCCCGATCGTCCTCGAGACCTACCGCGAGTGCCTGCGCGACGTGCTCGACCTGCCGGGGCTGGAGCAGCTGCTGACCGGCCTCCACACCCGCGAGCTGTCGCTGGTCGAGGTCGAGACCCAGCGCGCCTCCCCGTTCGCCTCGTCGCTGCTGTTCGACTACGTCGCGACCTACATGTACGAGGGCGACGCGCCGAACGCCGAGCGGCGGGCGGCCGCGCTGTCGCTCGACCGCGACCTGCTGCGCGAGCTGCTCGGCCAGGAGGAGCTGCGCGAGCTGATCGACGCCGGCGCGCTCGCCGAGGTCGAGGCTGACCTGCAGCACCTCAGCCGCCGAACGCAGGCGGCGAACGCCGACGCGCTCCACGACGTGCTGCGTGGCGTCGGCGACCTGACGCTCGCCGAGGCCGCGCTCCGCTGCCTGCCGACCGGAGCGAGTGCCCGGCCTGCGGCCGATCGCGAGGCAGTGGCCGGCGAGGCCGGGTCCGACGGGACGGGGAGCGACGACGGCCGCGCGACCGGCGGCGCGACGGTCGACGAAGCCGAGGCGCTGCTCGCGGTGCTCGCCCGCGAGCGCCGCGCGATCCAGATGCGGATCGGCGGCGAGGAGCGCTGGATCGCCTCCGAGGACGCCGGCCTCTATCGCGATGCCTTCGGCGCTGTGCCACCAGGCGGCCTCCCCGACGCCTTCCTCGAGAGCGTCGAGGCGCCGTTCGAGCGGCTGGTCCGCCGCTGGGCGCGCACCCACGGCCCGTTCACCACGCGCGAGCTGAAGGACCGCTACGTCGTCGACCCGACGGCCGTGCTGAAGGCGCTCGAGGGCGCGGGCAATCTCGTCCGCGGCGAGCTGCGTCCCGGCGGCAGCGAGCGCGAGTGGTGCGACCCCGAGGTGCTGCGCCGCCTCCGCCGCGCGTCGCTGGCGAGCCTGCGCAAGGAGGTCGAGCCGGCCGAGCAGCAGGCGCTCGCCCGCTTCCTCCCGGCGTGGCAGGGCGTCGACGCATCGCCCGCCTCGGGCGCCGGCCCCGACCGCCTGCGCGAGATGCTCGTCCCGCTCCAGGGCCTCGCGCTCGCGCCCGCCGTCTGGGAGCAGGACGTCCTGCCGCGCCGCACCGGCGCCTACTCGCCCGCTTGGCTCGACCAGCTCTGCGCCGGCGGCGAGGTCGTCTGGGTGGGCGCCGGCCCGCTCGGCCGCAATACGGGCAAGGTCGCGCTGTACTTCCGCGACGACGCCTCCTGGCTTGGCCCGCCGCCGTTCAAGGGCGACGCACCGGCCGGCCCGGTCCACGACGCGATCCGCGCGCGGCTGGCGAACGGCGCCGCGTTCTGGACCGACCTGATCGCTGACGTTCACGTGACCGGCGCCAGCGGCGACGGAAACGGCGCGTCTGCGGCCGGCGGCAGGCTGGCGCCCGACCCCGCCGAGCTCCAAGAGGCGCTCTGGGATCTCGTCTGGGCCGGCGAGGTCACCAACGACGCCTTCGCGCCGCTGCGCGCACCCCGGTTGTCGCTCGCCAACGCCCGCCGCGAGTCGCAGCGCCGTTTCGCCCGCCGCCGTCGCCCGGGCGCGCCGCAGGTTCAGGGACGCTGGTCGCTGGCCGCCAACCTCTTCCGCGATCCCCCGGCCCAAGGCCCACGCCTGCGCGCCCAGGCCGAGCTGCTGCTCGAGCGCTACGGGGTCGTCACCCGCGAGACCGTGCTCGCCGAGGGCATCCCCGGCGGCTTCTCCTCCCTCTACGGCGAGCTCGCCAACCTCGAGACGCTCGGCACCGCCCGCCGCGGCTACTTCGTCGAGGGACTCGGCGGCGCCCAGTTCGCGCTGCCCGCCGCGATCGAGCGACTGCGTGGCCTGCGGACCGATACCCGGCCGGGCACAGGCGAGCCCGCCGGCCCGCTCGTCCTCGCCGCCACCGACCCCGCCAACCCCTTCGGCGCCACCCTTCCCTGGCCCAAGCGCGACGACAACCGCCGCCCCGCGCGCGTGCCCGGCGCCCACGTCGTCACCCTCGACGCCAACCCCGTCCTCTACGTCGAGCGCTCCGGCAAGGGCCTGATCGCCCTCCGCGACCCGCTCGAGCCCAACGGCACGCCCGCTCCCTGGCTCGCCGACGCCCTCCAAGCCCTCGCCGACCAGGTCCGTCGCGGCCGCATCAAGCGCCTCGCCCTCGAGCGCTTCGACGGCGACCCCGTCGTCGGCTCTCCCTTCGAGCCGCTGCTCGTCGAGATCGGCTTCAGCCAAGGACCGCGTCGTCTGACCCTGAGCGCTTGACGTCCTGGCCCTAGCGACGTGACGAGCGGGGATAGCTGCCGTCACGCAGATGGAGGTAGTAGCTCAGCCAGAGCGGGACACCTACCATCAGCAATGCGATCAGCGCGCCCTCGAGCTGGTCGGGATCACCGCTCGTCAGAAGCACGCCGACGATCAAGATCCCGATCCCGACTACGAATCCGATGGTCTCGTTCCTGAGTGACATAGCAAATCTTCCGGCAGCTTATATGATTCGCGCTAGCTCGACCAGCCGCAGGGCGAAGCACAACGCGGCGACCAGGTAACCGGCGGTTAACACTTGGCGCTCGAGGTCCTCACGCGGCGCCCCGCAGAGCACTCCGGCCAAACCAGCAAAGAAACCTCCCAGCACCATGCCGACACCGACCGAGGTAGCGGCCGCCTCCAAGAAGGCCGTGACTGGGCTCTCTTCGAACTTCACGATCCCAATCTTGCGCGACCTGGACTCACAGGTGACAGCGCTTTGGCGACAAGTGAAACCGAGGCGCGCAACGCGACGCCTACGATCGAGAAGATGCCCGAGGGCGACACGATCCACAATGCGGCGCTGCGGGTCGGGAACGCGCTCGTCGGACACGAGATCCTCGAGATCGAGACGCCGCATCCGCGGTACCGGATGGACCGCTGGCCCGAGCGGCTAGCCGGGCGCGCCGTCCGCGCGGTCGACGCCCGCGGCAAGCACCTGTTCCTTCGCTTCGAAGGCGACCTGACGATCCACTCCCACCTGCGAATGGGTGGGAAGTGGGGCGTGTACGAGCGCGGGCGGCGGTGGACGCGCGGGGCTCATCGCGCTTGGCTGGTCATCCGTACCGCTGGCCACGACGTCGTCCAGTTCGACGGCCCGGTGCTCGAGCTGATGACCGACTCGCGCAGCCGCTTCGACCAGCTGCTGGCGGGCCTCGGCCCCGACATCGTCGCCGACGACTTCGACGAGCGGCTCTATCTCGCCCGCCTGCGCGAGGACGACCAGACACGGGCGATCGGCGAGGCGCTGCTCGACCAGCGCAACGTCGCCGGAATCGGCAACATCTGGAAGTCGGAGGGCTGCTTCATGGCGCTCGTGGACCCCTGGCGCCGCACCGCCGATCTGACCGACGAGGAGCTGCTCGCGATCGCGCGCGCGATCCGACCGGAGATCCGTCGCTCGGCGCGCCAGGGCGGGCCGACCGTCACCTACCGCGCCGAGACCGCGTCGGCCGGCGCGCCCGCGCGCCGGCCGCAACGCCGCCCTGTCGACCGCGACCGCCGCGCCGGGACGTGGGTCTACGAGCGGACCGGCCTGCCGTGCCGGGTCTGCGGCACGCCGGTCCTCGCCCGCGGCCAGGGCGACGACAACCGCACGACCTACTGGTGCGTGGTCTGCCAGAGCTGACCAGCAGGCTACGAACAGCCCGTGGCGACATCGAGCGCCGCCCCCCTACGATCCACCCCGATGAACGCTCCCGGCGACACCCGCCCGCTGATCCGCGTCGGCCACAAGGGGGCCGACCACGTCGCGCCCGGCAACACCGCCGAGAGCTTCGAGGCGGCGCTCGAGCTCGGGGTCGACATGATCGAGTTCGACGTGATGCCGCTGCCCGACGGGACGCTCGTGCTGGCCCACGATCCCCGGGACGCGGAGAGCCGCACGCCGCTGACGCTCGAGGAGGGGCTCGAGCACTTCGCCGCCGAGGCCTACGCCGACGTCGAGCTCGACGTCGATCTCAAGATCCCCGGCTACGAGGCGGCGGTCGTCGAGGGCCTGCGCGAGCGCGGCCTGCTAGAGCGCTCGCTGATCTCGTCCACCTATCCCGAGAGCCTGCGGCTGGTGCGTCAGCTCGACCCCCACGTCCGCCGCGGCTGGTCGGTCCCGCGCGTCCGCCGCGACCTCCGCAGGCATCCGGTGCTCAAGTACGTTGCTTACGGGGCGGTCGCCTGGTGGCGCGCCGGCCTCCCCACCAAGGCCGAGCGGGCGCTTCGCCGCGGCGAGTGCGAGGCGCTGATGTCGCACTACGTGCTCGTCACCCGCCAGCTCGTCCAGCGGGTGAAGGATGCCGGCGGCCAGCTCTACGTCTGGACCGTTGACGACGCCGCGGAGATCGCGCGGCTCGAGGCGCTCGGGGTGGACGCGGTCATCACCAACGACCCGCGGTTGTTCGGCTGATCGACGTCAGCTGTCGACGCCGGGGATCGGCTCGATCGGCAGCTCGCCGTAGATGGCCTGCAGCTGCTCGAGGTCGACCTGATCCTGCAGGCGTCCGGCGAGCCGCTTGAAGCCCACGACGCTCGACAGCGCGGCCACGCGGACCGACTCGCCTTCCCACTCGTCCTCGACGGCTCGCGCGGCGACGGTCTCGAAGTCGAGTGGCGGCAACCCGCCGCGCATGATGTCGACGATTCCGTGGCGCGTCTTCATGCGAAGGTGGTGCTGCCCCGCCACGTCCTCGAAGCCCACCCGCTTCCCGTCGTGAAGCCGGACCGCCCGCGTCCGGTCGAGGAAGCGGACGACCGCCGCGTCGGCGTCCGGCCCATCGGGAATCAGCAGGTCGCTGTCCTTCGTCGCGCGCACGAACCCGTGGTAGATCACGCTGAAGCCGCCGATCACGACGTAGGGCAGCCTGGCGGCGTTGGCGTCGGCTACGACGCCGGCGAGGTCAGGACCAGAGAGCTCGTCTGGGGGCATGCCCGGCCCTCACCGAAGCCGAGAGCAGCGAGACCGCCTGCTGGGACATCTGCTGCCCCAGACTGAGTCGCTCCGTCGGCGTGAGCGCCATGTTGCTGACGCGGAGCTGCTTTGCCTCTGTCCGATTGATCTCAGCCCACTCGTCCTCGTTGCCGGGCGCGAGAAGAGGTCGGGTACGAGCAGCAGCCATGCTTATAGTCTATCCGATTCGAGCCGGAGCCGGGGGTCGATGTGGACCGCCGCGCGCAAAGAGTCGATCAGCACGGCGCGCAGCAGCTCCCGCAGCTGGTCACGCTCGAGGTCGCGCTTGTCGAGCCAGCGCAGCAGGACTCCCTCGACGAACGAGATCCAGCCCTGGACGGCCGAGCGCAGGACGGCGGACTCGCGGTCGGCGCCGGCGGCGAGCAGCTGGCCGGCGACGCCGTCGAGCACGATCTCGACGCGCCGCTCGCGCCCCTCCTCTAGCACGGCCCGGATCTCGGGGTCACCGCCGCCGCGGGTGCGGAAGATCGCCGCGTAGGCGGAGGCGTGGTGCTCGACGTAGTCGAGGAAGGCGTCGAGCGCGGCGTCGATCTGTTCGACCGCCGGCAGCGAGGGGTCGGGGGCGGTGAGAGCGGTCACGCGGTCGACCTCCTGGCGCAGGACGGCGACGACGAAGTCCTTCTTGGTCGGGAAGTAGTGGTACAGGAGGCCCTTCGAGATCCCCGCCGCGCGCGCGATCTCGTCGATCGAGACCTCCTCGTAGGGCCGTCGTCCGAGCAGCTCGGCCCCGGCCCGCAGGAGGTGCTCGCGGCGGTCGTCGGTCTTCATCCGACGCGGCTGCAAGGTGGTCGTCATGACGGTTCCACGGTAACGACTGTTGAACGGCCGTTCAACAAGTGCTACAACTTCGCCACTATTGAACTAGCGGTCAACAACCCCGCCACCGAGCCCTCCGGCGACGACGCTCCACTCGTCCCGGACCCGCTGCCGCCCGGCCCCAGCGGACCGGGCCCGCTCGTGTTCGCGAACTTCCTCGCGCGGCCGGGCGGCTTCCTCGAGAGCTCCAAGCGGCGCTACGGCACCCCGTTCACTTTCAAGATGTCGCCCCGGCGCACCGTCGTGATCACCGACGACCCGGCGGTGATCAAGCAGGTCTTCACCAGCGACCCGACCAAGCTGCTGGCCGGCGTCGGCAACGAGGTGCTGCGGCCGCTGCTCGGCCCGCGGTCGGTGCTGACGCTCGACGAGCCGGAGCACATGCGCCAGCGCAAGCTGCTGCTGCCGCCCTTCCACGGCGACCGGATGAAGCTCTACGGCGAGGTGATCGCCGAGGCGACCGAGCGCGAGATGGCGCGCTGGCCGGTCGGCGAGCCGTTCGCGGTCCAGCAGTCGATGCAGGCGATCACGCTCGAGGTGATCATGCGCGCGGTCTTCGGCGTGCGCGACGATCGCGAGCGGATGGAGCAGATCGCCGAGCCGCTGCGGCGGCTGCTCGACTCGATGGCCGACATGCGGCGGCTGTTCACGCTGCAGGTGTCGAGCTCGAAGCGCAACGGCCCGCTGAGCCCGTGGCGCCACTTCCGTAGGACGCTGCTGCACCCCGCGGACGAGGTGCTCTACGAGGAGATCCGGACGCACCGCGCCGACGCCGACGTCGGCGAGCGCGACGACATCCTGTCGCTGCTGCTGTCGGCCCGAGACGAGGACGGGGAGGGCCTGACCGACTCCGAGCTGCACGACGAGCTGATGACGCTGCTGCTGGCGGGTCACGAGACGACGGCGACGGCGCTGTCGTGGACGCTGGAGCGGCTGGTGCGCCATCCCGAGGCGCTCGCACGACTGACCGAGGAGGCGCGCGACGGCGAGGGCGGCGAGTACATGGACGCGGTGATCAAGGAGTCGCTGCGCCTGCGGCCGGTCGTGCCGGCGGTGGCGCGCTACCTGACCGAGCCGACCGAGCTCGGCGGCCGCGTCCTCCCGGCCGGCGTCCACATCACCCCGTCGATCTACCTCACCCACCGCAACCCGGCCATCTATGACGAGCCCGACCGCTTCCGTCCCGAGCGCTTCCTGGAGCGCCCGGCGGGCACCTACGAGTGGATTCCGTTCGGAGGCGGTACGCGCCGCTGCCTCGGCGCGAGCTTCGCGCTGTTCGAGATGAGGATCGTGCTCGGCGGCGTGCTGCGGCGGTTCGACGTTGTGTCCGCGGGTGAGCGCGACGAGCGGATAGCCCGCCGGGCGATCACGTTCAGCCCCGCCCGGGGGGCACGCGTGCGGCTCGCGCGCCGCCCACCCAAGGCGATCTGACCGCTGGGGCGCCGGCAG
>DATABV010000229.1:0-16958 GCA_036259395.1 Thermoleophilaceae bacterium | reverse complement strand
GCGGCCGAGCGCCTGCTGGATGCCGAACAGGGTCACGCGCGCGTCGATCGCGCTGGCGATCGCGGCGACGCGGCGGTCGAGCTGCGGCGAGGTTACATCGGGGTCGAGGGTCAGCTCGTCGAGGCGGTCCTGGGTGCCCTCGGCGACGCGCTCCAGGGCGTCGAACTTCTGCTCGCGCAGGTTGGACTCGAGCTCGGGGACGACGAGGAAGTAGAGGACGGCCAAGGCGCCCGCGGTTACGCCGAAGAACAGCAGCGTCAGCTTGTCGCGCAGTGAGCGCCCGAATGGCGGTCGCGGGCGCGGTCGCGCGCTCATCGGCGGTCGCGGAAGCGGTAGCCGACGCCGCGCACGGTCTGGACCAGCTCGGGCGTCTTGGGGTCGCGCTCGAGCTTCTCGCGCAGGTGGCGGATGTGGACGTCGACGGTGCGCGGGTCGCGGTAGGCGGAGTCGCCCCAGACGCGCTCGAGCAGCGTCGCACGGCTGTAGACGCGGCCCGGATGGCGGGCGAGCGCGGCGAGGATCTCGAACTCGACGTAGGTCAGCCGCACCGGCTCGCCGGCGAGCGTCACCTGGCGCTTGTCGAAGTCGATTCGCAGCTCGCCGTCTTCGAGCGCCTCCTCGCCCGGCTCCTCGGCGCGCGCGAGCTGGGAGCGGCGCAGTACCGCCTTCACGCGGCTGCGGAACTCGCGCATCGAGAACGGCTTGGTGATGTAGTCGTCGGCGCCGAGCTCGAGCCCGAGCACCTTGTCGATCTCCTCGACCTTCGCCGTCAGCATGATGATCGGCACCGAGCTGGTCGCGCGCACCTGGCGGCAGACCTCGAAGCCGTCGACCTTCGGCAGCATCAGGTCGAGCACGAGCAGGTCGAACGGCTCGCCGGCGACGCTGTCGAGTGCCGCCTGTCCGTCGGGCGCGCAGACGACCTCGTAGCCGTCCTTGCGCAGAGCTGACGCGAGCAGCTTCTGGACCGACTGCTCGTCGTCGACCAGGAGGATGCGGGGAGCCTGCTGAGCCATCGGAGTGACGAGGTACCGCGAGGCACCGGCGCCTGGGCGAGATTGTAGGTTGGGTCGGACGTGAGGGAACGGCCATGATCGAGCCTCGGATCTACCGAGCGGCGTTCGTGCCTGCGCTGTTCGCGGTCGTGCTCGTGATGTTCTCGCTCGAGAGCCGGCCGCGGCCGCTGCCGCAGGGGTTGGCGGCCGACGTGCTGTTCGAGGGCGAGCAGGCGGCCGCCGAGGCGCGCCGGATCGCCAGCGAGCAACCGGACCGCCGCGCCGGAACGGCGGGCGACCTGGCGGTCGCGGACGAGGTCGGCGACGCGCTGCGTGTGAGCGGCTTCGCCGTCGAGCGTCAGCGCTTCGACCACGACGGCGACGAGCTGGTCAACGTGATCGGACGCCGCGCCGGCCGCTCGCGCAGGCAGGTTGTGGTGGTCGCGGCACGCGACGCGACCGGCGTCCCGGACGCCGCGGGCAGCGCCGCCGACACAGCCGCGCTGATCGAGATCGCGCGCGTCTTCAAGGGGCGGCCGTCGCGCAAGACGCTGATCCTGGCGTCGGTGGACGGGTCGGCGCTCGGGGACGTCGGGACGGCGCGGCTGCTCGACGAGGTCGACGGGCCGGACCTCGTCGACGGCGTGCTCGTCGTTTCCGGGCTCGGCGCCGATGACGACGAGCGTCCGGCGATCGTCGCGTGGAGCAACGACACGACGCGCGGCGGGATCGCGCTCCAGCGGACGGCCGCCGAGTCGCTGCGCGAGGAGCTCGAGCCGCCCGGTCCTTCGGCGAGTCCGGCCGGCCAGGTCGCGCGGATGGCGTTCCCGCTCGGCATCGGCGCGCAGGGTGTGCTGCTCGCCGAGGGCTACGACGCCGTGCGGATATCCGGCAACGGCCAGCTGTCCGATGGCAGCGCCGGCGAGCCGGTCGACGAGGACCGCCTCGGCGCGCTCGGTCGCGCGACGCTGCGCACGATCACGGCGCTCGACCAGGGCCCGCGACCGGAGCGCGGTCCGCAGACCTACGTGACGATCGCCGGCCAGGTGATGCCGGGCTGGGTGCTTGCCGTCCTCGCCGGGGCCTTGATCCTGCCGGTGCTGGTGGCCGGCATCGACGCCTTCGCGCGCGCCCGCCGCCGTCGCTCGCCGGTCGGGCCGTGGCTGCTCTGGATCGCCGCCGGCCTGGCGCCGTTCGCGATCGGCTACGGCCTCGCCAACCTGCTCGACCTGTTCGGCGCCACGCCCGAGCCGCCGCCGGCCCCGGTCGCGCCGAGCCTCTACCCGCTCGACGGGGCGGCGATCGCTGTGCTCGCGGTCGTCCTCGCGGCTGTTGCGTCGAGCTGGGTCGCACTGCGGCGCTTCGCCGGGCCGACGGCGCGCAGGCTCGACGAGGCGTCCGGCTCCGGCGCGGGCGTCGCGGTCGGCCTGGCGCTCGGCGCGGGTGCGCTCGTCCTGTGGCTGATCGACCCCTTTGCCGCCCTGGTCGCGGTCCCGGCGGTCCACTGCTGGATGCTGGCCACGCTGGTCGACCCGCCGCCGGCGCGGCGTGTGCGCTTCGGCCTGATCGCGGCCGGGCTGGTCCTGCCGCTGCTGCTGGCGGTCTACCAGCTGTTCGTGCTCGGCCTGGACCCGCTCGCCGGCGCCTGGTACCTGCTGCTGCTGGTCCTCGGCGGCCAGGTAGGAGTGGGCTCGGTGGCGGTCGCGGCGTTGTTCACGGCCGTGCTCGGATCGGTCGTCACGATCGCCCGCCGCTCCGGCGAGGGGCCGGGAGCCCCGGCCGGCGAGCCGTTGACGCCGACCACGCGCGGGCCGCTGAGCTACGCGGGCCCGGGATCGCTTGGCGGCACTGACAGCGCGCTGCGCCGCTGACGGTGCGGGATCGGGCCGCCTGGCCGGGCGCTGGCGCCGACCAAGCGTCCACCGCGACCACCACAATCTCAGCATCGGAATGGAGGCGGCCGATCAGAGCCACATGAGCCAGGACCTGCGCAGCAGGCTCGCCAATGGCGAGTACACGGTCGACACCAACGCGGTCGCGCAGGCGATGCTCACCCGTGCGCACGCGCTGCGCGTCGCGCGCCGCGGGTCGCGCTGCTCACAGGTGCTCGTAGCCCCGGACCGCATCGAGGTCCGCCGTATCGCGGCCCGTGAACCGCAGCCCTTCCCCGTCCAGCGCACGGCCTAGCCGGGTCAGCGGGACGTCGACCGCGGCGACCGCAGCGTCCCAGCGGTCGGCGGGGATCGTGAACAGCAGCTCGTAGTCCTCGCCGCCCGCGATCGCGAGCTCGCGCGGATCGCGGCCGGCCCCGGTGGCAACCTCGGCGACGCCCGGAGCGAGCGGCAGGGCGGCAGCCTCGATCTCGAGCGCCACGCTGCTCGCACCCGCGAGGTGGCGACCGTCGGTGGCGAGCCCGTCGCTGAGATCGATCATCGCCGTCGCACCGGCCTCCGCAAGCGCCCGACCGGCGGCAAGCCGGGGCACCGGACGAAGGTGCCGGTCGATCAGCCCCGCGCGATCGCTCGCGCCGGCGCGAAGCAGATGGAGGCCGGCGCCTGCCCCGCCGAGTTGGCCGGTCACTCCGACCAGGTCGCCGGGGCGCGCGCCGGCGCGGCCGACCAGCTCGTCCTCGGAGTCGGCCCAGCCAGTCACGGCGACCGTGATGACGAGCGAGCCGGCGCGGACGACGTCGCCGCCGGCGATCGTCGTGCCGGTCGCGTCGGCCAATGCCGCCATCCCGTGCGCGATCTCCAGGGCGTCGGCGTCGTGGAAGGCCGCCGGCAGCGCGAGCGAGACGTAGGCCTCGCCGGGCTCGGCGCCCATCGCGGCGAGGTCCGACAGCGCCGTTGCGAGGGCGCGGTGGCCGGCGTCGGCGGACGAGCAGGTCGCGAGGTCGAAGTGGACGCCCTCGGCGACGGCGTCGATCGAGGTGACGGCGAACGGCCGGGCGCGCACGACCGCGGCGTCGTCGCCGCTCGGCCGAACCACCCGCTCCCCAGGCTCGCCGAGCGCTCCCCGTATCGCCACGATCAGCTCGAGCTCGCCCACGCGTCCAGGCCCCGATGAGGGATCGTGCTGTCCAGGCGATGCAGACCCCTCAGCGAGGCGACCGCGGTCCCACGTGCCAGTGGCGAGTGAAGGATCGAGCCGTTCCCGCGATGCGAATCCCTCATCGGGCGGGCGCCGAGCGGCCGAGCCGCGAGGTGAGCCATCTACGGCGTCTGGACGCCGCCGCCAGCGGGCGCGGGCGCACCGCCGGGCGTCGGGGCGGGGGTCGGCGCCGGGGCGGGGGCCTCGGTCGCCGGCGCCTGGTAGGCCCCGGAGCTCTCGTCGCCGGTGCCGCCACCGCTGTCGTAGCTCTCGGTGTAGGAGTCGCCGCTCGAGTACGAGTAGTCGTCGTAGGAGCTGGTCGAGCCGCCGCCGCTCGCGTACTTGCCGTAGAACGGCGTCGACTCGAACGGCTCCTCCGGCTCGGGGAAGTCGCTGCAGTCGTCGCCCGCGGCGGGCGACATGAAGGCGTGCCAGACCGGCGCCGCGGTCGTGCCGCCCTGGGCGCCCGGCATCGCGATGTTCGCGTCCGGGTAGCCGACCCAGACCGACGTCGAGAGCTTCGGCGTGTAGCCGACGAACCAGGCGTCCTTCGCCTCGTCGGTCGTTCCCGTCTTGCCGGCGGCCGGGCAGCCGTAGCCGGCGGCGGTGCCGGTGCCTGACGTGACGTTCATCTCGAGGATCTGCGTCACCTCGTAGGCCTGGCCGTCGGTCATCACGCGCTTGCCGTCGCCGTTGGAGAGGTTCTCGCTCTTGCCGTCGGGGAAGACGACGCGCTTGATCGCCGTCGGCCGGTGGCGCACGCCGCCCGCCGCCAGCGTCGCGTAGGCGCTCGCCATCTCGAGCGGGGTGACGCCGAGCCGCAGGCCGCCGAGGCCCTCGGCAGGGTTGCAGTCGAGCTTCGTCCGGATACCGAGTAGCCGCGCCGTCTTGCAGACCGAGTCTGGGCCGACGTCCATGATCAGCTGCGCGTAGACCGAGTTGTCCGAGGACAGCGTCGCGCGCGTCAGGCTCATGGTGCCGGCGCCGGCGCCGCCGAAGGTCTTGACGGTCCACGGCACGGAGCCCGGCACGTCGATCGTGATCGGGCTCGTCGACGTGTAGCTCGTCGCGTCCGGGTCGACGCCCTCGAGCACCGCCGCGGTCAGCACCATCGTCTTGAACGCCGAGCCGGGCTGGCGGTGCGCCTGCGCCGCCAGGTTGAAGCGGCGGTCCTGGTACGTGCCGCTCGACGCCATCGCCTTGATCTCGCCGTTCGACGGGTCGATCGAGACGATCGCCGACGACGGCCCCGCCGGGTCGCCGTAGTAGGCGTTGATCGCGTCGCGCGCGACGTCCTGCATCTTCGGGTTGATCGTCGTGTGGACCTTCAGGCCGCCGCGGCGGTAGACCCCGACGCCGTAGCGCTCGATCAGCTGCTCCTGGACGTAGTCGAAGAAGTACGGCTCGCGGCGGCGCGTGTAGCGGGTCCCCTGCTCGACGTCGAGCGGGGTGGACACCGCCTCGCTGTGCTCCGCCGGCGTGATGTAGCCGTTGTCGAGCATCTGCCCGAGCACCTCGTTGCGCCGCTCGAGCGCCGCGCGCGGGTTGTGGAACGGGTTGTACTGCGACGGCGCCTGCGGCAGGCCGGCGAGCGTCGCCGCCTCCGGCAGGGTCAGGTTGCGCGCATGCTTGTCGAAGAAGGTCTCGGCGGCCGCCTCGACGCCGATCGCCGTCCGCCCACCGACCGTGCCGTACGGCACGTCGTTGAGGTAGTTCTGCAGGATCCACTTCTTCGAGCGCTCCTGCTCGAGCTCGCTCGCCAGCTTCGCCTCGCGGATCTTGCGCTGGATGTTGCGCTCGGGGTCGTCGATGTAGAGCGCGCGCACCAGCTGCTGGGTGATCGTCGAGCCGCCCTGCAGGCTCTTGCCGGACTCGAGGTTCTTGATCCCCGCGCGGACGATCGCGCCGTAGTCGACGCCGGCGTGCTTGTAGAAGTTCTCGTCCTCGATCGCGACGGTCGCCTCGCGCAGGTGGGCGGGCAGCTCGTCCCAGCCGATCGGCGTGCGGATCTCGTCGGACTGGACGTAGCCGAGGCGGGTGCCGTCGGCGGCGTAGATGACGCTCGACTCGCCCTTGTCGTTGGGCTTGAGCTCGTCGAGGGCGGGGGCGGAGGCGGCGACGGCGATGACGTAGCCGGCGACGGAGGTGGCGGCGATGCCGGCGATGGCGCCGAGGACGGTGAGGGCGACGAAGAGGGGCTTGGCCCGGTGGGTGGCGCGGCGGCGGCGCTGGCGGCGTTGGCGGTAGGTCATGGGGTGGCGGGCCCGGGCGTTGGTGGCCGCGGGTCCTGTCTCCGATTTTGGTTTACGTGCTCGCAAGCTGCGCGCGCAAACGCAAAATCGTCGCCACCCGCGGATGTGGCGTCGGTGAACTGCTTCAGGATAGAGCGTCGGTTCTCAAGCGGCGAAGGCTTTCCTGCCTGAGGGTGGAGGCGACTTGGCCTCGGGCGGATGCGTTCTCGGCCCAGGTGGTTGCTGTGAGGCGGATTCCGTCGTGGGTGATCTCCGCGATGCGGACCTCGACTTGGTCGTGTGTGAGGAGGTCGAGGGCGCGGTCTGTGTCGGCGTCTGGGGGGAGCCAGATGTCGACTACGACTTTGACGCGGGGGTCGACGACGGTGTGGTTGACGATCGAGGATTGGGCGAGACGCTCGTTGGGGACGACGAGGCGGCGGCCGTCGTCGCAGCGGATCGAGGTGTAGGCGAGGCGGATGTCCTCGACCTCGCCGGTCTCCTCCTCGAAGGTGACGAGGTCGCCGACGCGGATCGGCTGGGAGATGGCGAGCGAGATGCCGGCGATCGAGTTGGCGAGGGTCTGGCGGGCGGCGAAGCCGACGACGAGGCCGAGCAGGGCGGAGGAGGCGAGGACGCCGGTGGCGACGCGCTTGACGGAGGGGAACTGGGCCATCGCGAGGGCGATGCCGATCACGAGGATCGTCACGAAGACGAGGCGGCGGACGAGCCGGAGGCGGGTGTCGGCGACGGGCGAGAGCTCGCCGCGGACCATCCGCTTCGCTGCGCGGTGGACGTGGCGGTTCAGCATCCGGTCGACGAGCTCGGCGATCACGAACGCGGCGAGCACGGTGATGACGGCGGTCAGCTCGTTGCGGTGCTCCGCGACGAACGACGCCGCCATGGGACCATCCGGCATCGGCATGACGCGGGAGGCTACTCAGGCAGCGGAGGTCGCGGGGCTCGTCGCGCGCGTGCGCGCGAGCGAGGCGGTGCGGATGGCGTGGCGGGCGTTCGCGTGGTCGCGCCTGGCGATCTTCGCGGTGGCGGTCTTCTCGGCGCTGACCGCGGGCGCCGCGCTCGAGCGGAACGCGGGCAAGTTCGACGTACCGGCGGTGACGGGGCCGCTCGGCGGCTTCGGCGACCTGCTGTTCTCGCCGCTGGCGCGCTGGGACGCGGTCTGGTTCCTGACGATCGCGAACGACGGCTACGACGGCGCCGATTCGGCGCGACACGCCTTCTTCCCGCTCTACCCGATGCTGGCGCGCGTGCTGGCGGTCTTCGGTGGGGGCGGGACCGGGCCGATGCTGATCGCCGCCTACGTCGTGTCGCTGGCGGCGTTCTTTGCGGCGCTGGTGCTGCTGTACCGGCTGACGGCACTCGAGCTGGGGCGGCGCGCGGCGTGGCCGACGCTGCTGCTCCTCTGCGTCTTCCCGGCGTCGCTGTACTTCGGCGCGCCGTACTCGGAGAGCCTGTTCCTGCTCTGCTCGGTCGGGGCGTTCTATGCGGCGCGCAGCGGCAGCTGGGCATGGGCCGGGGTGGCGGCGGCGGGAGCGTCCGCGACGCGCAGCGCCGGGGTTCTGCTGCTTCTGCCGCTGGTGTTCCTCTACCTCTATGGCCCGCGCGGCGACGCCGCGGCGCCAGCGCCGGCGGGGCGGCGCCTGGGCAGCCGGCTGGCGGCGTTCGCGCCGCGCTACCGGATCCGGGCGGACGTCCTCTGGCTCGCGCTGGCGCCGGCCGGGCTGGTCGCCTACGCGACCTACCTCGGCCTCACCTACGGCGACCCGCTGTCGTTCTCCCACGTCCAGGAGTTCTGGAACCGGACGTTCGCGGGGCCGCTGGTCGGTGCCTGGGACGGCACGGCGGCGGCGTTCGACGGCGTGCGCCAGCTGCTCTCTGGCAGCCGCGACGTCGCCTACTTCGAGCAGGCGGCGGGCGATCCGTTCCTAGTCGCGGCGCAGAACCTGATGCTGTTCGGCTTCCTCTGCTTCGCGCTCGCTGGAGCCGTCGGGGTGCTGCGACGGCTGCCGTTCGCCTACGGCCTCTATGTCGTGACGGCGCTGATGCTGCCGCTCTCCTATCCGGTGGCCGCACAGCCGCTGATGTCGCTGCCGCGCTTCGTGGCGGTGCTGTTCCCGTTCTTCATGTGGCTCGGGCTCGTCTGCGAGGAGCGGCGGATCGTCGAGCGGGTCGCGATCGCGTCGGCGATCGTGCTCGGGCTGTTCGTCAGCCAGTTCGCGACCTGGCAGTGGGTGGCGTGATGGCGCGGACGCAGGCGGTCCTGCTCGACGCGCTCGGCACGCTGGTCGAGCTCGACGATCCCGCGCCGCGGCTGCGCGACGCGCTGGTGCAGCGCAGCGGCGTCGACGTCGGGATCGCGGCGGCGGAGCGCGGCTTCGGCGCTGAGATCGGCTACTACCTCGCGAACCAGATGCGCGGCAGCGACCAGGCGGGCCTCGAGCGGCTGCGCGACGACTGCGCGACGGCGATGCGCGACGCGCTGCTGGCGGCGCTCGGCGAGAGCGAGCCGGCGCGGCCGGACGACGCGGACCTGGGCGGCGCGCTCGACCATGCGACCGTGCGCGCGGCGATGCTGGAGGCGCTGGCGTTCCGGACCTTTCCCGACGTGCTGCCGGCGCTGCGAGATCTGCGCGAGCGCGGGCTGCGGCTGGTCGTCGTCAGCAACTGGGACTGCTCGCTGCCCGAGTGGCTCGACCGCGCCGGGATCGGCGAGCTCGTCGACGGGTCGGTGTCGTCGGCAGTCATCGGCGAGGCCAAGCCGTCGCCTGCTGTCTTCGAGGCCGGGTTGCGCCTAGCCGGTTGCGACGCGCCGGAGGCACTGTTCGTCGGCGACTCGGTCGAGAACGACGTCGTTGGCGCGCGGGCCGCCGGGTTGCGCGCCGTGCTCGTCCAGCGCGGCGGCGACACGCCGCCGGGGGTCCAGGCGGTACGGTCGCTCGGCGAGCTGTCCGCCATAGTCTGAGCTGATGGAGCACGGTTCCCCGCCGCCCGAGCGGCTCGACGACGACCCGCTCGCCGAGCCCCCGCCGCCGCTCCCAAGCGTGCCGCAGCCGTCGTGGCCGCCGCGGTTCGCCTTCTACGGTTTCGTCGCGGCGCTCGTCTGCACGCTCGTGACCGTCGGGGTGATCCTGGCCATCGCCGGCGTCGGAGAGGACGACGAGTCGCCGGTCGTGACCGTCGTCGCGACGCTGATCCAGGGCTTCTTCTTCGTTGGCGTCGCCGTGGCGTTCGCGCGCAGGATCGCGCGGCCGCGTCCGTGGCACTTCGGCCTGCGTCGCGCGCCGCTCTGGCGCACGATCGGCTGGGCGGCGCTCGGGATGCTCGCCTTCTACATCCTGACGGCGGTCTACTCGGTGATCGTCGAGCCCGACGTCGAGCAGGACGTGACCGACAGCCTCGGCGCCGGCGAGGGCACGCTCGGCCTGGTCGCCGCCGGACTGATGGTGATCGTCGTCGCGCCGTTCGTCGAGGAGCTGTTCTTCCGCGGCTTCTTCTACCGCGCGCTGCGCACCCGCTTCCCGATCGCGCTGGCGGCCGTCGTCGACGGCGTCGTCTTCGGGGTCATCCACTTCAACTTCGAGGGCGCCGACGCGCTGCTGATCCTGCCGCCGCTCGCCTTCCTCGGTGTCATCTTCTGCCTCGTCTACGAGCGCACCAAGTCGCTCTGGGCGGTGATCGGGATGCACGCGTTCAACAACACGATCGCCTTCTCGGCGCAGGCCGACGACGGCTGGAAGGTGGCGGTCGTCGCCGGCCCGGTCATGTTGCTCGCGTGTTGCGTCCTGCCGCAGCTCCTGCGCGACGGGCCGTCGCCGCTGCCGCCCGGCGCGGCCTCTGTCGGTCCCAGCGCGCAGTTATCGTTGCCGATCCCATGAGACTCCCCGCCTCCATCGCCGCCGTGATCGCCGCCGTCGCCCTCGGCGCCCCGGCCGTCGCCTCCGCCCAGTCCTCGCAACCCGGTCAGACGCCGACCGTCACCACGCCGGCTCCGCCCCCGCCGCTCGACGCGACACCGCCGCCGGCGCCGAAGGCGGGCAAGGCCAAGCTCGCGGTCGAGGGCGGGATCGCGACGAGCAAGCTGCGCTACGTCGCGCGCGGCGACCGGCTGACGATCCGCGGCACGGTGCGTCCCTTCGTCGCCCGCCAGATCGCGGTGCTCGAGGTGCGCCGCGGCGGCGAGCTGGTCGACCGCCAGCGCGCGAAGGTGCGCCGCGCCAAGCGCGGCGGCAAGGTCGCGTTCAACTTCAAGCCGCGCCGCAAGGGCGTCTACACGGCGCGCATCCTGCACGCCAGGACGGCCGGTCAGAAGGCATTCAGCTCACGCGTCGCGCGCTTCAAGGCGGTCGTGCTGAGCGCCGGCGAGGGCCGCCGCGGCACCGACGTGCTGCTGCTCCAGCGCGGGCTCGGCAACCTCGGCTTCGCGGTGCCGGTCACCGGCTACTACGACGCCGGCACGTCGCGCGCGGTGATCGCCTTCCGCAAGGTCAACGGGATGGAGCGGATCGGCTACGCCAGCCCAGCCGTCTTCTCGATGGTGCTCAAGGGCGAGGGCGCCTTCAGGCCGAGGTTCCCCGACGCCGGCTACCACGTCGAGTACGACTGGTCGCGTCAGGTGCTCGGCTTCTTCCGGGGCGCGCGGCCGGTCAACGTCTACCACTCGTCGTCAGGCGCGCCGGCGACGCCGACCGTCTTCGGGACGTTCACCTTCTACCGCAAGGAGCCGGGCACCAACTCGCTCGGGATGGTCCAGTCGAACTACTTCATCCGCGGCTACGCGATCCACGGCTACAAGGACGTCCCGATCTACCCGGCGAGCCACGGCTGCCTGCGGGTGCCGATCCCCAACGCGTACCAGATCGATCGCCAGATCTCGTTGGGGATGAAGATCATGGTCTACCGCTAGCGCTCGCGATGAGTGCCCGCGAACGCCTGATCGCCGAGCTGCGCGAGCACGCGCTGGTGATCGGGAGGGTGACGCTCGCCAGCGGCGCCGAGGCGGAGTACTACGTTGACGCAAAGCGGGCGACCTTGCGGCCGGCCGGCTTCAAGGCGATGGGCGAGCTGGTCGCGGCGGAGGCCGAGCGGCTCGGCGCGACGGCGGTCGGCGGGCTGACGATGGGGGCTGATCCCGTCGCCTGCGCGGCGCTCGGCGCGGGCGCGGACGTCAAGGCGTTCTTCGTCCGCAAGGAGGCCAAGGCGCACGGGCTGCAGCGGCGCGTCGAGGGGCCGTTCCTCGAGGACTCGGACCGCTGCCTCGTCGTCGAGGACGTGGTCACGAGCGGCGGCTCGACGATCCAGGCGATCGAGGCGCTGCAGGCAGAGGGCCGTGAGATCGTCGGGGTGGTCAGCGTGCTCGACCGGCTGGCGGGCGGTGCTGAGCGGATCGTCGCCGCGGCCGGCGGCGTGCCCTACACCCCGCTCGCGACGATCGACGACGTGTATCCGGACCGCCCCGACCGCTAGCTGCGGTTACCGTAAAGCTCGCAGTCGTGCGATCTCCGTGTATTGACAGTTAATGTCGAATAGGTAAGGATGGCGCGGGTTCGGTCCAAGGCGAGGAGGGAGTTCGAGTGCCTGCTGTCATTTCCGGAGAGCCGTCCAAGAAGACGGTTCTCTCCAAGACTGAGACGCCTCAGCCGCTGTCAGAAAGCGAGAAGTTCCTTGCTGGGCTGCTGATGCTGGCGGGCGCCGTGCTCACCGTCGTCGTGCTGGAGATCCTGCTGTCGGACGGCAAGTGGCTGATCGAGGAGTCGAGCACGACCGGCGACGGTGCGACGAAGGTGGTCGAGAGCAGGAAGTACTCCGACACGGTGCCACTCGCGGCGGTGGGGATCGGCGGCCTGCTGTTCCTCTGCGGCGCGTTCTTCGGCCGTCTGCGCGAGATCACGCTGCCGGGTGGCGCCGGGATCAAGCTCGACGACGCCAAGCAGCACATGGATGAGAAAGTCGAGCAGGCTGCCGAGAAGGCCGTGGAGGGGAAGCAGCTGTCCGAGCCCCAGATGGCGGTCTTCAAGGAGACCGCGCACAAGGAGGCGAACGCCCGCCTCTTCAGCGAGATCGTCCTCGGCCCACGACCGATGGCGGAGTGGGAGTTCGATCGCATCGCCAACGAGGCGATCGACTCGGCGGAGCGCGTTCTCTAGCGATCCGGCCCCGGGCCTGGGCGGGAACCCGTTCGACGCCCCTAGGGGCTACGGTGCCCGCGTGAGGGTCCTCGTCACGAGCGCGCGGATGCCGTTCGCGCTGAGCGTGATCCGCCAGCTCGCGCAGTCCGGGCACGAGGTCTACTCCTCGGACACATACGAGTCGGCGCCGGGCAACCACTCGCGCTATCTGAAGGGCCACTTCGTCACGGCCTCGCCGCGCGAGGAGACCGAGACGTTCACGCGTCAGGTGCGCGACTACTGCGCCGAGCATCGGATCGAGCTCGTGGTGCCGACCTGGGAGGAGGCCTTCTACCTCGCGACCGCGCGCGAGCAGATCGAGCAGGTGGCGCGGCTCTACACGGCGGAGTTCGAGACGCTCGCGCGGGTCCACGACAAGCACTCGTTCGAGCAGCTCGTCGAGCGGCTCGGGATCCGGGCGCCGGTCGGGGTGACGGTGCGCAGCGACGCCGAGCTGATGGAGGCGATCGGCCGCTGGCCCCACTACTTCGGCCGCGGCGTCTACTCGCGCGGTGGGGTGACGCTGCTGACCAACCACGGGCCACTCGCCGGCCGGGTGAAGCCCGAGGACGTGCACCCGACGCCGGAGGCGCCCTGGCTGGTGCAGGAGTTCGTCGAGGGCCCGATGGTCTGCACGTACAGCACCCTCCACGACGGCCGCGTGAGCGCCCATTCGACCTACCGCGCGCCGCGCCAGTTCCATCACAGCACCGGCGTCCAGTTCGAGTCGATCGACGGGGCGGAGACGCTCGCAGTGGTCGAGAAGCTCGGCGCGGAGCTCGGCTACAGCGGCCAGATGTCGCTCGACTTCGTCGACACCGGCGACGGCCTGGCGATCATCGAGTGCAACCCGCGCACGACCGATGGCGTGCTGCTGATGGAGGGCGACGAGCTGGCGAACGGGCTGCTGGCTGGGATCGACCCGACGGTGCCCCTGCCCGACGAGCCGTTCGTCGTCCCGCCCGGCCGCCTGATCCAGCTCGACTTCGCCGTCTTCGGAGCGATGTTCTCGAGCGGCTGGCGCGAGATCCCCGGGACGATCCACGACCTCGTCGAGGTGCGCGGCGCCGACCGCGGCTGGCACGACCAGCTGCCCAACCTCTACTCGTTCCTCGCCTTCTGCCACCACGAGCGGCTGAGCCTGCGCGAGCACAGCAAGCTCCAGGTCGCGATGTACGAGGACGTCTCATGGGATGGCGAGCCGATCAGCGGCATGACCGCCTCCCAGGCCGCAGCGCTTGTGCGATTGCACGAGTAGCGCGCCCTCTGTTGGCCGATTGGTTGGAGCGGCCCTCGGCGCGGCTGGGTATGGGGGGTCTGGTGATACCGCCGCGATCGACCCGATGAGCCGGGCCAAGCTGGCCCACCAGGCCTTCCTGTATGACGGCGCCGAGCAGTTTGCGGCGACGATGGCGCCCCTCGTGCGCGCGGGGATAGAACGGGGCGACAAGGTGGTCGTGGCCGCCAAGCGCGAGAGCGCT
The DNA here is from genome assembly GCA_036259395.1 of Thermoleophilaceae bacterium. Taxonomy (GTDB): domain Bacteria; phylum Actinomycetota; class Thermoleophilia; order Solirubrobacterales; family Thermoleophilaceae; genus JAAYBF01. The sequence continues at coordinate 2,976 of DATABV010000229.1, read as the reverse complement.
GACGCACTGCGCACCGAACTCGGGACCGACGGCGGGGACGTCGAGCTCCACGACACGCTCGAGTGGCACCCCCACCCGGCCGACCGCCTGACGGCGGTTCAGCAGACGGTCGCTCAGCTCGCACCGGGCAGGAGCCTGCTCGCGCTCGGCGAGCCGATCTGGCACGGCTCTGAGGCGACTCGGCGCGAGTGGGCCCGCTACGAGTCCACCCTCAACGTGGCGCTCGTGGACGCGCCGCTGCGATTCATCTGCCTCTATGACCGCTCGGAGTTGCCGGAAGGCATCCTGCGTCACGGTCGCGGCGCCCACCCCGAGCTCGTCGAGGACGGCGGCGTCTGTCCCTGCACGACGTTCGAGCGGCCCGCCGACTGCGTCCGGGAGCTCGACGCCGCCGGCGCCGTGCCGCCCCCCCCGGACCGCTACGACATCCCCTTCCGCGGCGACCAGCACAGCTTCAGGGGAGCGTTGCGGGGGCTGGCGCTGGAGTGCGGCATGGGCGCCGACCGCGCGGAGGAGCTCGTGCTGGCGTCCAACGAGGTGGTCGCCAACGCCGTGGTCCATGGCGACCCGCCGGTGACGACGCGGTGCTGGGTCGCCGATGGCGACTTCGTCTGCGAGGTCTGCGACGGCGGTCCCGGCGTCCCGGACCCGTTCGCCGGCTGGACCCTGCCCGAGCCCGGCTCGCGCAGCGGCTGGGGCCTCGCGCTGACGCGACGGATCTGCGACGCGCTCGAGCTGACGGCAGGCGCCGACGAGTCGTGTGTACGGCTCTACCTCACGCTCGATCAGCGGCTGGCCGTGGCGGCCTGAGCCGCGCCAGCTCCGGCTCGGCGCCGCGGCAGTGCCCCGAGCTGGATTCGAACCAGCGGCCTTCCCCTTAGGAGGGGGACGCTCTATCCGGCTGAGCTATCGGGGCCTCTGCGCCCATGATCGCACGGCGTGGGTTAGGGTCGGGCGACCGGCTCAGGGAGGAGGGACATGGGGGACGAGGAGCAGCAGAGCTCGCGCGGGGCGAAGGCCTACGCTGGATGGGAGGGGCGGCGCTATCCGCCCTTCGGGGCCAAATGGGAGGAGCTGCTGGCCCGCCGCCGTCGCACGACCTGGGGGCGGTTCACCTGGATCAGCCCGAGCCCGCTGCTGGCCTCGATCAACGACAAGATCGTCAAGGGGCTCGACGACGGGATGGTCAACGACCGTCGCGCCCGCTGGGTGGCCGAGGCGCGCAAGGGCGCCGGGCTCGCCGGCGACTTCACCGTCGAGCAGCGCCTCGACGAGGACGAGCTCTCGTTCCTGGTGATCGGGGACACCGGCGAGCAGGACGCCTCCCAGTACGCGACAGTCGCGCCTATCCAGGCGGTCGGCGACAAGACCGACTTCGCCGTGATCGCGAGCGACGTCATCTATCCGGCGGGCGACGTCAACGACTACATCGACGGCTTCTACCTGCCGTACGAGGGCTACCGGGCGCCGATCTACGCGATCCCCGGCAACCACGACTGGTACGACGGGCTGAACGGCTTCATGTTCCACTTCTGCAACGTTCCGCCGCTCGCTCCGATCAAGTACCGCGCCGGCGCCTACAGCTGGCGCGAGCGGGTCGCCCGCGCGCTCTGGCGCCACCCGTCGCCGCCGGAGGACCGCGACGAGCTGATCCAGCAGCGCTCGCTGCGAGCCGCGGCGACGGGGTCACCCGGGCCCGTGCAGCCGGGCCCGTACTACGCGATCGACACCAAGCACCTGCGGATCGTCTGCATCGATACCGGCATCACCGGGAAGCTCGACCGCGAGCAGGGCGAGTGGCTGGTGCGGGTGTCGAAGGAGCGCAAGTGCGACAAGGTCCTGATCACCGGCAAGCCGATCTACGTAAATGGCAGGTACGAGCCCGGCCCGATCGACCGCGGGGCGCCCGACGACAGCGACGCCAGGGACCCGCTTGCCCCGTTCGCCTCGGTCGACGACGTGGTGCGCCATCCCGACCACCGCTACGTCGCGGCGATCGGCGGCGACGTCCACAACTACCAGCACTACCCGGTCCGGCTGGAGCAGGAGGATCGCGGCATCGAGTATCTGGTCAGCGGCGGCGGTGGCGCCTACCTCGGCGCCACCCACCCCATCGACAGGATCGACATCGACCCGGGTGCCGACGGCGTGCCGAGCGGCGTTCGGTCGCTCAACGAGCAGGACGTCACCCTCTACCCGCTGCGCGGCGACTCGCTGACCCGGTTCATCGTCCGCTTCGCGCCGATGCTCGGGCTCGCGCTGCTGGTCGCGCTGGTGATCGTCGCGGGGACCGCTGCCGCCTTTGTGTTGCCGCAGAGCGGCTTTGGCGAGCGCGTCGGCGTGCTCGCGCCGGGCAGCGCGCACGACCCGCCGCTGTGGGCCGTGATGCTCGCCGGCCCGGCGACACTGGTGGGCGTTGTCGTCCTCGGTATGGCCAGTCGCCGCATCGGGGGCCTGGCGCCGTTCGGCTACCGCACCTTCACGATGATCGCGATCGCCGCGCTGCTCGTCTTCCTGACGGCCTACGCGGGCGGCGAGCAGTGGCCTGCCGAGTGGCCGTGGATCTGGCGCATGGCGGTGTCGACGCTGCTCGCGGTCGTCGTGCCGGCGGCGGTCCTATGCGGCTACTACCTGCTCAAGGACTGGATCCCGGCCGCCGTGCGTGTCGCGCTCGCCTGCGCCCCGGCGCTCGCGTTTGGCGTGGTGCTCACCGCGGGCGATGTGGACGGGCGCTTGCTCGCCATCGCCGTCCTGGGCGTCCTCGTCGCCGTGGTCGTCCTCGTGGGGGCGATACGCGGCAAGGATCACGTGCCGCTGGACGCGACCCCCGCCGCAGCGGCGGCGGCCGAGTCCGCCGGGACGCTCGCGCCGCAGCGTGCCGCCGTTGCGACCTTTCTCCACCGGCTGCGCTCGCCGGCGGCGCGGCGCAAGCTCCGCCTGCGCGCCGGGCGGCTGCTGCCGCGGGCGATCGCCGGC
>DATABV010000228.1:0-3351 GCA_036259395.1 Thermoleophilaceae bacterium | reverse complement strand
TCGCCGTGCATCACACCGCGACGCGGATGGGGCTGATCGAGGGGGCGCCGCCGACCGCCGCGCAGATCGAGTCCGAGTGGGCCGCCCAACGCGAGGTGGTCGAGTTCGTCGCCGCGCAGCCGGGCGGCACCTACTGGGTCTGCGAGGACGCCGGCGAGCCGGTCGGCTACGCCCGGGTCTGCCGCTTCGACGAGATGGAGCAGCTGACCGAGCTGATGGTCCTGCCGGGCCACCACGGTCGAGGAATCGGCCGCGGCCTGCTCGAGCGCTGCTTCCCCGCCGATCCGACGCCCGAGCTCGCGCGACTGGTCGTCGCCGCGGGGGCGACCGGCGACCTGACCCTCTATTCCGACTTCGGCGTGATGCCGGTCACCGGCCACTGGCACCTGCGCGCGTCCGCGGCCGACTACGCCGAGCGCCGTGCGCGCGAGATCGACGCCGCCGATCCGGCGGTCCACGCGCTCGAGGGCGACCGCGCCGTCGCCGAGTGGAAGGCGCTCGAGCCGCCCGCGGTCGGCCATCGCCGGCCCGCGCTGCACGAGTTCTTCGCCCGCACGCGGTCGTGCCTTGCGACGATGGATCCGGACAGCGGCAGCGCGACCGGTCTCTGCTGGGTTGGCCCGACCGGCGACGTCGGCCCGGCGGTCGCGGCCTCGCCGGCCGAGCTGGTCCCGGTCGTGCTCGCCGCGCTCGATCGGGTCGCCAAGACGATCGAGCCCCCCAGCTTCGGCGTCTACTGCGCGACCGATAGCTGGTGGCTGCTGCGCCGGCTGCGCAAGCTCGGCTTCAAGGTCCACTGGCCCGGCTGGGTGATGAGCTCGGTCCCGCTGCCGGGCCTCGACCGTTACATGCCCATGAGGCCTCCTCATCTGCTCTGACGGCAGGCGCGGTCACTAAGCTACGGCTGGTGGGCGAGGCCGTCAGGACAGGTACGAGGAAACTGCTGGCGCTCGCGGTGCTGTTGGTGGCCGCCTGGATCCTCTTCAAGATCGTGCTCGGCTTCGTGACCGCGGTCGCGTGGATCGCCGTCGCGGTGCTGGCGGTCGTCGCCGTCGTGTGGGCGATCCGCGTCCTCTGAGCCGGCGCCCCTAAAGCCGCGGTGGAGGTCCTGGTCATCCTTTTCTTCTTCGGCCTCTCGGCCGGGGTCGTCGCCAAGATCAAGGGCTCCTCGTTCCTGATCTGGTTCATGGTCGGCGCGGTCCTGCCCGGACTTGGGACGATCGCCGCGGCGCTCTACCGCAGCGAGCGCGGCGAGCCGCAGCGCCGCTGCCCGGAGTGCGGCAACCTCGTCGGCCTCTCCACGCAGGTCTGCACACGGTGCGGCCGCGACTTGGACTTCCCGCAGGAATAACCGTCGGAGAGCGGAAAAAGCCCTGGTACCATCGCTTGTCCGGCGGCCCCCGGCGCCGCCCGCCCACTTTCGAGCCCGGCCGGAGAAGGAGCACCGCAATGCGAGCTGTCGACGCCATCATGGAGTGCCTCAAGGCCGAGGGCGTCGAGCATGTATTCGGCCTCCCGGGTGGCGCCAACCTGCCGACCTACGACGCGCTCTACGACGCCGGCCTGCGCCACATCCAGTGCCGCCACGAGCAGGGCGCGGGCCATGCGGCGGAGGGCTACGCGAAGGCCTCGGGCCGCGTCGGCGTCGCGCTGGCGACCTCCGGCCCCGGAGCGACCAACCTCGTGACCGCGATCGCCGACGCGGTGATGGACTCGGTGCCGACCGTCTTCATCACCGGTCAGGTCCGAACCGACCTGCTCGGCACCGACGGCTTCCAGGAGGCCGACGTGACCGGCATCACGATGCCGATCGTCAAGCACTCGCTGATGATCCGCGACCCCCAGGACATCCCGGTCGCGATTCACGAGGCCTTCCACATCGCGCGCACCGGCCGCCCCGGGCCGGTGCTCGTCGACATCCCGCAGGACCTCTCGAAGGCCGACATCAAGTACGAGCCGGTCGACACGCTCGACCTGCCCGGCTACCAGCCGACGGCCGAGGGCAACGTCAAGCAGATCAAGCTGGCCGCGAAGGCGCTCGCCAACTCTCGCCGGCCGGTGATCTACGCCGGCGGCGGCGTCGTCAACGCCAACGCGTCGAAGGAGCTCGTCGAGCTCTGCCTGTCCGACCGCTTCCCGGTCACCTGCACGCTGATGGGGCTCGGCGCGTTCCCGGCGCCGCACGAGCAGTGGCTCGGGATGCTCGGCATGCACGGCACGCGCGCCGCCAACTACTCGATGGACGAGGCCGACCTGATCGTCGCGATCGGCGCCCGCTTCGACGACCGGATCACCGGCAAGCTGTCCGAGTTCGCGCCACGCGCGAAGTTCGTCCACATCGACGTCGATCCGGCCGAGATCTCGAAGAACGTGCCGGCGCACATCCCGATCGTCGGTGATGCGAAGCGGATCCTGCCGAAGCTGACGACCGAGTACCGAGCCCTGAAGGCCGACAGCGGTCGGCTCGACGGCTGGTGGCAGCGGATCGAGGGCTGGCGCGAGAAGCATCCGCTCGCCTACGAGGACTCCACCGACTCCGAGATCAAGCCGCAGCGGATGATCGAGGCGCTCTACGAGGTCACCGGCGGCGACGCGATCGTCACCTCCGACGTCGGCCAGCACCAGATGTGGACCGCGCAGTACTTCCACTTCGACGGCCCGCGCAAGTGGATCAACTCCGGCGGACTCGGCACGATGGGCTTCGGCCTACCGGCCGCGATGGGGGCCAAGGTGGCCTGCCCGGACGAGAACGTCGTCTGCGTTGCCGGCGACGGCTCGGTCGCGATGAACATCCAGGAGCTCGCGACCTGCGTGACCGAGAAGATCCCGATCAAGGTCTTCATCATGAACAACGGCTACCTGGGCATGGTCCGCCAGTGGCAGGAGCTGTTCTGGGACCGCCGCTACAGCTCTGTCGACATGGGCTCCAGCCCCGACTGGGTCAAGCTCGCGGAGGCCTACGGCGCGACCGGCCTGCGCGTGGACGACAAGGGGGAGCTGACCGACGTGATGAAGGCTGCGATGGAGGCCGAGGGCCCGGTCGTCTGCGACGTCCGCGTGACGCCCGAGGAGAACTGCTATCCGATGATCCCCGCCGGCCAGGCCGCGCGGGACATGGTGGGCTGAGCGATGGGCGAGCCTGCCACCCAGGACATCCTCAATCTCGACGACCTACGCGCGTCGGGGAGCGGCCACACCGGCCGCAAGCACATCCTCTCGCTGCTGGTCGAGAACAAGCCGGGCGTCCTTGCCAGGATCGCGGGGCTGTTCGCACGGCGCGGCTTCAACATCGACTCGCTCGCCGTCGGCCCGACCGACGACGCGACGATCTCGCGCCTGACGCTGACGGTC
>DATABV010000227.1:0-8390 GCA_036259395.1 Thermoleophilaceae bacterium | reverse complement strand
GGTCGCCCACCCGTTTCACGACGCGATCGAGGCGCTCGAGGCCTATCCCTATCCGGTGATCGCGCAGATCAACGGCCACGCGATCGGCGGCGGACTCGAGCTGGCGCTGACCTGCGACATCCGGATCGCGAAGCGCGGCATCCGCGTCGGTATGCCGCCGGCCAAGCTTGGCCTGATCTACTCGCACACCGGCCTGCGCAAGTTCGTCGACGTCTGCGGGCCCGCGAACACGGCCGAGCTCTTCTACGTCGGCCGCAACCTCGAGGCCGAGCGCGGACTCGAGATCGGCCTGCTCAACCACGTCGTCGAGCCGGACGAGCTCGAAGCGACGGCCGTCTCGATGGCGGGCGAGATCGCCGCCAACGCGCCGCTGTCGCTCGCCGGCAACAAGCGCATCTTGCACGAGCTGCGCGCCCACGCCGCCGCCCTGCCCGCCGACGTCGAGCGCGAACTGGTCGAGCTGCGCGAGTCCTGCTTCCGCAGCGAGGACTTCCGCGAGGGCGTCCGCGCCTTCGGCGAGAAGCGCGCCCCCAGCTGGCAGGGCCGCTAGCGCCTCTGTCGCGCTCTCGCCGCATCCCGTCGACGCCGGGCCCGGGCGGGGCGTACGGTTTGGCCGACCGGCGAAATAGGAGGCACCGAGATGAGCTACGGCGATCACATCACCCGCAACCGCGGAGCGATCCGCTTCCTGCTGTTCGCGCTCGGCGTGCCGCAGGCGCTGATCGGGCTGTGGGCCCTGCTCGCGCCGGGCTCCTTTCATGACGACTTCCCGGTCGGCACGGCAGGCTGGGTCGACGTCCTCGGGCCTTTCGACGAGCACCTCGTCACCGACGTCGGCGCACTGTTCGTCGGGCTCGGCTTCCTGCTCTGCTTCGCGGCGGTCAGCCTGCGCCGCGGCACGGTGATCGCCGCAGCGATCTCATGGCTGATCTTCGCGATCCCCCACCTCGTCTGGCACGTCTTCAACTTGGAGCCGTACTCGACCGGCGACGCGATCGGCAACGTCGTCACGCTCGTCTGGACCGTCGTCGGCGGCCTGCTCGTGCTAGTCCTCCTCCGCACCCGGCCGGCGCAGAGCACGGCCACGGCCGGCGTCGACGGCGCTCGCGTCGCCGGCGTCCCAGACAGCCGCGCGGGCCTGATGGCTCGCTCCGCCTACTCCTACAGCCGCCGCGCGGTCGGCCAGGTGATGGAGCCGACGCGCGTCTACGCCCACCACCCGACGCTGCTCGCCGGTTACGGCGCACTCGAGTACGCGACCGAGAAGGCCGACCGCGTGCCGCGCGATCTGAAGGCGCTCGCATCGACGAAGGCGGCGGCGCTGGCCGGCTGTGAGTTCTGCATCGACATCGCCTCGAGCCTCGCCACCAAGGAGGGCGTCGCGGAGGCGAAGCTGCGCGCGCTGCCGGATCACCGCACCAGCCCGGCGTTCAGCGAGGTCGAGCGGCTGGTGCTCGACCTCGCGGTCGGGATGACGCGCACGCCGGTCGACGTCTCGGACGAGCTCTTCGCGCGCCTGCGCGAGCACTTCGACGAGGCCCAGCTCGTCGAGCTCGCCAACGAGATCGCGATCGAGAACTACCGCGCCCGCTTCAACTGGGCCTTTGGGATCGGCTCCCAGGGCTTCGCCGAGGGCGCCGTCTGCGCCCGGGCGGAGGCGGTGCCGGCATGAATCAAGCCGCCTCCGCGCGATACGGGCCCGGCTTCGGCCGCCGCTTGCCGCCGGGGAGCGCCAGCCGCAGGATCGTCCGCTGGACCATGCCCAGCTGCTGGCTGAACGGGCCGCTGTTGTACGGCAGCCCGTAGCGCTCGCAGATGTCCTTGACCTTGGGGGCGATCTCGGCGTAGCGCGAGCTCGGCATGTCCGGGAAGAGGTGGTGCTCGACCTGGTAGCCGAGGTTGCCGCTGATCACGTGGAACAGCGGGCTGCCCTCGATGTTCGCCGCCCCGAGCAGCTGGCGCACGTACCAGCCGCCGCGCGTCTCGCCCTCGACCTCCTCCGGCTTGAACGTGTAGGCCTGGTCGGGGAAGTGGCCGCAGAAGATGATCGCGTAGGACCACACGTTGCGCACGATGTTCGAGGTGAAGTTGCCCGCGAGCGTGCGCTTCCAGTGGCGGCCGCTGAGCGCCGGGTAGGCGATGTAGTCCTTGACGATCTGGCTCCTCGCCTTGCCCCACATCCCTTTCAGCTCGCGCTTGAGCTGCTTCTTCGACTTCTCCCCCTTGCGGATCGCCTCGAAGTCGAGATCGTGGAGCGCCACGCCCCACTCGAAGAAGGCCGCCAGGAGGAGGTTGTAGAGCGGCTGGGCGAGGTAGACCGGGTGCCACTTCTGGTCCGGGTCGATGCGCATGATCTCGTAGCCGAGATCGCGGTCCTTGCCGAGGATGTTGGTGTAGGTGTGGTGGACGTAGTTGTGCGAGTGCTTCCAGGCCTCGGGTGTCGACGCGGTGTCCCAGTCCCACGTCGTCGAGTGGATCTGCGGGTCGTTCATCCAGTCCCACTGGCCGTGCATCACGTTGTGGCCGATCTCCATGTTCTCGAGGATCTTGGCCAGCGACAGGCACGCGGTCCCGGCGACCTGCGCCGGGCGGTACTTGCTGCCCCAGAGCAGCAGCCGGCCGAGCACCGCCAGGCGGCGGTGCATCTCGATCATCGACTGGATGTAGCGGCGGTCGCGATCGCCGAGCTCGGCGTAGACCTCGTCGTGGATCGCGTCGAACTCGCGCCCGAGCTGCTCGAGCTGCTCGTCGCTGAGCCGCGCCAGCGGGCTCTCCGTCTGAACTGGCCTCTCGGCCTCGATCGTTGCCATCTCGATTCCTCTCTAGTTGCTCAGAGCGCGATCTCGACCGGGCCCTCGGGGGCGTTGACACAGGTCCGGACCATCTCGCCGTCGACGCCGTGGATCTCACCGGTGCGCAGGTCGCGCAGCTCGCCGGAGCACAGCCGCCCGGTGCAGGTGTGGCAGATGCCCATCCGGCAGCCGAACGGCATCTCGATCCCCGCCGCCTCGCCGGCGACGAGGATCGGCGTCGAGCCGTCGCACGCGGTCTCCTTGCCACTGCGCAGGAAGCGGATCGTCCCGCCCAGGCCGGGCTCGACCTCACCGCCGATGATCGGCTGGAAGCGCTCCATGCGGAGACGGTCGGCGAGCCCCTCGGCCTGCCAGCGCTCGCAGAGCGCGTCGATCATTTCGCGCGGGCCGCAGACGAACGTCTCGCGCTCGCGCCAGTCCGGGCACAGCGCGTCGATGTCGTCGACCGACATGCGGCCCTGCTCAGCGGTGTGCCGCTCGACGAGCCGGAAGCCGGCGTTGCGCTCCGCCATCGAGCGCAGCCGGTCGCCGAAGATGAAGTCGTCGCGGGTGCGCGCGGAGTGGACGAGCAGCACGTCGTGCAGCGCGCCGCGCCGCTCGATGTTGCGCAGCATGCTCATCACCGGTGTGATGCCGCTGCCCGCGCTGACGAACAGCATCGAGCGCGGCAGCGGATCGGGCAGCGTGAACGTCCCCTCGACCCCGCCGAGCCGGACGATCTCGCCGGGCCGCGCCTGACGCGTCAGGTAGGGCGACACCACGCCCGGCTCGTAGCGCTTCGGCGTGATCGTGATCCAGCCGTCCGAGCGCTCGGGGTCGGAGGTCAGCGAATACGCCCGCCAGTGGTGGCGACCGTCGACGACGATCCCGACGCGCAGGTATTGGCCGGGCAGATGGCCCTGCCACTCGTGTCCCGGACGGATCGTGACCGTCACCGCGTTCGCGGTCTCGGGCTCGATCCGCTCAATCCGACCACGCAGCTCGCGCGTGGACCAGAGCGGGTTGATCAGCTCGAGGTAGTCGTCGGGCAGCAGCGGCGTGAAGAGCGCCTCCACCGCCTTGAGCGCCCGCCGTCGCAGCGGCGCGACCTTCGGCGTCACGCCGCGCTCAGCCAAGGTCGGGCTCCCGCACCATCCTCGGAGAATGCCCGATGGATCGACAAGGCAACCTTCCGGTCGCAAATCAGGGACATCGCCGGCTACGGGCCTCGGCCGCTCCGTCCGGGCGCGGCCCTAGTTTCCAGGCCAATCCGGACCCTGAGGGAGATGCCATGCCCCCGCTGATCAGCAAAGACGAAGCGCTCCGCCTCGGCGAGATCGAGGATCGGGCCGAGATCGAGGCCCTGATCGAGCGAGCGTGGGAGGCGCGCGTCGAGCACTTCGGCGACTCGACCGACATGTGCTCGCTGGTCAACGCGAAGTCGGGCGGCTGCGCCGAGGACTGCGGCTTCTGCGCCCAGTCGCGCTTCGCCGAGGCCGAGACGCCGATGCACGCGATGATGAGCCCGGAGCAGATCCTCGAGCACGCACGCGCCGCGGAGGCCGCGGGCGCCCACCGCTTCTGCATGGTCACCCAGGGCCAGGGGCTGTCCAAGCGCGACTTCGAGAACATCCTCGAGGGCGCGCGGCTGGTCGCCGAGCAGACCAACCTCAAGCGCTGCGCCTCGATCGGCCACATGTCGGTCAAGCGCGCCAAGCAGCTCAAGGAAGCCGGCATCCAGCGGGTCCACCACAACGTCGAGACGGCGGAGAGCTACTACCCGGAGGTCTCGACGACGGTCCGCTACGAGGGGCGGCTGCGGACGATCGAGGCGGTCGAGCAGGCGGGACTCGAGACGTGCGTCGGCGGCATCCTGAACCTCGGCGAGTCGCGCGAGCAGCGTGTCGAGATGGCCTTCGAGCTCGCGAAGATCGACCCGACCAGCGTGCCGATCAACATGCTCAACCCACGCCCGGGGACGAAGTTCGGCGACCGCGACTACATGGACCCGTGGGAGGCCGTCAAGTGGATCGCGATCTTCCGGCTGATCCTGCCCAACGCGCTCTTCCGGCTCTGCGGCGGGCGGGTCGAGAACCTCGGCGAGCTGCATGCGCTGGCGGTCAAGGCCGGGATCAACGGCGTGATGATGGGCAACTTCCTGACGACGCTCGGCTCCGAGCCGGCCGACGACCGGGCGATGTTCGAGGAGCTCGGGCTGAACGTCGCGCGCCAGCACGACAACGGCGCCAACCCGCGGCCGGACAACCGCAGCGGCTGGCTCGACGGCGAGACGCCGCGCACCCCGATCGACGAGCTCGTCGACAGCCAGCAGCAGGCGCCGTTCTGGAACCCCGAGACTCAGCTGCGCCGCGTCAAAAAGGACAAGGTGCCGCCACGGCCCGACGGCGCGCCGAACCGCGGGCTCAAGGTCGTCCAGGTGGAGGGGGCGCGATGACCGACATTGAGAGCGCGCTCGAGGACATCCGCGAGAGCGGGCTCTACCGCCGGATGCGGATGATCTCGGGGCCTCAGGGGCCGCGCGTCCTGTTGGACGGGCGGCCCGTCCTGCTTCTGTGCTCGAACAACTACCTCGGCCTGGCCGACCATCCGCGCGTGCGCGAGGCCGCCGCCGAGGCGGCGATGCGCTACGGCGCGGGCGCCGGCGCCTCGCGACTGGTGTCGGGCAACATGCGCATCCACCGCCGGCTCGAGGAGCGCCTCTCCGAGTTCAAGGGCTACCGCAGCGCGCTGCTGTTCGGCTCGGGCTTCCTCGCCAACACCGGCGTCGTGCAGGCGCTCGCCAAGCCCGGCGAGGTCGTCTTCTCCGACGCGCTGAACCACGCGAGCATCGTCGACGGCTGCCGGCTCGCGGGCGCGGAGACGTTCGTCTACGACCACGCCGACATCGACCACCTGGCGTGGGGCCTGCGCGAGGCGGAGGGCCGCGGCAGCCTAATCGTCACCGACGGCGTCTTCTCGATGGACGGCGACGTCGCACCGCTGGCCGAGATCGTCGAGCTGGCGCGGCGCTTCGACGCGCGCGTGATGGTCGACGACGCTCACGGGACCGGCACGATCGGACCGGACGGGCGCGGCTCGGTCGCCGCCGCCGGGCTCGAGGACGAAGTCGACGTGCTGGTCGGCACGCTCGGCAAGTCGCTCGGCTCCTACGGCGCGTACGTCTGCTGCGACAAGGCGATGGCGAAGTATCTCGTCAACACCGCCCGCACGCTGATCTTCTCGACCGCGCTGGCCCCGCCGCAGGTCGCTGCAGCGATGGCAGCCCTGGAGCTGCTGCGGGCCGAGCCGCGACGGGTCGAGCGCCTGCAGCGCAATGCGCGCATCCTGCGCGAGGCGCTCGCCGAGAGCGGCCTGCCGGCCGGCGCCGGCGACACGCCGATCGTGCCGGTCGTCGTCGGCGACGCCGACTCTGCGGTCTCCGCCAGCGAGCGTGCGCTCGAGCGGGGGGTCTTCGCGCAGGCGATCCGCCCGCCGACGGTTCCCGACGGCTCGTCGCGACTGCGCCTGACGGTGATGGCCTCGCACACGAAGTCGGAGCTGCGCGACGCCGCCAAGGTCGTCGCCAAGGCGGTTCCCGAGACGGTGCGCAAGGCGGCAGAGCGCCGTGCCCTCGAGGCCGACGTCGCCGCGGCGCAGGCCGCCGGCGGGCGCGTCTTCGACGGCCTCGCAGACGCGGCCTAGCGCCGCCGATGCGCGGCGTCTTCGTTACCGGCACCGACACGGGCGTCGGCAAGACGGTCGTCGCCGGAGCGATCTGCGCCGCGCTCGCGGCTCGCGGCGAGCGGGTGGCCGCCTTCAAGCCGGTCGTGACCGGCACCGCGGAGGAGAGCGGCGACTGGCCGCCGGATCACGAGCTGCTGGCCTCGGCGGCGAGCGCCGGCCAGAGCACGATTGAGGTCGCGCCGGTGACCTTCGGCCCGCCGGTGTCGCCGCACTACGCCGCCGAGCTGGCGGGCAGCGAGATCGACGCGGCGCAGCTCCGCGACACCGCCTGCTCGGCCGCAGCCGGCGTCGACGCGCTCGTCTGCGAGGGCGTCGGCGGCCTGCTCGTCCCCCTCACCCTCGACTACTCGGTACGCGATCTCGCGGCCGACCTCGGCGTGCCGCTGGTGATCGTCGCCCGCACCGGCCTCGGCACGATCAACCACACGCTGCTGACCGTCGCGGCCGCCCGCTCGGCCGGCCTGCATGTCGCCGGCGTCGTGATGACGCCCTGGGCCGCGGACCCCGAGCCGATCGAGCGGTCCAACCGCGCGACCGTCGAGCGCCTGAGCGGGGTTGCGGTCAGCGCGCTGCCCCACGCGACGCCGGCGACGCTCGCGGCCGCCGGAGCCGAGCTGCCGCTCGACGACTGGCTGTAGGCTCGCGGCCTCCAGCGCCGCGTACGGGAGCCGCGCGCGAGAGGTCGGGAGAAGCAGATGCGCCGAGTCGTCCTAGCCGTGCTCGTGCTGATCGCGATCGTGCTTGCGATCAACACGGTGACCACCGACCGCCAGACCAAGGCGGCCGCGGCGGACGTCGGGCAGATCGTCGACACGCGCTTCGGCGACGTCCAGGTCCGCGAGCGCGGGCCGGCGCGCGCCCCGGCGATCGTGCTGATCCACTGCTACACCTGCTCGATCCACTGGTGGCTGAAGCTGGAGCCGCTGCTGACCGGCGACCGCCGCGTCGTCTCAGTCGACCTGCTCGGCCACGGCGGCTCGGAGAAGCCGCTCGAGGGGTACTCGGCGGAGAACCAGGCCGACGCGGTCGCCGCCGCTCTGCGCCGCCGCGGGGTACGCGACGCTCTGCTGGTCGGCCAGTCGCTCGGAGGGCCGATCGCAACGGCCGTCGCCGAGCGCAATCCCGGGCTCGCCCGTGGCGTGGTGATCATGGACTCGTCGCCGCGCGAGGGCTACGGCGACCTGCCCTTCACGCAGAAGATCGGAACGGCGCCGGTCGTCGGCCAGGCCGCATGGCATACGACGCCCGACTTCATGATCCGTGACGGCCTCGCCGACGCCTTCGCCGAGGGCTTCGAGGTGCCGGACCAGTTCGTCGAGGACGTCCGCCGGATGACGTTCACGTCCTTCAAGGAGGCCGACAAACTGCCCGGCTACCAGGACACGCCGCTGCCCGAGCGGCTGACCGCGACAGGACTGCCGGTCCTCGTGATCTTCGGCGAGGAGGACACCGTCATCGTGCCGCCGGACGAGGCGGCCGACGAGTATCGCGCTATCCCTGGCGCACGCGTGGCGCTGCTGCCGGGCGTCGGGCACACGCCCCAGGTCGAGGCGCCGCGCAGGACCGCCGCCCTGCTGCGATCGTTCGACCGCGGCACCATGCGCTGACTCAGTCGGCGGCGTAGTCGACGATCGACTTGTCGATCAGCCACTCGACCGGGGCGTGGTCGTCGGTGTAGACCTCGCCGCCCGCCAGCGGCGGGCCCGACCGTGCCGCCGCGTCGCGCGCGACCGATCGCAGCGCCGGGGGCAGCCGCCCCTCCGCTGCGCGCAGCCGACCGACCGAGACCGGCCCCTCCCCGGCCACCACCAGCACGTTGGTCTCGTCGAACGGGTAGCGCAGGACGTTCGGCAG
>DATABV010000226.1:0-8708 GCA_036259395.1 Thermoleophilaceae bacterium | reverse complement strand
CGCGGATCGGCGGACGGGCGCGCGGCTGGGACGACCTGCTCCACCTCGTGGCCGCGGGCCAGGCGATCGCGATCGTCCCGGCGTCGATCGCCGCGGCGCTCGGTCCGACGACCGCGGGGGTGCGCTTCACGACGGTCGAGGACATCGAGCCGTCGCCGCTCGTGCTGGCGTGGCGGCCCGCCGATGAGACGCCGGCGGTCCGTGAGCTGGCCGAGCTCGCCCGCTCGCTTACGGCGCGAGCGTCAGTCGGTGGCGGGCCCGCCCGCTGACGACGCCGGCAACTCACTGAGCAGACGGACGAGGTTGCCGCCGAGGATCGCCCGCGTGTCCGCGTCGGACAGCCCGAGCGCCTCGACCGCCGCAAGCTCGGCCCCTGGATCGGCCATCGGCCAGTCGGAGGCGAACAGCACCCGCTCCGGCCCATGGCGCTCGATCGCCGCGCGGACGCGGTTGCGGTCGAGCGTCGCGATGCTCGGCGGCCATGAGGTGTCGAGGTAGACGCCGGGCAATCCGACGACGCTGTCCTCGGCCTCGTCGAGCACGCGATAGCCGCCGAGGTGACAGGCGATCAGCGCCAGCCCGGGCAGCTGGCGGGCGATGTCGCGGATCATCGCCGGCGTACAGCGGGCGCCGGAGTCGGCGCCCGCCGGCCCGACGTGGACGATCACGGCGAACTCGCCGCGCAGGGCGTCGAGGATCTCGAGCAGCCGCGGGTCGTCGAGCGAGTAGCTCTGGAAGAGCGGGTGCGACTTGGCGCCGACGAGGCCGTGGCGACGCAGGCTCGCGACGTTCTCGGCCGCGCTGAGGTCGGGGTGGATCGACCCGAAGCCGATCAGCCGGTCGCGGTCGAGCGAGCCTGCGAAGCGGTTGGCGGCCTCGACGCGGTCGCCGCTGTTCGCCACGCCGAGGCAGACCGAGCGGTCGATGCCGGCCGCGTCCATCGTGGCGATCAGGCTGTCGACGCGTCCGTCGCCGAAGCGCTCGAGGTCGCGAACCGAGCCCGCGAGCGCGCGCCCGGCGATCGCGTCGGGCCAGACGTGGGTGTGGGCGTCGATAACCATCCGTCAGAGCTTCGAGCTCTCACCGCCGTCGATCACGAGCGTCGCGCCGCTGACGAAATCCGACTGGTTCGACGCGAGCCAGCAGACCAGCGGGCCGATCTCGCCGGGCTGGCCCATCCGCCCGGCCGGGATCTTGCGGAGCCGGCGAGCGAGCACCTCCGGGGAGTCGAGCACCGCCTGCTGGGCGTCGGTCTCGAAGGCGCCCGGGGCGATCGCGTTGACCTGGATCCCGCGCGCGGCCCACTCGGCTGCCAGCGCCTTGGTGAACTGGATCAGCGCGCCCTTCGAGGCCGAGTAGGCGGCGAGGGTCGGCTTGCCGAGCAGGCCCGAGGTCGAGGCGACGTTGATCACCTTGCCGGCGCCCTGGTCGAGTAGGTGGGGGGCGGCGGCGCGGGTCAGGGCGACCGGCGCGAGCACGTTGACGTCGAGCACCTCGCGCCAGGTCTCCAGGCGCTGCTCGTCGAAGGCCCCCGCCGGCGCGATGCCGGCGTTGTTGACGAGCACGTCGAGGCCGCCGCAGCGGTCGAGCGCGATCCCCGGCAGCGCCGCGACGGCGTCGACGTCGCGCATGTCGCACGCGACCGCCTCGACCTGGCCGGGGTGCTCGGCCGCGAGCGTGTCGAGCGCATCGGCCGAGCGCGCGGCGGCGACGACGCGGACGCCCTCCGCGAGCAGGGCACGGGCGGCGGCGAGACCGAGCCCACGGCTCGCGCCGGTGACGATCGCGACCCGCCCGTCGAGTCCGTAGCCGCTCATTCGAGCGTGTCCACCAGCGTTCGCGCGATCCCGAGCCGCAGCACCTCGGAGGCGCCCTCGTAGATACGCATCGGGCGTGCCTGGCGGTAGAGCCGCTCGATCTTGCGGTCGCGCGAGAGTCCCCAGCGGCCCATCGCCTGGACCGAGCGGTCGACGACGCGCGAGGCCATCTCGGTCGCCGCCAGCTTTGCCATTGACGACCAGTTCAGCGCGCCCTGCGGGTCGTCGCGCGCGAGCTCGGCGGCGCGGTAGGTGAGCAGGCGCGCCATCTCGATCTCCGTCCACGAGTCGGCGAGCAGCGCGGCGACCGGGCCGTGGCGGGCGAGCGGACGGCCAAACTGGCTGCGCGACGCCGCGTGGCGGGTCGCCTCCTCGAGCGCCGCCTGAGCGAGCCCGACCGCGGCCGCGGCGACCGACGCGCGGAAGACGCCGAGCGTCGCGAGGACCAGCTCGAGACCGCCCCCCGGCGCGCCGATCCGCGCCGACGGCGGCAGCATCACGCCGTCGAAGTGGAGGTCCCCGAGCACGTGCGGGGCGATGATCTCCTGGGTCCGGGTGACCGAGACGCCGGGCGCGTCGGCTTCGACCAGCACCAGCGAGAGGCCCGCGTCCTCACGCGCGAGGACGGTGTAGAAGCCCGCGGCGCCGGCGTTCGAGATGAACGACTTCTCGCCGCGCAGCATCAGGCCGTCGGCGGTCGGCTGCAGCGTCGTGGCGACCGCCTTGAGGTCCGAGCCGGCATCGCGCTCGGTGAGCGCCAGGCCCGCGAGCACCGCACCACCGGCGACGTCGGGCAGCCAGCGGTCGCGCTGGGCGTCGCTGCCGCCGCGCGCGATCGCGTAGCTGCCGATGCCCTGCAGCGCGAACAGCGAGTCGAGCTGCGAGGAGCTGCCCATCAGCGCCTCGCGGACGACCGCCACCGCGAGCGGGTCGACCGACTCCGAGCGGCCGCCCCAGCCGGCGGGCACCGCTACGCCGCAGAGGCCGCTCGCGCGCAGCCGGTCGAGCACGCGCGCGTCCACCGCGCTCGACTCGTCGGCCTCGGCAGCGAAGGGCTCCACGCTCTCGGCCAGGGCACGCGCCTCCCGCTGGAGCTCGAGGTACGCGGGTTCTAGACGAGCGATGGGCATTTGAGGCATAATGATTATCATGGCTGCAGCGGAGCGCGGCGTCAACGCCGAGGGAGGGCCCGTCGTTCGCGTCGAACGGCGCGCCGAGGTCGCCTGGGTCACGCTCGACGTGCCCGAGCGGATGAACGCCTACGACCTCGCGACGGCGCGGGAGCTGATCGCGGCGCTCGACAAGACCGCCGATGCGGGCGTGGTCGCGATCACCGGGACCGGCAGGGCGTTCTGCGCCGGCGGCTACCTGGCCAACCTCGCCGAGGCGAGCGAGACCGAGCTGCGCAGCCTGTTCCAGGCGTCGCTTGACCTCTACGACACGATCCGCCGCCACCCGCGACCCGTGATCGCCGCGGTCAACGGCGCGGCCTTCGGCGGCGGCAACGAGCTCGTCGTCGCGTGCGACCTCGCGATCGCCGCCGAGAGCGCGCGCTTCGGCCAGACCGGGCCGCGAGTTGGCAGTGCGCCCGTGCTCGGCGGGACGAACATGCTCGCGCTGATCGCCGGCGAGAAGCGCGCCAAGGAGATCTCGCTGCTCTGCCGCCCCTACGACGCGCGCCAGGCGCACGAGCTGGGGATGGTCAACGCGGTCGTCGCCGATGCCGAGCTCGAGGCCGAGGTCGGGCGCTGGGCGGACGAGCTGCTGGCGCTCAGCCCGCGCTACCTCGAGATCGCGAAGATCAGCTCGAACGTCTGGTGGGACGCCTGCCGCGGGTCGTTCCTGTCCGGGCTCGGGATGCTCGCCCAGGCCGCCGGCTCCGAGGACATGCGCGAGGGCGCGCAGGCGTTCCTCGAGAAGCGCAAGCCGCGCTTCCCCGGGCGCGCGCCGCGGGAGGACGCGTGAACGTCTACGAGGAGTACGCGCCGACCTTCGCGGACCGCGCCTGCTGGACGGTGCCCTGGGTGCTGCGCGAGCGGGCGCGGACGCATGGCGACAGCATCTACCTCGACGCGCCGGGCGCCGGCGAGCGTCACAGCTACGCCGAGGTCCTCGCGCGCGCCGAGCGGATCGCCTCCGGGCTGATCGCCGCCGGCGGCGAGCCGGGCGACCGGCTGCTGGTGATGGCGCCGAACTCGCCGCAGGTGGTCTTCGCCTGGTTCGGCTCCGCCTGCGCGGGCATGGCCGAGGTCCCGATCAACACCGCCTACCGCGGCTCCTTCCTCGAGCACCAGGTGCGCACGACCGCGCCGCGCTTCGCGGTGATCGACGCCGAGCTCGCCGAGCGGTTCGTCGAGAGCGCCGAGGCCTGCGCGACGATCGAGCGCTTCTACCTCGTCGGCGACGCCGAGCGCCAGGCGACCGCGACGCAGGCCCTGGCCGCCAAGGGCTGGGCGGTCGAGCCGTTCGCCGCGCTGGAGTCCACCACGCCGGCGCCGCTGCCCGAGGTGCGGCCGCACGACCTCGCGTCGGTGTTCTTCACCTCCGGCACGACCGGCCTCTCGAAGGGCGTGATGATGCCGCACGCCCAGATGGTCTTCTTCGCCGACGAGTGCGTCTCGCTGACGCGGCTGACCGACGCCGACGCCTACCTCTCGGTCGGCCCGCTCTTCCACGGCAACGCGCAGTTCCTGGCGGCGCTGCCGGCGCTGATCGCCGGCGCGCGCTTCGTGCTGCGCGAGCGCTTCAGCGCCAGCCGCTGGATCGACTGGGTGCGCGACTCTGGCGCGACCGTGACGAACTTCGTCGGCGTGATGATGGACTTCGTCTGGAAGCAGCCGGCGCGCCCCGACGACGGCGAGAACGAGCTCCGCTGCGTGTTCGCGGCGCCGACGGCCTCGTCGATCCTCGACGGATTCCGCGAGCGCTTCGGGATCGACGCGTTCGTCGAGGTCTTCGGGCTGACCGAGACCTCGATGCCGATCATGACCCCGTACGGAGTCGAGCGCCCGGCGGGCGCCTGCGGGAAGGTCAACGCCGACTGGTTCGACGTCCGGCTCGTCGATCCCGAGACGGACGAGGAGGTGGCGGTCGGGCAGACCGGCGAGCTGGTCGTCCGTCCGCGGCAGCCGTGGACTACCTGCATCGGCTACTACGGGATGGCCGACAAGACCGCGGAGGCGTTTCGCAACCTCTGGTTCCACACCGGCGACGGGCTGCGACGCGACGCCGACGGCTGGTTCTACTTCGTCGATCGGCTCAAGGACGCGATCCGCCGTCGTGGCGAGAACATAAGCTCGTACGAGATCGAGCAGGCGGTCTTGGATCACCCAGGGGTAATCGAATGTGCGGCGATCGCGGTTGCGGCCGACGTCGACGCGGGAGAGGACGAGGTCATGCTGTTTACGGTGTGCACGGATGGGGCGTCACGGGAGGACGTCCACGACTGGTGCGTCAGGCGACTGCCGGCGTTCGCGCTGCCGCGCTACGTCCGGCTGGTCGACGACCTGCCCAAGACGCCCTCGGGGAAGGTCCGTAAGGCCGAGCTGCGCCGGCTCGCGCTGGAGCGCGGCCTGGCCGGCGACGAGCTGCCGGTGCCGGCCGGGGGCCGCGCGTGAGCGTCCTGATCAGCGGCAGCGTCGCGGCGCGCGCGCGACGCAACTACAAGCCGCGCAAGACCGCGATGCTGCTCGCCCAGCGGATCGTCTCGGAGATCACCGAGCGCGGCCTCGAGCCGGGCGTGATGCTGCCCCCCGAGCAGGAGATGCTCAACGAGTACGGCGTCGCGCGCGGGACGCTGCGCGAGGCGCTGCGCTACCTCGAGAGCCAGGGCGTGCTGACGATCAAGCCGGGCCCGCGCGGCGGGCCGGTCGTCACCTCGCCCGACCCGCGCTACCTCGCGAGCACGCTCGCGCTGCTGCTGCAGGTCACCGGCGCGCCCTACCGCACGGTCGTCGAGGCGCGCCAGATCGTCGAGCCGGCGATGGCCGCGCGCGCCGCCGTGTTGGTCTCCGAGGAGCAGCTCGACCAGCTGCGCGCGTCGGTCGAGCGGATGGGCGAGGTGCTCGACAGCCTGCCGGACTTCCTCGAGGAGAACCGCGCCTTCCACGACCTGATCGCGCACGTCTCGGGCAACCAGCTCTTCGAGCACCTGCTCGCCTCGCTGGGCTGGATCACCGACGGGACCGCGCTCGGCGTCGACTACCCGAAGCGCTCGCGCCAGCACGTGCTGGAGGTCCACGGATCGATCCTCGAGGCGATCGAGCAGCGCGACGCCGCGCTCGCCGAGAGCCGGATGCGCGAGCACATCGACGCCTACGTCGGCTACCTGCAGCGCCACTACAAGCAGCTGCTCGACCGCGAGCTGCGCTGGGAGAACGTCTGGTCGTGAGCGCGGCCGGCGGCGCGCCCAGCCCGCCGGGCCAGACGGTGGTCGCGTCATCGGCGCGGGGCCGGGTCGTCGCGGTCGACTCGGCCTACCACGTCGCCGAGGCCAACCGCGCCGCCGACGTCATCGTCGCCGCGTCGTACTGCGGCGTGCTGCCGGCCCGCTTCGTCGCCGAGCGCGCCCCGCGCGCGGCGATCGGCGTCGACTGCGCGATCGGCAAGGACGGCGCCGGCATCGCCGGCCTCTGGTACCTCGAGGCGCTCGGGATCCCCGCTGCCGCCGCGGCGGTGATGTCGGTCCATCTCGGCGACGGCGTCGACGTCTGGCGGTCGGGCCGGCTCAGCCGCGTCAACGCGCCCGCCGAGAGTGTCGGCGTGACGGCGGGGATGGCGGTCGCCGAGGCCTGCGAGCTGCTGCTCGAGCGCGATCCCGTCGCCCGGCCGGCGGATGAGATCTCGCACCGGACGGTGGTCGAGACGGCGCCCGACGGCGCCCAGGTCGTCTGCACCGACTCGATCGCCTTCGGCCTGCCCGAGGACCGCGATCGCAACGTGCTCTGCACCGCCGGCCATACCGGCCGCAGCGCGGTGCCCTACCTGCTCGACGTCCGTCCGCGCGGCTTCGTCTGCTCCGACGGCGGCCGCGGCCGCGACGACGCGGGCATCGCCGGGCTCGCGATCGTCGAGCGCGAGGGCCTTGCCGGGGCGGCAGTCGACGCGCTGACCGCCCGGATGGGCGACGGCCTGAGTACCTACCGCGATGGCGTGGTCAGCGCCTGCAACGCGCCGGCTCGCGAGCGCGGTGTCGCCATCGGGCAGACGGCGCGTGAGGCCGCCGGTCGCCTGCTCGCCTTGCAGCCATAGCTGCGATTAGGTATTATTATGATCAGATATGGCGGTCGTTGGAATCCCGGAGAAGAAGGCGCTGCTGGAGGCGGTCGCCGACTTCTCCCGCCAGGAGATCGCTCCGCGCGCCGCGGCCTACGACCAAGCTGAGCAGCTGCCGCGCGACCTGCTCGCGGCGATGGCCGAGCTGAACATCTTCGGCGGCGTCGTCGACCCTGAGTACGGAGGGCTGGGGCTCGACTACGTCACCTTCGCCGAGCTGGTCACCGAGGTCAGCAAGGCCTGTCAGGTGCTCGGGACGCTCGTCTCGATGCCGTCCGGGCTCGTCGGGGCGAGCATCGCCTCGTTCGGCACCGAGGAGCAGAAGCAGCGCTGGCTCGCGCCGCTGGCCCGCGGCGAGACGTTCGGTGCCGCGGCGGTCACCGAGCCGAACTCCGGCAGCGACGTCGCGGGGATGCAGACGACCTACGTCCGCGACGGCGACGAGTTCGTGATCAACGGCGCCAAGGCCTGGATCTCGAACCTCGACGTCGCGAGCTTCTTCGTCACCTTCGCCTCCTTCGATCGCTCGCTGCGCCACCGCGGCGTGACCGCCTTCATCGTCCCGCGCGACACGCCGGGGCTCACACTCACGCCGTACAAGGACAAGCTCGGCTTCAGGCCACTGTCGACCGGCGAGGTCTCGCTAGCCGACGTCCGCCTCGGCGCCGACGCGCTGCTCGGCGAGGAGGGCGGCGGCTTCCCGGTCGCGATGACCGCCGTCGAGCGTGGACGGCTGGGCGTGGCCGCCCGCTCGGTCGGCGTGATCCACGCCTGCCTCGACGACTCGGTCGCCTACGCGCTCGAGCGGAACGCGTTCGGCCACCCGATCGCCGACTTCCAGCTTGTCCAGTCGAAGATCACCGACATGACGGTCGGCCTCGAGACGGCCACGCTGCTCGTCGGCCGCTGTGCCGAGGCGCTCGACCGCGGCGAGCGGGCGCGCAAGCTGACCAGCATGGCGAAGATGTACGCCAGCGACGTGGCGGCGCGTTCGGCCTCCGACGCCGTGCAGATCCACGGCGCCTACGGCGCGTCGAGCGAGTACCGCGTCGCGCGCATGTACCGCGACGCCAAGGTGCTGCAGATCGTCGAGGGCAGCAACGACCTGGACCGTGCGCTGATCGGGGAGCTGGCGCTGGGGCTGCGCTCGGGTGGCTAGGCCGGCCGGTGATCGCGCGGTCGTCCGCGCCCTGGCGGCATACGTGCCGGCCGGTCGCGTCGACAGCGGCGAGCTGCGGCGCCACTGGGATCCTCAGGCGCCGGACTCCGCGGGACCGCCGCTCGCGGTGCCCGACTTCGACGAGGACGTCGTGACGATGGCCGTCGAGGCCGCCGGTCGAGCGCTGGCCGCCGCGGGCGTGGCGGCCGAGGACGTCGGCGCCGTCGTGCTGGCCACCTGCTCCGCTCCCTACGGCGAGCCGTCGGCTGCCGGGCTGGTGGCGCGTGCGCTGCGCGTCCCACCAGGCTGCGAGACGACGACGCTCGGCGGGTCGACGCGCGGCGGGCTGCAGGCCCTGCGCTGCGCTGCTGACGCCGTCACGGCCGGGCGTGCCGAGCGCGTGCTGGCAATCGCCGCGGAGGACCGCCGCGGCAGAGCCGGGACGGCGCTCGAGCGCC
>DATABV010000225.1:0-5443 GCA_036259395.1 Thermoleophilaceae bacterium | reverse complement strand
TGGTGCTGCACCCGACCTACCCGGACATCGACTCCGAGCGCGACGTCGTGATCGAGGAGATCGCGATGTACGAGGACGAGCCGCAGGACAAGGTTCACGACGTGCTCTCGACGGCGGTCTTCGGCGACCATCCGCTCGGGCGCCCGATCATCGGACGCGCCGACGTGGTCTCGTCGGTGCCGGTGCCCGAGATCGCGGCGTTCCACGACGAGCGCTATGTCGGCGGCAACCTGGTCCTAGCAGCCGCCGGCAACGTCGACCATGAGCGACTCGTCGAGCTTGCGCGCGAGAAGCTCGATTGCAGCACCGCACCGGGCGTCGACGGTCCGGCCGAGGCGGCGCCGGCGGAGATCACGCCGCGCCGCTGCTTCCACGCAAAGGAGACCGAGCAGTACCACCTCTGCGTCGGCGGGCCAGGCATCGCGCGCGACGACGAGCGGCGCTTCGCGCTGCGGATCCTCGACACGGTCCTCGGCGGCTCGACCTCGTCGCGCCTGTTCCAGGAGGTCCGCGAGAAGCGCGGCCTCGCCTACTCCGTCTACTCGTATGCGAGCCAGTTCGTCGACAGCGGCCAGGTCGGCATCTACGTCGGCACGCGACCGGACAACGTCGCCGAGGCGATGGGGATCATCGCCCGCGAGCTCGAGCGCATCGCCGTCGACGGCGTAAGCGCCGACGAGCTCGAGCGGGCACGCGAGAACGTCAAGGGCCGCACGACGCTCTCGATGGAGTCGACGCTCGCACGGATGAACCGGCTCGGCAGCTCGGTGCTGATGGGCGTCCCCGTCCTGACGCTCGACGAGATCCTGGCCGCGCTCGACGCGGTGACGCTCGACGACCTGGCGGCACTCGCGGCCGAGCTCTACGCGCCGGAGCGCCTGTCGGCGGCCGGCGTCGGAGCCAGCGAGGACTCCTTCCGCAGCGCCCTGGCCCCGCTCAGCGAGGCACTCGCGGCGTGATCCGCGTCGCCGTCTCCGGCGCCGCCGGCAGGATGGGGGAGGAGGTCTGCCGGGCTGTCGAGGGCGCGGACGACATGGAGCTGACGGGCCGCGCTGACCCGGCGCTGGGAACCGAGCTCGGGGCGGTGCTGGGCGATGCCGAAGTCGTCGTCGACTTCACCCGGCCCGACACGGCCCTCGACAACGCGCGCCAGTGCCTCGAGGCCGGCGTCCACTGCGTGATGGGCACGACGGGCGCCGACTTCGGCGAGCTGAGCGGCGTCGGCAGCGCGAACCTCTTCGTCGCGCCGAACTTCGCGATCGGCGCCGTCCTGATGATGGAGGCGGCAAAGCTGATCGCCCCGCACATGCCGGAGTGCGAGATCGTCGAGCTGCACCACGACCGCAAGCTCGACGCGCCGTCGGGCACCGCGGCACGCACGGCCGAGCTGATCGCAGGCGCGGGCGGCAACGTCCACGACCCGATCCACTCGATTCGCCTGCCCGGCCTCGTCGCCCACCAGGAGGTCGTCTTCGGTGGATTGGGTCAGACGCTGAGCGTGCGCCATGACTCGATCTCGCGCGAATCGTTCATGCCCGGCGTCCTGCTCGCCGTCCGCCGCGTCGGCCAACTGGACCACTCGCCGGCGTTCGGCCTCGAGACGATTCTGTAGCTGCGGCGCTCGCCGGACCTCGCTCCCGCTAGCTGCGCCGCGTAGCCGGGGGACCGGTCCGGCTGCGCTCCTCCGCCGGCTGTTCTCTAGGCCGCGTCGGCCGCGTCCTTGCGCAGCGCGCGGGGCACGACGAAGCGGATGCCGGAGCGCTCGTCGTCGATCGAGCACGTCTTGTTGTCGATCATCCCGACTCGCTTCGCCACCGGGACGATCTTCATCTGGTCGAGATAGTGGTCGTGCCCGCGCTTGCGCGTGATCACCCAGAGATAGCCGGAGTCCTTGATCCGCGCGCGATAGCGAACGAGCGTCTCCTTGGCCTCGTCGAGGCTCTCGACCAGCACGATCGCTCCGTCGAGCTCGCCGGCACGCACGAGGCCGCGCCCGATCGCGGCCTTGACGCCGTCGCGTAGGCCGGGGCCGACGTCTCCGATCACCTCGATCCGCTCGCCCTCCTTGACGCCGAGCTTCTGGACGGTGGTGCGGTGGCTTTGGTCGCGCTCAGTCATCTCCGACCGTCCATTGTGACATTTCCGACAGACGGTCTGACCAGTCTGCAAGCGCCATGCCGTGGCCAGGCAGGCACGGTAATGTGGCCAGCGTGACGGTCTCGGGCATCCTCACGGCGATGGTCACGCCGTTCGACTCAGACGGCGCGCTTGCCGAAGAATCGACCGCGCGGCTCGTCCGCCACCTGCTCGCGAACGGGTCCGATGGCCTGGTGCTGACCGGCACGACGGGTGAGGCGTCGACGCTGAGCGACGACGAGAAGGCGCGGATCTGGGACATCGGCATCGAAGTCTCGCGCGCCGAGCGGCCCGATGCGCCGGTGATCGCGGGAACGGGGTCGAACGACACCCGCCACGCGGTCGAGCTCACCGCCCGCGCGGCGGCTGCCGGCGTCGACGCGGCGCTGGTGGTCGCGCCGTACTACAACCGCCCGAACCGGCGCGGCCTGCTGGCGCACTTCCAGGCGGTCGCGGGCTCGACCGACCTGCCGATCGTCGCCTACAACATCCCGGCGCGCACCGGCGTCGACATGCCGAACGACCTGCTCGCCGAGCTCGCGCAGATCGAAAACGTCGTGGCGGTAAAGCAGGCGCGCGCCGACGACCTCGCGCCGATCGACGGTCTCGACCTGCTCGCCGGCAACGACGACATGCTCGGTGCGGTGCTCGACCTTGGGGGGGCCGGCGGCATCCTCGTCGCGTCGCACCTGGTCGCCGCCGAGATGCGCCGGATGGTCGACGAGCCGACCGAGCGTCATGCGATCGAGGAGCGCCTCGCGCCGCTCTATGACGCGCTGGCCGTCGCGCCGGCGTGCGTATCGGTCAAGGCGGCGCTCAACTTGCTCGGCCACGACGTTGGCGGTGTCCGGCTGCCGATGGTCGAGGCCTCCGCCGACGAGCTAGACAAGATCCGCAGCGGGCTGGAGAAGGTCGGGGGGCTCGCGCCCCCCGGGCCCCCCGGGGCGCCTGGCCGGTCGGCCGGAAATCAGTCAGCGGGCCGGGAGCGGGTCTAGCTTGGCGGGCAAGCTGCGGGTCCTTCCGCTCGGCGGGCTGGGGGAGATAGGCAAGAACATGACCGTCCTCGAATACGAGGACCGGATCGTCGTGGTCGACACCGGCCTGCGCTTCCCGGCACCCGACCAACTCGGGATCGATCTCGTGCTGCCGGACTTCGCCTACCTGCGCGACCGCGCGGACGACATCGAGGCGATCTTCATCACGCACGGGCACGAGGACCACATCGGCGCGCTGCCCTACGTGCTGCGCGAGCTCGACATCGCGCCGCGCATCTACGGCGGCCCGCTGACGATGGCGATGGCGCGCTCCAAGCTCGACGAGCACAAGCTCGACGCCGAGGTGACCTATGTCCGGCCCGGCGACGTCAAGTCCGCCGGCCCCTTCGACGTCGAGCCGGTCAAGCTGGCGCACTCGATCCCGGACATGTTCGCCTACGCGCTGACCTGCGACCTCGGCACGACCTTGATAACCGGCGACTACAAGTTCGACCAGACACCGGTGGACGGCGTCCCGGCCGACATCGCGCGGCTCGCCGAGCTGGGCAGCGACGGGGTGCTGCTGCTCTGCGGCGACTCGACCAACGCCGACCGCGGCGGCTGGTCGCTGTCGGAGTCGCTCGTCGGGCCGAAGCTGGAGGAGACGTTCGCGCGCTGTGAGGGCCGGATCGTCGTCACGTCGTTCGCCTCCAACATCCACCGCGTGCAGCAGGTCGTGGACGCCGCCGAGGTGCTGGGGCGCAAGGTGGCGCTGGTCGGGCGATCGATGCGCAAGAACGTCAACATCGGCAGCCAGCTCGGCCACATCCACATCCCGGAGGGCATGCTGGTCGAGCCGCGTGAGATCGAGGACTTTCCCGATCACAAGCTGATCATCCTGTCGACCGGCAGCCAGGGGGAGCCGCTGTCGGCCCTGCGCCGGATGGCCCACGGCGACCATCAGCACGTCAAGCTGCACCAGGGCGACACCGTCGTCTTCTCGGCGACGCCGGTCCCCGGGAACGAGCGCGCGGTCAACGACACGATCGACCGCCTCTTCCACATCGGGGCCGACGTCGTGACGCCACGCGAGGCGCCGATCCACGCCTCGGGGCACGGCTACGCCGAGGAGCTGAAGCTGATGCTCAACCTGACGAACCCGCGCTACGTGCTGCCGGTCCACGGCGACTACAAGCGGATCAAGCTGCACGGCGAGCTGGCAATGGCGGTCGGGATCGAGCCGGATGCGATCTTCAGCGGCGACAACGGGATCCCGTTGGAGATCGACGCCGGCGGCGCGGCATTCGGCGAGCCCGAGCAGGCCGGGATGATCTTCGTCGACGGCGTCGACGTTGGCGACGTCGAAGACGTCGCGCTGCGCGATCGGCGGATGCTGTCCGCGGACGGCATCTTCATCGTGGTCGCGACCGTGTCCGAGCAGAGCGGCCGCTCGGTCGCCGAGCCCGAGATCATCTTCCGCGGGGTGCCGTTCGTCGACGAGCAGGACCAGTTCATGGTCGACCTGCGCGGCGCAGTCATCGGGTCGCTGGCGCGCAGCGCCCAGGACGACATCCGCGAGATCGACCTGATCCAGACGCGCCTGCACGACGACCTGGCGGCCTTCGTCTACAAGAAGCGCAAGCGCCGCCCGATGGTCCTGCCGGTCGTCGTCGAGGTATAGACCTCGCGCCGCGCCCGCTACGGGGCCCGGAACGAGATTCCGTCGAGCGCCGGCTGGGGATCCGCGCTCGAGACGACGCCCGACGCGCTGACCGTCACCGTCGTCTCGCCGGCCGGAAGCGCGGCCGGGACACGGAAGTGGGCGTTCCCAGCCGGTCGGTAGCCCTCGGGCAGCGTGAAGAGGCTGCCGCTGCCGCTGACCGAGCCCTGCAGGTAGACCGTCGCATCGTGCTTCCAGAAGCCGGGCGCGAGATCGCCCGGGGCTGCCGGCGAGACGCCTGCCACGAACAGGACCGGCTCCGGGGCGCTGGCCAGCGCGTAGTCGGCGGCCGGTCGCCCGCCCAGCGCCGCGGCGTCGGGCACCTGGCCCAGCTTCCGCATGTTGATGTTGTCGCCGGTCAAGGTCCCTCTGGCGACGTCGCGGCCCTTGATCGTGCCGTTGCGGATGTCGATGTCGCGAACGTCGTTGTTGCGGATGTCGCGCGTGTAGATGCTGTTGTTGCGGACGTCCTTGCTGCGAATGGTGTTGTCACGGATCTCGCGGGTGTCGATCGATCCCGTGGCGAGGCCATAGGAAACTCCGCCCAGCGCGACGAACAGGGCGATGCAGGCGACGGCCAATGCGGGAGAGGGAAGCAAGCGGGGGGGGGGGG
>DATABV010000224.1:0-3575 GCA_036259395.1 Thermoleophilaceae bacterium | reverse complement strand
GCCGCGGCGGTCGGGTCGCAGGGCGCGCCGGGCGATGCGTGGGCCGCGCCGCCTGCCGAGCCACCGCGACGCGACGACGACGCGGGTCGGTCGACCGCCGGGCCTCGACCAGCGCGTCGGCGCGCTTGGGTGCCGTTCGCGGCGCTGGCGCTGGTGCTGGTGGCGGCGGCGATCGGCGTCGCCGCGCTGAGCGGCGGCGGTGACGACGGCCGCGAGACCACGAGCGAGCGGGCGGGCAACGGCGCGGCAGCGAACGGGGCCCGCTCCGACCGGAAGGGATCGGGGAAGGCGGATCGCAAGATTGCGCAAGGTGGCGAGTCGCCGCCGAAGGCACGGCCTGCCCCGCAGCCGGAGCCCGAGCCGGAGCAGGAGCCCGAGGCGCAGTCCGAGCCGGTGACCGGTGATCCCGCCGCGCTCAACGAGCGTGGCTACGAGCTGATGCAGGCGGGGGATTACGAGGGGGCGATCCCCCTGCTCGAGCAGGCTGTCGCGGCCTATCCGGAGGGATCGCAGGACCTCACCTACGCCTACGCGCTCTACAACCTCGGTCGCTCGCTGCGGCTCGCGGGACGGGCCGACGAGGCGGTGCCCATCCTCGAGCGGCGGCTGCAGATACCGAACCAGACCGAGACGGTGCAGCAGGAGCTCGACGCCGCCCGCGCGGCCAGCTGAGGCGCCGCACGTCGCTAGGCCAGATCAGCCGTCGTCGACCTTGGCGCGGACGCTGGCGTCGTGGAAGCGCACGCTCAAGTCGCGCAGCCTGCGCGCGGTCCCTGCGCTCGTGACCAGCTCGCCGCGACCGTCCTCGACCAAGGCGTAGCCCCGCTTCAGCATCTGCTCCGGCTCCTGCTTGGCGGCTTCGGCCTTGCGGTCGATCACGAGCCGGTGGCGGTCGGTACGCTCGGCGCGGACGGCGAGCTGGCGGTTGCTCGCGGCGCGCAGCTCGCGGGTCTTCTGATGGAGCCAGCCGCGCTGGCGAGCGATGTGCTGGTTCGGGGCACGTGAGAGCGCCGCGAGGTGGCGGGCGCGGCTGACGACGGCGCGGCGGCCGCAGCTGTCGAGACGACGCGCCGTGGCGAGTGCGTTGGCGCGGGCCTCGTTCACGTCGACCCGGACGGCCGACTCCGCCGCGTGGGTCGGCGTCGAGCACGAGACGGCCGCGACGTCGTCGATCAGCGTGCGATCGGTGTGGTGGCCGACCGAGGCGATCACCGGGACCGGCAGCAGGGCGACGGTCCGGCAGAGCGTCTCGTCGGAAAAGGCCATCAGGTCCATCACCGAGCCGCCGCCGCGCGCGACGACGATCACCTCGACCTCGGCAACCGCGGCGAGATCCTGGATCGCGCGTGAGATCGCCGGCGCGGCGCGGCGATCCTGAACGGGGGCGAAGCCCCAGACCAGGCGGCCGGCCCAGCCGCGACGGCGCAGGCCGGCGAGCACGTCGTCGCGTGCCTTGCCGCCCTCGCCGGTGACGACGCCGATCGAGCGCGGCAGGGCGGGGCGCGGCAGCCGCTGCTGGGGCTCGAACAGGCCCTCGCCGTGCAGCCGGCGGCGCAGTCGCTCGATCTGAGCGAGCAGCTCGCCCTCGCCCGCGAGCTTGAGCCCGGTCGCGCGGAAGGAGAACGACGGCGACGAGGTGGCGCTGCCCGGGTAGTAGTCGCAGCCGCCGGCGAGCACGACCTGGGCGCCGTTCTCTAGCTCGACCGCCGCCTTGTCGTAGTCGTCGCGCCACATCGAGCAGGGCAGCGCGCCGCGCTCGTCGCGCAGCTCGAAGTAGACGGCCTTGGCGCGGATCCCCAGGTTCGAGACCTCGCCGAAGACCTGCACGCGCGCGAAGCCGCGCAGCTGGCCGCGCAGCGCCTCCGCGTACTCGCCGACCGCGAACGGTCCCTTGAGCGCGCTGCCCTCGATCCCGACGGGCGGGATTCGCTGCTGCTCCGGCGTGGCCATGGCCATCGATGTTCGCAGCAGCCGCGGCGCGCTGGGCGGATTCCGGCCGCAATGTCGCCGGAATCCGCCCACTGTCGCCCGCCGCGACGAGCGGCCGGTCGGCACGGGTACCGTCCGCGCATGAGGCGCTCGGCAGCCGTCCTGGCAGCGATCGCGGTTCTCGCAGCCGCCGGCCCAGCTGCGGCGGCTCCGGACCTGGAGCGCTGGCGCCCCGGTCTCGAGGCGGCCCGCGCTTATGCGGCGCAGCGGATCGGCACGATCTCGTTTGCGGTTCGTACGCCGCGCAGGCTCTACCGCTCCGACGCCCAGCGCGTCTATCGCTCGGCCAGCGTCGTCAAGGCGATGCTGATGGTCGCCTACCTCAACCACGAGAGCGTGCGGGGACGTCCGCTGAACGCTGCCGACCACGCGCTGTTGAACCCGATGGTTCGCTGGTCGGACAACCTTGCGGCGACGCGCGTGCGCGAGCTCGTTGGCAACGGGGCGCTCGAGCGCCTCGCCGACCGCGTCGGGATGCGGCGCTTCGCGACCATGCCGAGCTGGGGTGACACCCAGATCACGGCGGCCGGTCAGAGCAAGCTGTTCCTGCGCATCGACCGCTATGTGGTGCGCCGCCACCGCGACACGGCCCTGCGCCTCCTGGGCGCGATCGTGCCCGAACAGCGCTGGGGGATCGCCCGCGTGCCGCATCCCGGCTGGCGCCTCCACTTCAAGGGCGGTTGGGGCGACTACGGCGAGGTCGACCACCAGATCGCGCTGCTGCGGCGCGGCAAGCGGCGGATCGCGGTCGCGATCCTCAGCACCGCGTTCCCGAGCCACGAGTACGGCAAGCGGACGCTCGAGGGCATCGCGCGGCGGCTGCTGCACGGCCTCGGCCCGCGCTCGAACCCGCGCTGATCCGCTTCCTGGCCGCCCGGCCAATCTGCGCTAGGGTCGCGTCGTGGACCTGACCCTCTCGCCCAGCGAGCAGGCATTTCGGGACGAGCTGCGCGGCTGGCTCGCCGACAACCACCCGGGCGAGGAGCCGCCCGGCGACGAGGCGGCATGGCAGTTCCGGCTCGCCTGGCAGCGCAAGCTCCACGACCAGGGCTACGCCGGCCTGTCCTGGCCGGAGGAGTTCGGCGGCCGCGGCGCGACGCTGATCGAGCAGGCGATCTTCGGCGAGGAGATGGCGCGCGCCAAGGCGCCGTCGGCCGCCAACGTGCTCGGCCTCGTGATGGGCGGGCCGGTCGTGATCGCCCACGGCAGCGAGGAGCAGAAGCGGCGCTACCTCGAGCCGATCCTGTCTGGCGACGAGATCTGGTGTCAGGGCTTCTCCGAGCCGGAGTCGGGCTCCGACCTGGCGTCGCTGAAGACGCGCGCGGTCAAGGACGGCGACGAGTGGGTGGTCACCGGTCAGAAGGTCTGGACGACGTTCGCCCACCACGCCAAGTGGTGCATGCTCGTGGCGCGCAGCGATCCCGACGCGCCGAAGCACCAGGGTTTGACCTACTTCCTGATGGACATGGAGCAGGAGGCCGTCCAGGTGCGGCCGCTGCGCCAGATCACCGGCGAGGAGGAGTTCAACGAGCTCTTCATCGAGGAGGCGCGGATTCCCGACGAGAACGTCGTCGGCGGGGTCGGCA
>DATABV010000223.1:0-11700 GCA_036259395.1 Thermoleophilaceae bacterium | reverse complement strand
GTCCGTTCGGCGACCGCGACGGCGACGCCGACCTCGTCGAGGCGAGCCGGCTGGTCGCCGACGCCGGTGCCCGCGGAGCTGCGGTGGCGGTCGCCGCCGGCGGCGACGCTCGCGGCCGCCGGCTGGCGCGCTATCTCGCCGCGACGCTGCGCAAGATCGGCCTCGCGGCCCGGGTCACACGCAGAGCAGGCGCGCAGGTCGCGTTCGCGGCCATCTCGCCGACGATCCCGCATCCGTCGCGCTACCTGGCCGCTGTCGACGACCCGGTCCTGGCCGCGCGTGCCGAGCTGCTCGAGCAGGAGGGCGACGCCGCTGACCTCGAGCAGGACTGGGCGGCGGTCGACGAGGAGGTGGTCACGCGTGCCTACGGCGCTCCCTACGGCGTGGCGACGGCGGGAGTGCTGGCTTCGAGGCGGCTCGACATGCAGGGCTGCGCGCGCTTCCATCCGGTCGTGGGGATGGACTACTCCAGCGCCTGCCTCCGCTGATGCCTTGTACGAATTGGCTAAGACCCGCTCGGTAAAACTGACGAATTGGCGCAAGGGGCTAAAGGAAAGCCCATGTATCGGCCGAAGATAGGAGCGAGGGCGCCCCACGGGGTGTGATGTCGGAGGGTTCCGCGTCAGGCATACCGGCTGGCCGAACGCGGACTCGCATGCCGGCCACTTCACAACGGAGGACGTCTGATGACAGCAACGAGAAGCTCCTTGACCGTCTTGGCGCTGGCCCTCACCGCCGCCATTGGAGGCGGTTGCGGAAGCGACTCCGACGGCGACCAGGCGTCCGGAGGCAAGCAGGGTGGCGCGATCACGATCGCCCAGGGCTCGCAGCCCGACGCGCTCGATCCGGCGCTCGCCTACACCTCGAACTCCTGGGAGCCGCTGTGGCTCGTCTACACGCCGCCGCTGACCTACCGTCGCGCTGAGGGCGTCGAGGGTGCGGAGTTGATTCCGGGCGCGGCCGAGGCGCTGCCTGATGTCTCGGCTGACGGCAAGACGTACAGCTTCACGATCCGCAAGGGGCTGAAGTACTCCGACGGCACGCCGGTCAAGGCGAGCGACTTCGAGCACGCGATCAAGCGCGTACTGAACCTCGAGTCGGGCGGGTCCTACCTGTTCGAGGGCATCGATGGCGCGACCGAGTACGTCGAGGCGGGCGAGGCCGGCGGCGACATCGCCGGCATCGAGGCGAACGATCGGACCGGTGAGGTCACCGTCCGCCTGACCGCGCCCGACGGCAGCTTCAACAACGCCCTTGCGACGACCTTCGCGGGCCTAGTCCCCGCTAGCACGCCGTTCGAGAACCAGACGCAGAGCCCGCCGCCCGGCGTCGGCCCCTATGCGATCACCGAGTCGACGCCGAACCGGCAGTTCGTGATGGAGAAGGTCGAGGGCTTCGACATCCCGGGGATCCCGCAGGGCAACCTCGACACGATCACGACGAAGATCGTCAAGTCCTCCTCGCGGCAGGCCCAGGACGTCATCGACGGCGAGCTCGACTACATGCAGGACGCTCCGCCGACCGACCTGACGGCCGAGATCAAGGCGCGCTACTCCGACCGCTACAAGGAGTGGCCGACGCTCTCGACCAACTACTTCTTCCTGAACCAGAGCCTGCCGCCGTTCGACGACGAGCAAGTCCGCGAGGCGGTCAACGTCGCGCTCGACTCGACCGCGATCGCGCGCCTGTTCGGCGGACGGCTGGCGCCCACCTGCAACCTGATCCCACCGGGCATCCCCGGACAGGCCGAGCTCGACCCGTGTCCGTTCGGCGATCCGAACGGCCCGGGCGACATCCGGCGCGCCAAGCAGCTCGTCGAGCAGGCGGGGGCGACCGGCGATCAGGTCACCGTTTACGCCAACAACGACACCAACCGGCCGCAGATCGGCGAGTACTACACGGCGCTGCTCAACGACATCGGCCTCGACGCCGAGCTGCGCGTGATCGACGGGGCGGTCTACTTCAACACGATCGGCAAGGAGAGCACCAAGGCGCAGACCGGGCTCGCCAGCTGGTACGCCGACTTCCCGCACCCGGCGTCGTTCATGCAGCAGCTCGACGGCACGACGATCCAGCCGACCAACAACACCAACTTCGGCTACGTCGACGATCCGGTGATCAACCGCGGCGTCGCGGAGCTGTCGCAGGAGCCGGACGCAATCGAGGTCGCCGACCGCTGGGCGGAGCTCGAGCGGCGGGCGATCGAGCGGTCCTACGTCGCTCCCTATGGGTCCGAGGAGCTGACTACCTTCCTGTCCGAGCGGATGGACGCCGAGAACTGCTCGCTCGTCCACCCGCTGTACGGAAACGACTACTCGAGCTTCTGCCTGAAATAGCCGACAGCGCGCGCGTGGGGCAGAGCCCGTGGCGGCTCGCCCTGCGCCGCCTGCGGCGCGACCGGGTCGCCCTAGGCTTCGGCGCCCTCTTCGTCGCGCTGGTGCTGGCGGCGCTCGCGGCGCCGCTGTGGGCGAGCGCGGTCGCCGACCGCCAGCCGGACCGGACCAACGAGACGGGCAAGATCGAGGTCGACGGCCGCCAGGTCGACGTCGTATCGCTCGAGGGGGTGCCGATCGGGCCGCAGTGGCGCGGGGAGTACTTCCTAGGCGCCGATGCCAACGGTCGCGACGTGATGGTGCGCCTGCTCTACGGCGCGCGCAACTCGCTGCTGATCGGCCTGGCGGCGGCGCTGCTGACGGCGCTGCTGGCGACGATGGCAGGACTGGTCGCCGGCTACTTCGGCGGCTGGGTCGACGCGGTCGCGCGCTCGACGCTCGACGTGATCTGGGCGTTTCCGGTGATCCTGCTCGGCGTGGCGCTGGGAACGGCGCTGGCCGTCGGCGGGCTCCAGGTCGGGCCGCTGCAGCTCGAGGCCGGCTCGATGGCGATCTCGATCCTCGTGATCGCGGTTGTCTACGTGCCGTACATGGCGCGGCCGATTCGCGGCGAGGTGATGGCGCTGCGCGAGCGCGAGTTCGTCGAGGCGGCGCGCGCCCAGGGGGCCGGGCCGCTGCGCACGATGGCGACAGAGCTGCTGCCGAACCTGACGTCGACGATCATCGTCTTCGCCCCGCTGATGGTCGCCAACGCGATCCTGCTCGAGGCCGCGCTGTCATTCCTGGGCGTGGGTGTGGTGCCGCCCGACCCGTCGTGGGGGAACATGATCGACAGCGGGGTCGAGAAGCTGATCACCGCGCCGCACCTGGCGATCGCGCCCGGCGCGATGCTGGTGCTCACGGTGCTGGCGCTGAACGTCTTCGGCGACGGCGTCCGCGACGCCTTCGACCCCCGCTCGTCGGCGGCGTGGGGGACGCGGCGGCTATGACGGCCTTCGTGGCGCGCCGGCTGGCCCAGATGGTCGTGGTGCTGTTCGCCGTCTCGGTGCTGACCTTCCTGATCTTCAACGTGATCCCGAACGGCGATCCCGCGGCGCGGATGGCCGGCAAGTCGCCGACCGAGAGCCAGGTCGAGGCGATCCGCGCGGAGTGGGGGTTCGACGAGCCGCTGCCCGTCCAGTACGTCAGGACGATGGAGCAGGTGCTCGGCGGCAGTGCGATCTCCTACTTCACTCAGCTCAACGTGCGCGAGGAGATCGTCCGGGGATTGCCGCGGACGCTGTCGCTGGCGATCGGCGCGGCGATCCTCTGGATGGCCTTCGGGGTGGGCCTCGGCCTGCTCGGCGCGATGCGCGCGGGACGGGCCTCCGATCGCCTGCTCACCCTGCTCGCGCTGGTCGGCGTCTCGCTGCCCGTCTTCTGGCTCGGCGCGCTGCTGAGCCACTACCTCGGGTTCAAGGCCGGCTGGTTCCCGAACGGCGGCTACGTGCCGCTGACCGAGGACCCGCTCGACTGGGCGTACCACCTCGTCCTGCCGTGCGCGACGCTTGCCGTGCTCTTCATCGGCTTCTACTCGCGCATCCTGCGGTCGAACGTGCTCGACACGATGGGCGAGGACTACGTTCGCACGGCGCGCGCGAAGGGACTCAGCGAGCGCGAGGTGCTGCGGCGTCATGTGCTGCGCAACTCGCTAATCCCTGTTGTCACGCTCTGGGGGCTCGACTTCGGGGCCGTGGTAGCGGGCGGCGCGATCCTCACCGAGGTCGTCTTCGACCTCCAAGGGGTCGGCCAGTACGCGGCCGAGTCGGTCGGACAGCTCGACGTGCCGCCGGTGCTCGCGGTGACGCTGTTTGGAGCGTTCTTCATCGTCGTGACGAACACGGTCGTCGACATCGTCTACGCGGCACTCGATCCGCGGATCCGGGTGACGTGAGCGAGCCGCTGCTGAGCGTGCGCGACCTCTCGGTCGCGTTCGAGGGCGAGCGCGGAACGCTGCGCGCTGTCGACGGGCTCTCGCTCGACCTCGCGCCGGGCGAGGTCCTCGCGCTGGTCGGGGAGTCGGGCTCGGGCAAGTCGGTCACCGCGTTGTCGCTGATCGGGCTGCTGCGGGCGCCCGGCGCGCGGATCGCCGGCAGCGCGCGCTACGGCGGCAGCGAGCTGATCGGAGCGCCGGAGCGCGAGCTGCGCAGGCTGCGCGGGGAGGAGCTCGCGATGGTCTTCCAGGACCCGCTCTCATCGCTGAACCCCGTTCTGCGCGTAGCGGACCAGGTCGCCGAGCAGGTCCTGGCCCACCGCGACGTCAGCGCCCGCGAGGCGCGCGAGCGGGCGGTGGCGCTGCTGCGCCGCGTCGGCATCCCGGAGCCCGAGCGGCGCGCCGACGCCTATCCGCACGAGCTCTCGGGCGGAATGCGTCAGCGCGTGATGATCGCGATGGCGCTCTCCTGCGATCCGCGGATCCTGATCGCCGACGAGCCGACGACGGCGCTCGACGTGACGGTCCAGGCGCAGATCCTCGAGCTCATCCGCGCGCTGCGCGCGGAGACCGGGGCCGGGGTGCTGCTGATCACCCACGACTTCGGCGTCGTCGCCGAGCTGGCCG
The DNA here is from genome assembly GCA_036259395.1 of Thermoleophilaceae bacterium. GTDB lineage: Bacteria > Actinomycetota > Thermoleophilia > Solirubrobacterales > Thermoleophilaceae > JAAYBF01. Next base: position 6,768 of record DATABV010000223.1, on the reverse strand, counting down.
ATCGCGTCGCGGTGATGCACGAGGGGCGGATCGTGGAGCAGGGCGTGGTGGAGGACGTCTTCGAGCGGCCGGAGAGCCCTCACACGCGCCGGCTGCTCGCCGCCGTCCCGCGCCTCGACGGACCGCTGCGCGAGCCGCGGACTTTCGGCGACCGACCGCCGGTGCTGGAGCTCGCCGACGTCGAGGTCAGCTTTCCGGTCCGGCGGCGCCTGCTGGGCCGCGGCGGCGAGCGCCGGCGCGCCGTCGATGGCGTGACGCTCTCGATCGCGGCGGGGGAGACCGTCGGGCTCGTCGGCGAGTCGGGCTCAGGCAAGTCGACGCTCGCGCGAACGGCCGTGCGCCTGCTGGAACCGACGGCCGGCAGCGTGAGCTTCGACGGACGTGACATCACGCGAGCGCGCCGGCGCGAGCTGACGCCGCTGCGCGCGGACCTGCAGATCGTCTTCCAGGACCCATACGGGTCGCTGAACCCGCGCAAGCGCGCGCGCGACATCGTCGGTCTGCCGCTGCGGCTGGGCGGCGTCCCGCGGTCCGAGGTCGGACCGCGCGTCGAGCGGCTGCTCGAGCGCGTGGGGCTCAAGGCCGCGCACGCCGACCGCTGGCCGCACGAGCTGTCCGGCGGTCAACGCCAACGGGTCGGGATCGCTCGCGCGCTGGCGCTGAGCCCGCGCCTCGTCGTGCTAGACGAGCCGGTCTCGGCGCTCGACGTCTCCGTCCAGGCTCAGATCCTCGACCTGCTCGGCGAGCTCCAGCGCGAGCTCGGGCTGTCCTACCTCTTCATCTCCCACGACCTGCGCGTCGTCCGCCAGGTCTCCGACCGCGTTGCCGTGATGCGCGACGGCAGGGTGGTCGAGCTCGCGCCCGTCGCCGATCTCTACGCCCGGCCGCAGCACCCGTACACCGCGGAGCTGCTGGCCGCCGTGCCGGCCTCGCGGCCGGTCCACAGAAGCGCAAGCACCCGCTCGTAGCGCGGCCCCGAGCAACGCCAGTCAGCGCCGAAGCGTCTCCGTGAGCGACGGCTGTCCTCTCTTTGCACAACTTCGTGCATGCAAATTGGCGCATGACCGCACTATGTGCCATGCTGTGCCTGCATCACGCACGGGTTCTCGCCGAAGAACCTATGCATTGACGCGAGGGGTGCCCTGAAGAGATTCCAGGAGGTAGCCAGAATGCCGCTCAAGCGCTAATCAGAATTCGCGAAGCAATCGCAGTACAGGGCCGTGCCTCCGGGCGCGGCCCTGTCATTTCCGGGCTCGGATGGCCGCGCCCGGCTTTCACGGCTAGTCTCAGCGCGCTCATATGCGAGCGACCTTCGACCTCCTTCGACACGAGCGCCGCGCGCGGATCTTCTTCGCGGTGCTGCTGCAGTCGGCGCTCGGGACCGGAGCCGGCTATGTAGCACTGCTGCTGATCGCCTACGACCGCTACGAGTCGCCGTGGGCGATCAGCCTCGTGTTGCTGGCGGAGCTGCTGCCGGCGATGCTGCTGGGGCCCGTCTTCGGCGCGCTCGCCGACCGCTGGTCGCGCAAGGGCTGCATGGTGGTGGGCGACGTCCTGCGGTCGCTCGCGTTCGTCGGCGTGGTCGCCGTCGACAGCTTCGAGGCCACGGTCCTGTTCGCGGGACTGGCGGGGGTCGGCACCGCGCTCTTCAATCCGGCCGCCCTCGCCGCGCTCCCCAGCGTGGTCGACGAGCCGCGTCGGGCTCCGGCCATGACCTCGCTCTACGGCGTCGCGGGCGACTTCGGCTTCACCGGCGGCTTCGCCCTGAGCGCGAGCCTGCTGCTGGTGCTCGGCGGTCCGGCGGGTCTCATGGTCGTCAGCGCGACGACCTTCGCGATCTCCGCTCTGCTGCTCGCTCGGCTTCGCTTCGGGGCGATCCCCGCACGCCACGCCGACGGAAGCCATCCGACGCTGGCGCAGGAGATCAAGGAGGGCGTGCGCGCCACAGTCGGCATGCGCGACGTGAGGACCGTCCTGGTCGGCTCGGCCGGCGGCCTGGTCTGCGCCGGAGTCTTCAACGTCGCCGAGCTCCCATTCGTCACCGAGGACCTGGGAGCCAGCGACGCCGGCTTCTCGCTGTTGGTGATGTTCTTCGGCATCGGCTTCGTCGCGGGGTCGCTGGCGGGGTCGCGCGGGGGCAGGCCCTCGAGGCTCAAGCGGCGGTACCTCGCCGGCCTGCTGCTGCTCGGCGTCGGGCTGGTCACGACCGCTCTCGCCGAGAGCTACATCGTGGTCGCGCTGACCTTCGCGGTCGCGGGCTTCGGCAACGGCTTGCTGCTCGTCTACGAGCGGCTGCTGATCCAGGCGGCGGTGCCGGATCGCCTGGTCGGGCGCATCTTCGGCGCGAAGGACGCCCTGACCGCTTGGGCGTTCGGCGTCGCCTTCGTCGCCGGCGGCGCCCTGGTCAGCGGGCTCGGCCCGCGCGAGCCCATCCTGCTGGCCGGCGCGGCAGCCCTGGTCGTCTACGTCGTGACAGCGCTCGCCCTGCGCGGCGAGTGGACCGCCGAGGGGCCGGTCGAGGGCGGACCGCTGGTCGCGGCGGGACCGGGGAGCGCGCTGCTAGACGGCGGCGCCAACGCGCTGGGCCGTGATGGCGCTGTCGGCAGCCAGGACGGCGCGGACGTCGTCGGCGGCGGTGAAGGGCTGCGGGTCGGACCGCTCGACGACCCGCGTTAGCGCCGCCACGACGCGCGGGTCGAACTGCGTGCCGGCGTTGACCTCGAGCTCGCGGAGCGCCTCCTCGACGGGCAGCGCGGCGCGGTAGACGCGGTCGGTCGTCATCGCGTTGTAGGCGTCGCATGTGAAGACGATCCGCGCCGCGAGGGGGATCTGCTCGCCCGCGAGGCCGTCGGGATAGCCGCCGCCGTCCCAGCGCTCGTGACAGGAGCGGACGATCTCGCCGACCGTCCCAAGCAGGCCGCCGACCCGGTCGAGCATGTGCTGGCCCTCGATCGTGTGCTGCTTCATCACCGTGAACTCGGCGTCGGTCAGCTTCGCGGGCTTGTTGAGGATCTCCTTGGGGATCGCGATCTTGCCGACGTCGTGCAGCATCGCGGCGAACTCGAGCTCGAGGCGGTCGCGCGCGTCGACGTTCATCTCGTCGGCCACCGCGTTCACCAGTTCGACGACCGAGCGGCTGTGGTCGGCCGTGTAGGAGTCCTCGGACTCGACGACGTCGGTAAGCAGCATCACGGTGCCGCGGTAGGCGCGCTGCAGCTCGAGCGCCTTCGAGTAGCGGTCGCTGCGCTCGCGCGCGAAGCTCTCGAGCATCAGGACGAGCGGGCCGATCGCCAGCAGCGCCAAGGGCTCCTGTACGGCAAGGATCGCGATCGCGATCGCGACCGGGGTGAGCAGGCCGTCGAAGCGGATCACGCCGACGTAGTTGTGCCAGATCTCCACGAGCGGCACCGGGTACTTGCCGGCGAGATGATCGAGGACGCGCGCCGAGATGGCGCCCCAGGAGAAGTCGAACAGCACCTGGGCGGCAAAGGCGAGGGCGTAGACGCCGACCATCGAGAAGTCGGCCGTCCCGGGAGCCAGCGCGCCGAGCACGAGCACCGGGCCGATGCAGAACCAGGAGTCCGGGAAGACGCCGACCCAGCGGTCGCGGTGCCAGGAGCGGTCGACGAAGTCGGGTAGCTGGGCCAGCAGCGTGCCGCCGACCACGAAGAAGGGCACCCACGGCAGCGGCAGCAGCAGCAGCATCGGGATGAAGACCAGGTGCTCGGGTGTGACGTAGCCCCAGCCGAACTCGAAGCGGACGCGCGAGACGATCGCGTAGCCGGCCATCAGTGCGCAGGCCAGCAGTGCGTCGGACGGGCGCTCGTCGGGCATGAACGCCGCGATCGAGACCGCGGTCGCGACAAACGCGATCGCTGAGATCGCGTAGACGATCCGCTCGAGATGCGACATCGAGCGCTGTCGGCGCTCGCGTGCCTCACCGACCAGTTGCTCGGCGACGATCATCCGACTTATCGTCGGGTCCCCGTGGGACGCCCAATCGCCGCTGCGCGACATTGCAGAGGTTCAGGCCGCCGAGCCGACGCTCGGCGCGCAGGTTCGCCGCCGGCCGGGCCTCGTCGTGCAGCGAAAGTTGTCAAATGCTGAGCTATACGCGCCGCCGGCTTGTGGTCCTGCAACGAAGTGTGATCGGGGGTCTCGCGCCCCCCGCGCCCCCCGCCGGTGCCTGGCCGGCTGCGGACAGGTTCCACGCCGCGCGCCCCCGGCGGTGCCTCGCCGGCTGAATTCCTAGACTGGGTCCGGTGAACGCAGCGGAGATTCGCGAGCGCTACCTGTCGTTCTTCGAGGCGCGCGGGCACCGGCGGATGCCGTCGGCTTCGCTCGTGCCGGCGAGCTACGACCCCAGCGTGCTGCTCACGACCGCCGGCATGCAGCCGTTTAAGCCGTACTTCCGCGGCGAGGAGCAGCCGCCGGCGCCGCGCCTGACCTCGTGCCAGAAGTGCTTCCGCACGACCGACATCGAGAACGTCGGCCTGACCGCGCGCCATCTCACGTTCTTCGAGATGCTCGGCAACTTCTCGATCGGCGACTACTTCAAGCGCGAGGCGATCGAGCTCGCCTGGGAGCTGTCGACGTCGGCCGACGGCTACGGCTTCGATCCCGCGCAGGTCTGGGTGACGGTCTTTGGCGGCGACCGCGAGCTCGGCCTCGACGAGGATGCCGAGGCGGTGGCGTTCTGGCAGGCGATCGGCGTTCCCGACGAGCGGATCGTGCGGCTGGGCCGCGACGACAATTTCTGGCAGGCGGGCCCGACCGGGCCGTGCGGGCCGTGCTCCGAGCTCTACCTCGATCGCGGCGTCGACTTCGGCAGCGCGGAAGACCGCCCCGGCGACGACAGCGAGCGCTTCCTCGAGTTCTGGAACCTCGTCTTCATGCAGTACGAGCTGCACGGCGACGGCTCGCTGACCGACCTGCCGCAGCGCAACATCGACACCGGCCTGGGCCTCGACCGGATGGCGGCGATCCTCCAGGACGTCCCGTCGGTCTACGAGACCGAGCACTTCCGGCCGCTGATCGAGTTCGGTGAGCAGCGGTCGGGACGCAGCTACGGCGACGACTTCGCGACGACGCGTGCGCTGCGCGTGCTCGCCGACCACGGCCGCGCGGCCGCGTTCCTGATCGCCGACGGAGTCGTCCCGTCGAACGAGGACCGCGGCTACATCCTGCGGCGGATCCTGCGCCGCGCGATCCACCAGGGCCGCGTGCTGGGGATCGAGCAGGGCTTCCTGGCGCAGCTCTGCGACGTCGTGGTGGACGCGCTCGGCGACGTCTATGGCGAGCTGCGCTCCGAGCGCGAGACGATCCGCCGCTGGACCGCCGCCGAGGAGGAGGGCTTCGGCCGCACGCTCGCCAACGGCCAGCGACTGCTCGACGAGCTGATCGTCGCCGCGCGCGACCGCGAGGCCGGCGAGATCGCCGCGGCCGACGCTTTCAAGCTGCACGACACCTACGGCTTCCCCTTCGAGCTGACGCAGGAGCTGCTCGCCGAGCAGGGCCTGACGGTCGACGTCGCAGGCTTCGAGTCATTGATGGACGACGCGCGGGCGACGGCGCGCGCCGGCGCGCGCGAGACCGACGGCGGCGATACCGAGCGCGTCGCCGAGCTCGTCCGCGCGGCGGGCTTCCAGACCAACTTCGTCGGCTATGAGCGGACCGATGCCGAGACCGTCGCCCGCACGGTCGAGCGGCTCAACGGCACGCTGCTGGTCAAGCTCGAGGACAGCCCGTTCTACCCCCAGGGCGGCGGCCAGGTCTCCGACAGCGGCTTCGTCGAGACGCCGACGGCGCGCGGGCGCGTGGTCGACGTCGTGCGCGTCGGAGCCGACCAGGCGCTAGCGGTCGAGCCCGTCGAAGGCGAGATCGCCGTCGGCGACGCCGTCCACGCCGTCGTCGAGCGCGCCGAGCGGCTCGCGACGATGCGCAACCACACCGCCACCCATCTGCTGCACGCGGCGCTGCGCGAGCGGCTCGGCGCCCATGTCCGCCAAGCCGGCTCCTACGTTGGGCCCGACAAGCTGCGCTTCGACTTCACCCACGGCGAGCGGCTGTCGGCGGAGGAGCTGCGGGCAGTAGAGCAGCGCGTCAACGGCTGGATCGCGGACGGGCTCGCCGTCCGGGCGATCGAGACCACGCTCGACGAGGCGCGCGCGCTCGGAGCGATGGCACTGTTCGGCGAGAAGTACGGAGACTGGGTGCGGATGGTCGAGGTCGCCGACGTGTCGCGTGAGCTGTGCGGCGGGACCCACGTCGCAAGCACCGCTGAGATCGGCTTGTTCCACGTCACGACGGAGACCTCGTCGGCATCGAACGTGCGCCGCATCGAGGCCGTCACGGGGCCGGCCGCGACCGCGTTGTTCGAGCAGCGGACCGCACAGCTGCGCGAGCTGTCGGGGCTGCTCAAGGCGCCCGAGCAGGAGCTCGGGCGCGCCGCCGAGCGGCTGATCGAGCGGTCCAAGCAGGACAAGCGGCGGTCCGCAGGCGGCGACGACGGCGCAGAGTTCGAGGCGTTGACTGCCGGCGCGCAGCACGTCGGGGGCATCGACGTCGTGACCGCGCGCTCGGCGGGCGTGGACGACCCGAAGGCGCTGCTCGCGTTGTCCGACCGCGTCGCGCAGAAGCTCGGCGATGCGGTCGTGGTGCTCGGAGCGGACTTCGACGGCAAGGTCCACCTGGTCGTCCAGTCGACGCCGGTGGCCGTCGAGCGCGGCGTCAAGGCCGGGGAGGTCGTGCGGGCGGCCGCCGAGGTCG
>DATABV010000222.1:0-2714 GCA_036259395.1 Thermoleophilaceae bacterium | reverse complement strand
GGTCGAGCACGCCGGGCACGACCAGGTAGGTGTGGAGCGCCGCGAAGGCGGTCTCGAGCCCGGTGACCCCCATCGCCGCCTGCTCGAACGGCACCTCCTTTTCCTCCGTCGCGTGCGGGGCGTGGTCGGTGGCGATGCACTCGATCGTGCCGTCGCGCAGCCCGTCGAGGAGGGCCTGCCGATCCGCCTCGGCGCGCAGCGGCGGGTTCATCTTGAAGCGGCTCGCGTCGAGGCTCCGCACCGCCTCGTCGACGAGGCAGAGGTGGTGCGGGCTGGCCTCGGCGCTGATCCGCACGCCGACCGCCTTGGCGGCCCGCACGGCGTCGACGGACTCGGCGGCCGAGAGGTGCTGGACGTGGATGCGCGCCTCCTCGTAGGCGGCAAGCGCCGCGTCGCGGGCGATCGTCGTGGACTCCGAGACCGAGGGAATGCCCGTCAGGCCGAGCGCCGCCGAAACCGGGCCCTCGTGCATGACGCCATTGCCCGAGAGCTCGGAGTCCTCCTCGTGGAGGGCGATCGTGCCGCCGCAGAGCCGCTGGTACTGGAGGGCGCGCCGCAGCACCCGAGCGCTGCGGACGGGCAGCCCGTCGTCGCTGAAGCCGATCGCGCCGGCGTCGCGCAACGCCGCCATCTCGGTCAGCTCCCTCCCCTCCATGCCGCGGGTGACGGTGGCGAGGAAGCCGACCGGCACCGAGGCCTGCTCGCGGGCCGCCTCGCGCAGCGCCTCGACGTCGGCGGGGGTCGAGACGGGCGGATCGGTGTTGGCCATCGCGAGCACGCCGCAGTAGCCGCCGGCGGCCGCGGCACGGGTGCCGGTCTCGAGGTCCTCCTTGTGCTCCTGACCCGGCGTCCGCAGGTGGACGTGGGGGTCGAAGAAGGCGGGGAACGCGTGCAGGCCCTCGGCGTCGATCTCCTCGCCGCCCCCCGCCTCGCCGGCGCCTGGAGCGACGAGCTCGGCGATCTTGCCGGCGCGGACGACGACATCGTGGACGCCCTCGATCCCAGCGACCGGGTCGAGCACGGTGGCGCCGCGCAGGACGACGTTCGCGCCCTCGCCGGAGCGCATGTCGAGCGCCGCGGCGATGCTCACGCCGGCTGTCCCAAGGGGGTCGGAGAGGCCTCGGCGCCCTCGCCCTCGACCGGCGCCGGCCGGTCGCGTGCCGCCAACAGCTCGTAGAGGATCGCCATCCGCACGACCAGGCCGGAGGCCACCTGCTCGGAGATCAGCGACTGCGGCGAGTCGACCGCCTCTCCGGAGAGCTCGACGCCGCGGTTGACCGGCCCGGGATGCATGAGCAACTGGCGAGGAGCGAGCCGGCGGGTGTCGATCTGGAAGTGGACCGCGTACTCGCGCAGCGAGGGCAGGAAGCTCTCGGTCATCCGCTCTTTCTGCAGCCGCAGCGCGTAGACGACGTCCGCCTCCCCCATTTGCTCCAGCGAGTGGGCGACCCGGCAGCCGAGCGCCTCGATCCCGCGCGGAATCAGGGTCGGCGGGCCGCAGACGGTGACCTCGGCGCCCATCGCCCCGAAGGCGAGGAGGTTGGAGCGCGCGACGCGGCTGTGCAGGACGTCACCGACGATCCAGATCCGCTTGCCGTCGAGCGAGCCGAGCCGGCGGCGCAGCGTGTAGAGGTCGAGCAGGGCCTGGCTGGGGTGCTCGTGCTTACCGTCCCCGGCGTTGATGACCGCGGCCTCCGACCAGCCGGCGACGAGCTGGGCGGCGCCCGCGTAGGGGTGGCGGATGACGATCGCGGCCGGGTCGTACGCGGACAGCGTCGCGACGGTGTCCTTGAGCGACTCGCCCTTGTCGACCGAGGAGCCGCCCGCCTTGATCGAGACGAGGTCGGCGGAGAGCCGCTTGGCGGCGAGCTCGAAGGAGGACGAGGTGCGCGTGCTCGCCTCGTAGAAGAGGCTGACGACGGTCCGCCCGCGCAGGGTCGGCACCTTTTTGATGTCGCGCCGGGCCACCTCCGCGAAGCTCTCGGCACGGTCGAGGATCGCCTCGATCTCGGCCCGCGAGAGGTCCTCCACCGCGAGCAGGTGCCTCATGCCAGCGCCTCCACCGTCCGCGGCTCGGTGATCGTGACCTCGTCGACCTCGTCGACCTCCTCGAGCCGCACGTTGACCCGCTCGCCGCGCGCGGTCGGCAGGTTCTTGCCGACGTAGTCGGGGCGGATCGGCAGCTCGCGGTGCCCGCGGTCGCAGAGGACGGCAAGCTGCACGCGCCGCGGGCGGCCGTAGTCGAAGAGGGCGTCGATCGCGGCGCGCACCGTGCGACCGGTGAAGAGGACGTCGTCGACGAGGACGACCGTGCGGTCCGCGATGTCGAAGTCGACGTGCGACGAGTGGACGACCGGCTGCGAGGCCGGCGACTTCGCGCCGACGTCGTCGCGGTAGAAGGAAATGTCCAGGTCCCCGATCGGAACCTCGCTCTCGGTCATCTCGCCGAGCAGGGCGTGGAGCCGGCGGGCCAGGACGGCGCCCCGCGTATGGATGCCGACGATCGCCAAGCCGTCGGGAATCGGGTTCTTCTCGGCGATCTCGTGGGCGATCCGCCGCAGCGTTCGCCTCAAATCGTCGCGCTCGAGCACGACCTTCTCGCTCACTGGGTTGCTCCTTCCTGGCCTCACGGGACCTGGTTAAAGGACGGCCGTCAGCCTAGCACCGGGCCGGGATGGAGTCACAACTAATCGGGGCCGCCCGAAGGCGGCCCC
>DATABV010000221.1:0-4070 GCA_036259395.1 Thermoleophilaceae bacterium | reverse complement strand
TTGCATGTGTTAAGCACGCCGCCAGCGTTCGTCCTGAGCCAGGATCAAACTCTCCGTGAAGAATGCTTCATGGAAAGCTGTCGTATCCGTACTGCGCGGGCCCTGCGTACACGTTGCGGGACCCTCGGATCGACGGGTTCTACTACCTACTCAGTTAAGCCCCACGCCCACCGGCAGAGCCGGTCGCGCAGGGTCGAACCTGGACGCGACCAAGATCCTCGCGGATCCGGTCGCACATGCTGTTGAGTTTTCAAAGACCGCCGCACCCTCGGGCGGGGACTCCGCCGTTCGAATACGTCCCCTTCACATGAGAAAGGCCTCCGTAGAGGCCCAGCACCGCTCTCCATCTTGCGACAGAGGGCTAGGCGCCTGGCGTCTCCGTGATCTTGCTCATCCGAAGGGACAGGGGAGTATAGCGCTGCGCCGGCGGATTGTCACGGCCAGCGCTCAATCGATTCGCAAGCGTACGAAACGGCGCTTGCCAACCTGCAGCACGGCGCCGTCGAGACGGCCCGCGGGCACGTCGAGGTCGCCGGCCGGGAAGGGCTCCCCGTCGACCTTGACCCCTCCCTGGGCCAGCAGCCTGCGGCCCTCGGAGCTCGAGATCCCAAAGGCGTCGCGCAATACGGCGGGCAGATGGACCGCGCCGCCGTTGGCAGAGACGGCATGCTCGGGAATCTCGTCTGGCAGCTCGCGCGCGACGTGCAGGCGGTCGAAGTGCTCCTCGGCCGCCCGCGCCGCATCCTGCCCGTGCAGCTGGGCCGCGATCCCCCGCGCCAGCGCGCGCTTAGACTCGACCGCCGGGCGCTCGAGATCGAGCCCGCCGTCGAGCAGCAGCTCGTAGTAGACGGGCATCGCGGCGTCCGGGACGCGCATCAGCTTGCCGAAGACCTCCTCGGCGGGCTCGGCGACGCCGACGTAGTTGCCGAGCGACTTCGACATCCGCCGGACCCCGTCGGTGCCGGGCAGGATCGGCATCGTGAGCACCGACTGCTGCGCCACCCCGTAGGCCTGCTGGATCTGGCGGGCGAGCAGCAGGTTGAACTTCTGGTCCGTCCCCCCTAGCTCGACGTCCGCGCGCACGGCGACCGAGTCGTAGCCCTGAAGCAGCGGGTAGAGCAGCTCGAGCAGCGAGATCGGCTCACGGGCGGCATGGCGCTTGGCGAAGTCGTCGCGCTCGAGCAGTTGGGCGACGGTCGCGGTCCGGGCGAGCGCGAACAGCCCCTCCATCGCCATGTCGAGCCACTCGCCGTTGCGGCGGACCTCGGTCCGCTGCTCGTCGAGCACCTTGAAGGCCTGGCGCTGGAAGGTCTCGGCGTTGGCGTCGATCTGCGCGCCGGACAGCACCGGGCGGGTCGCCGACCGTCCTGATGGGTCGCCCACGCGCGCGGTGTAGTCGCCGATGATCAGCACGACGGTGTGGCCGATGTCCTGGAACTCGCGCAGCTTCCGCAGGACGACCGTGTGGCCCAGGTGGATGTCCGGCGCTGTCGGATCGATGCCGAGCTTCACGCGCAGCGGCCTGCCCTCTGCCAGCTGGCGCTCGAGCGCCCCCTCGGGGAGCGCCTCGACGGCGTTGCGGGTCAGGAAGCGGGCGTCCCCGGCCGCGGAATCCGTCATGTCGCCAATGCTAGACTGGCGCCCGCCGCACCGGCCGTCCGGGCTCCCTACCCTCCCAGCGCGAGCCTTCCAGTGCGGATCCGGGACGGGCCCGCGGCATCAGAGCCGCTCAGGACTGGTCCCCCGGACCGACCGCGATGCACCAGCAGCCGCCCACAGCCACGCCTCCGCGCCCGTCGCCGCCCGCGCCGGAGGGTGGCGCGGCCCCTCCCCCGGTCGGCAAGCCGAAGCTCAAGAAGTTGCGGCTGGCGCTGATCCTCAGCGGCCTCGGCGCCCTGGCGCTGGTCTCGACGGTGTTCGGGATGATGATGGCGGTCGCGAGCGACCTGCCGCAGCTCGAGAACAAGGCCGAGTACGACCGCGCCGAGAACTCGACCGTCTACGCCGATCCGGCCGCGGGCCGGGACCGGCTCGCGCGGCTGACCGGCAACGAGAACCGGATCCTGCTCGAGGAGGATCAGATCTCGCCGAACATTGCCAACGCGGTGATCGCGATCGAGGACCGCCGCTTCTACGACCACGAGGGCGTCGACTACCGCGGAATCGCGCGAGCCCTGTTCCAGGACATCCTCGCGCGACGCGCGGCCCAGGGCGGCTCGACGATCACCCAGCAGTTCGTCAAGAACGCGCTCGCCGCGCAGTCCGACCGGTCGGTGTTCCAGAAGCTGCGCGAGGCGGCGCTGGCCTACCACCTCGAGCGCGAGTGGAGCAAGCAGAAGGTGCTGACCCAGTACCTCAACAGCGTCTACTTCGGCAACGGCGCCTACGGCGTCGAGGCCGCCGTGCGCACCTACTTCGGCGCCGACGATGCCGCCCCGGCGTTCGACCCGGTCACAGGCGAGCCGATCACTGAGGACGTGCTCGACCCGGCCGGCAGCGGAGACCCCGCCGCGACCACGGTCAGCCCGGCGGAGGCGGCGCTGCTCGCCGGGTTGATCGCCTCGCCGAGCATGTACGACCCGGTCCAGAACCCGAAGGACTCGAAGGCGCGGCGCGATCTCGTGCTCCAGCGCATGCTCGAGCAGGAGATGATCACACGCTCGGACTACGAGGAGGGGATCCGCGAGGAGCTGCCGGACGCCGACGACATCCAGCCGCCCCAGCCGCACTCGAACGAGCCGTACTTCACGACCTGGCTGACGCAGCAGCTCGTCGACCGCTACGGCCCGGGCGCCGTCTTCGGTGGCGGGCTCGACGTGACCACGACGCTCGACCCGGACCTCCAGGCGGCGGCCGAGCAGGCGATCGCCGGCCGGATCGGGTCGATCGGTCCCGCGGCCTCGCTGGTCGCGATCGAGAACCGGACCGGTGAGGTCAAGGCGATGGTCGGTGGCCCTGACTACCAGGAGCAGCCGTTCAACCTCGCGACCAATGGCCACCGCCAACCCGGGTCGTCGTTCAAGCCATTCATCCTGATCCGCGCGCTCGCCGACGGGATGAGCCCCGACGCGACCTTCGCCTCGCAGCCGAAGGAGTTCCCGGTGCCCGGCTCGGACAGCGAGAAGTTCGTCGTCAACAACTACGAGGACTCCTACTCCGGCGTCGCCTCGCTGTGGAGCGCCACGGCCAACTCCGACAACTCCGTCTACGCGGAGATCGGCCTCGACGTCGGTACGAAGCGGGTCGCCCGGCTCGCCAACCGGATGGGCGTCAGGACCGAGATCTCGACAAACCCCGCGATGACGCTCGGCGGCCTGAGAGAGGGCGTCACGCCGCTCGAGCTCGCCTACGCGTACTCGACGATCGCCAACAAGGGACGGCGCGTGTCGGGGACGCTGGCATCGTCGGAGGGCGGGCCAGTCGCGATCCAGAGCGTCAAGGGCGCCGGTCGCGACGTCGAGAACGAGCGCCGTGAGGAGCGCGTCTTCCCCGACTCGGTCGGCGAGACGGCCCACCAGCTGCTGGCCGGCGTCGTCTCCTCGGGAACCGGCGAGGCGGCCCAGATCGGGGAGTTCGCCGCCGGCAAGACCGGAACGACGGAGAACTACGGCGACGCCTGGTTCGTCGGCTTCAACAACGAGCTGACGGTTGCCGTCTGGGTGGGGTATCCCGAGGGGCTGAAGCCGATGGAGACCGAGTATCTCGGCGGCCCGGTGGCGGGCGGCACCTATCCGGCTGAGATCTGGCACGACCTGATGACGGCGTGGATCGGCATCCGCGATCAGCGGCTCGCCGAGCGCGAGGCACGCCAAGACGCCGGCGAAGAGGACGGGGAGGTCGACGATACCTACGTGCCGAGCGCTCCGAGCACGCCGACGACGCCCGATGGCGTCGTGCCCGAGGACGAGGGCCCGAGCGACGAGGCCGCTCCTGCCGACCCCGCGCCCGACGCCGGCGGCGAGGCTCCCGTCGAGCCGGCGCCCGATCCGGCGCCCGAGCCGGCGCCGTCACCCGCCCCCACTCCGGCGCCCGCGCCGCCCCCTGCCCCGTCGCCCGCTCCGGGCGGTGGC
>DATABV010000220.1:0-9508 GCA_036259395.1 Thermoleophilaceae bacterium | reverse complement strand
CGACGGCGAACACCGTGATCGTCGCCTGGAACGACGAGGCAGCGGTCCGCGCCGCCTTCGACGAGCACGAGTTCGCGGCGGTCCTCGTGGAGCCCTATCCGGCCAACATGGGCTTCGTCCCGCCCCAGCCCGGCCTGCTCGCGCAGGAAGGCCAGGAAGCCGTCGGCCGGCGGGATCAAGCCCATGTTCGCGGGATACGGCTCGGCCAGGATCGCGGCGACCTCGTGTTCGGCGAGCGCCTGCTCGACGGCCGTCGGGTCGTTCCACGGGACAACGACCGTCGCGGCCGCCTGGGCGGCCGGCACGCCAGGGCTCGCCGGGATGCCGGCGGTCGCCAGTCCCGAGCCGGCGTCGGCGAGCAGGCCGTCGACGTGGCCGTGGTAGGCGCCGGCGAACTTGAGCAGCTTCTCGCGCCCGGTCGCCGCGCGCGCCAGGCGGATCGCGCTCATCGAGGCCTCGGTGCCGGAGTTGACCATCCGCACCATCTCAGCGCCGGGGACGCGCGCGACGATCTCGGCCGCGATCTCGACCTCGGCCGCGGTCGGCGCGCCGAAGCTGGTGCCCCGTGTCGCCGCGGCGCCGACGGCCTCGATCACCCGCGGATGCGCGTGGCCAGCGATCAGCGGGCCCCATGAGGAGACGTAGTCGACGTAGCGGTTGCCGTCGACGTCGACGATCTCCGCGCCCTCGCCGGCGGCGATGAAGAGCGGGTCGCGCCCGATCGAGCGCATTGCGCGGACCGGCGAGTTGACCCCGCCGGGCATCAGCTCGACTGCGCGCTAGTAGAGCGCGCGCGAACGGTCCTCAGCCAGCGTGCTCCGCCTCCCAGCGGCGGTGGTCGTCGGTGAAGTAGAGCAGGCGGATCTTCTTGAACTCGGTCGATGAGTAGAGCGTGCGGCGGTCGTCGATGCCGGACTCCTCGGCGATCGAGTCGAGGATCGCGTCGCACTCCTCCTTCGAGCGGCCATGGGCCATCGTGAAGACCGAGTAGTGCCAATCGTCGTAGGTCGGGCGCTGGTAGCAGTGCGAGATCCCGCGGAAGGAGGCCATCAGCGGCGCGACCTCCATGATCCGCTCCTCGGGCACCGCCCAGACGCCCATGCCGTTCGCCGAGAAGCCGGCACGGCGGTGGAAGAGGATCGCCGCGACCCGGCGCAGCGCCTTGCGCTCGCGCATCGACTCGAGGTGGTCGAGCAGCTGCTCCTGCGAGATGCCGACCTCGGCCGCCGCGGGAGCGTAGGGCTCGGGGATCACCGGCATGTCGCCCTGCAGCGCGCGGATCACCGCGACGTCGAGCTCGGTCGGCTCGATCGGGTCGGGCTCGATCGGATCCTGCGCGATGCCCGCGGCGGCGAGGTCGCGCGTGCCCTTCTCCATCTCGAGGTCCATCCGGATCTTGAACAGCTTGATCGTCGGCAGCTGGCGGACCGACTCGGCGCCGGTCAGCTCCGCCAGGACGTCGAGCGTGCCGTCGAGGCCGAGCTTCGAGCCGGGCTCGGTGGCGATCGTGAACCACATGTTGAAGTCGTGGTTGCGCAGGTAGTTGTGCGAGACGCCGGGGTGAGAGTTGACGATCTTCGCCGCGCGATGCGGGTTCTCCGGATCGACCTTGGCGGCGACCAGCATCGAGCTGTAGCCGAGCACGCGCGTGTCGAAGATCGGCGTGACCTGGCGGATGATCCGCTCGTCGAGCAGCCGCTGGACGCGGCGCATCACCTCGTCCTCGGAAACCTCGGCGAGCCCGGCGACGTGCGCGTAGGGGCGCGGAGCGATCAGGAAGCTGCCCTGCATCAGGTTGAGCAGTCGCTTGTCGAGCTCGTCGAGCGGGACCGCCGCGCCGTCCTTGCGGCTGCGGACCTTGGGGATCGCCGCAGCCTCTCTCACCGAAGCCATCGAGCGGCGTCCTTTGCGTGGTAGGTGATCACGATGTCTGCGCCTGCCCGGCGGATCGAGGTCAGCGTCTCGAGCACGGTGGCGCGCTCGTCGATGTGACCGGCCGCGGCGGCGGCCTTGATCATGGCGTACTCGCCGCTGACGTTGTACGCGGCCAGCGGCATCGCGGTCGCCTCCTTGACGCGCTGGATCACGTCGAGGTAGGGCAGCGCCGGCTTGACCATCAGCACGTCGGCGCCCTCCTCCATGTCGAGCAGCGCCTCGCGGACCGCCTCGTCGGAGTTCGCGGGATCCATCTGGTAGGTCCGCCGGTCGCCGAACGCCGGGGTCGAGTCGGCTGCCTCGCGGAAGGGGCCGTAGAAGGCCGAGGCGAACTTCGCGGAGTAGGCGACGATCGGCGTCTCCTTGAGGTCCTCGGCGTCGAGCTGGCCGCGCAGCGCGGCGACGCGCCCGTCCATCATGTCGCTCGGCGCGACGGCGTCGGCTCCCGCGCGCGCGTGCGAGATCGCGGTCTGGGCGAGCAGCTCGAGCGTGACGTCGTTGTCGATCGCGCCGTCGGGGCGGACGATGCCGCAGTGGCCGTGCGCGGTGTAGGCGCAGAGGCAGACGTCGGTGATCACGAGCAGCTCGGGATGGGCCTCCTTGATCGCGCGTACCGCGAGCTGGACGACGCCCTCGTCGTCGTAGGCGCCGGAGCCTTGGTCGTCCTTGTCGGCCGGCAGGCCGAAGAGCAGCACCGCCGGCACGCCGAGCTCCTTGATCTCCCCCGCCTCCTCGACCGCGTGCGAGATCGACAGACGCTCGACGCCGGGCATCGCCTCGATCGGCGTGCGGCTGTCGGTGCCGAGCTCGACGAACAGTGGCTGAACGAGGTGGGCCGGCGTCAGCTCGGTCTCGCGCACCATGTCGCGCAGCAGGCCGCTACCGCGCAGCCGCCGCATGCGGGTCGCTGGAAAGGGCATCGCGACCAGTCTAGGGTGGGCGAGGCCATGCCTCAGCTCGCCCTATCGGCCGTCGGCCGGGACCGCCCGGGCATCGTCGCGGCGACGACGGGGGTCCTGCTGCGCCACGGCGTGAACGTCGAGGACTCGCGGATGTCGATCCTGCGTGGGCACTTCGCGATGACGCTGATCCTCGGGCTGCCGGACGGCGCCGACCGCAAGGCGCTGTCCGCAGACCTCGACACGGTGGCCACCGACCTCGGCCTGGAAGCGCTCGCGCTGAGCGCCGTCGAGCCGCTCGCCGAGGCCGTGCCCGCCGCGACGCACGTCGTGAGCATCTACGGCGTCGACCACCCGGGAATCATCCACCACGCCACGCGCGTGCTCGCCGAGCACCGCGTCAACATCACCGACCTCGAGACCCGGCTGGTCGAGGGCGACGGCTCGCCGTCGCTCTACGCGCTGCTGATCGAGGTCGCGGTGCCCGGCGACGTAGACCCAGCCGATGTCGACAGCGCGCTCGCGGAGATCGCCGCGAGCGAGGTCGTCGAGGTCAGCCTGCGCGAGCTCGAGAGTCACGAGCTCTAGGGAGTCGCGGTGGCGGTCCGCGAGGTCCTGCTCTATCCGCATCCAGCGCTGAAGGCGACCGCCGCGCCCGCGGTCGTCGCACCCGCCGGCGGGGCCGGCCACGACATGGCCGTCGGCGACCTCGCCGAGACCGAGCGCGCCGCCCGCGACCTGCTCGAGACGATGGTCTCCTTCGGTCACTGCGTAGGTCTCGCGGCGACCCAGCTCGGCGACCTGACCCGGATCGTCGCGGTCGACGTCACCGGCCACAAGAAGGCGACCGTCGAGAGCGGCCTGCTGCTGCTCGCCAACCCGCGCGTCGTCGAGCAGGACGGCGCCGAGGTCGCCCGCGAGGGCTGCCTCAGCATCCCCCACCTCACCGCCAACGTCCGCCGCGCGACCTCGATCGTCGTCGAGGCCGACGCGCTGGCGCTGACCGACGACGGCCTCGAGGTCACCCAGCGCCGTATCGAGACCGAGGGCTTCGAGGCCCGCTGCCTGCTGCACGAGATCGACCACCTCGACGGCATCCTCTTCCTCGACCGCGTCGACTCGCTCACCCGCGACGTCTTCGAGCGCAAGAACTACCAATAGCGGCGCTCAGCTGCCTCGCCGGCGGGCGCGAGCGGACCTATGCGAAGCGGCGCAGAGCCAGGCGGGCGAGCAATCCGAAGGCGGCGGCGAGGGCAGCGAGGTGGAGGAGCGGGGCGACTAGGCCGCCTGAGTCGTTGAGGGCGGCGTCGAGCGCGTCGAGCGTCGGGCGGAAGGGGAAGAGGGCGGAGACGGCGCGGGTCGCGTCGTAGACGGCCGGGGCCACCGAGCCGGAGGGAACGAGAGCGAGGAAGGCGAGCGGCAGGGAGAGCATCACGCAGAGCAGCGACGCCGCCCGGACCTCGCGCGTGACGGCGCCGACGGCGACGCCCATAGCGCCGAACGCGATCGCGGCGACGGCGAGCGCCGCCACCCACAGCGGCGATCGAGACCAGTCGAGGTCGACGAACAGGCCTAGCCCAACGAGCATCGCAATGCAGATCGCCAACGAGCAGAGCGCGGCCAGCCCCGCCTTCTCGACAAGCAGCCCCGTACGCGAGACCAGCCCCCGCACGAGCCGCGCGAAGGCGTTCTCCTCGCGCTCGAGCGCGAGCGTCCCGGCCGCCAGCAGCAGCGTGACGAACATCAGCGAGACCGCGACCGCGAGCGCGACGGCGAACGAGCTGAGCGACGTGCTGCCGCCGTCGAGGGCTGTCTGCTCGACGCGGATCGGCTCGCGCAGCGCGCGCAGCAGCGGGCCCGAGAGGTCGAGGTTCTCGCGCGCCAGCCGCGAGAAGCGGATCACCTCGTCGAGCTCGGCCCGGCGCTCTGGAGAGACCTCGGGGCGGACCCGCTCGACGATCTTCTCAGCACGCTGGAGCCCGAGGATGTCGAGGTCCTCGAGCACCGGCACGTCGACGCGGCCGCCCGAGACGACTACGTCGAGGTAAGACAGCCCGATCTCGGTGAACTGCGTGGTGAGGGCGAGGTTGGCGTCGCGCAGCTCGGCCTTGATCATGTCCTCGACGTAAGACGCCTTGACCGGGTCGTCGGCGTTGTAGAAGACCTCGATCGTCGGCGGGCCGGAGAGCGCGATCGCCTGGACGCCGCTGAGCCGGTCGGTGAAGTCCTCCGGGATCACCAGCGCGGCGATCGCGGTGCCCGACTCGACCTCGTCGATCGCGGCGTCCTTGCACTGCAGCGGCGACTTGCCCTCGCAGTCGACCGGGACCGGGTCGATCGCGTCGAAGAGACGGCCCTCGTAGCGCGACAGGTCGAGCTGCTCGCCGCCGAGCTCGAGCGCGCCGCGCTCCGGCGGGACGAGGCTGACGAACGCGACCTTCGGCTTGTCGGGGCCGGCCGAGAGCGCGAAGCCGATCAGCACCGACAGGACGATCGGGTAGAGGACCAGCAGCGCGACCAGGCCCGGCGAGCGGCGCAGGATGCGCAGGTCCTTGAAGAGCAGCCAGCGCATATCAGTGACCCCGCTGACGCAGGAAGGCGACGAACGCCTCCTCGAAGTCGCTGTGACTGCCGCCCTCGCGCTCAACGGTCTCGCCGAGCGCGGTTGGCGACCCCTCGAAGAGCGTCTCGCCGTCGGCCAGCACGACGACGCGATCGGCGTGGCGCGCGGCCTCGCTCAGGTCGTGGGTCGAATAGACGACGGCGGTGCCGCGCCGCGCGAGGCCGAGCACGAACTCCCAGACGCGCTCGCGCTGGCGCGGGTCGAGCGCGGCGCTCGGCTCGTCGAGCAGCAGGATCTCCTGGCGGCCGAGCAGGCCGATCGCGATGTTGACGCGCTGCCGGTTGCCGCCCGAGAGCTCACCGGCGAGGTCGTCGGCACGGTCGGCCAGGCCGGTCAGCGCGAGCATCTCCGCGACCGCCGCCTCGGCGTCCGCGATCCGCTCGAGCCGGGCGAACAGGCGCAGGTTCTCGGCGACGGTCAGCTTCCCGTAGAGGGCCGCCTGCTGCGGCACCCAGCCGATCTCGCGCGCGGCGCGACTGACGCTGCCGGCGTCGGCGCGCTGGATGCCGGCGAGGATCGACAGCAGCGTGGTCTTGCCGGCGCCGTTGGGCCCGACGAGGGCGACCAGCTCCCCGGGCGATGCGCTCAGCGAGACGCCGCGCAGCGCCTCGCGCGCGCCGAAGCGCTTGACGATCCCCTCCGCGACGAGCGCCCCCTGTCCGGCGCTCGCGACGACAGCTCCTCCATCGGCCACGGCGCGGAGGGTGGCAGACTGCGCACGATGAAGCTGCTCTTCGTCGGGGACGTGGTCGGCAAGCTCGGCCGGCAGACGCTCGCCGCGCTGCTGCCGGGCCTGCGCGAGCGCCACCAGCCCGACTTCGTCGTCGTCAACGGCGAGAACGCCGCCGGCGGCGTCGGCATCACCCAGCGCACCGCGCGCGACCTCTTCGAGACGGGCGCTGACGCGATCACGCTCGGCAACCACGCCTACCGTCACAGCGAGGTCTACGAGCTGCTCGACAACGAGCCGCGGATCGTGCGACCGGCCAACTACCCGAAGGGCAGTCCCGGGCGCGGGCTCACGGTGATCGAGAACGGCGCGCTGCGACTCGGCGTCGTGAACCTGTCGGGCAGCCTGTTCGTCGACGCCGCCCGTTCGGCGTTCCCGGAGGTCGACTCCGCGCTCGCCGATCTGCGCGGGCGAGCGGACCACGTGCTGGTCGACATGCACGCCGAGGCGACGAGCGAGAAGGTCGCGATGGGCTGGCACGTCGACGGGCGCGTGACTGCCTGCCTCGGCACCCACACCCACATCCCGACCGCCGACGCGCGCGTGCTTCCCGGCGGCACCGCCTACTGCACCGACGTCGGCATGACCGGCCCGCGCGGCGGCGTGATCGGGGTCAAGCGCGAGCTGGCGCTGAAGCGCTTCCTGACGATGACCCAGGTGCGCTTCGAGACGTCGTCAGAGGACCCGTGGCTGAACGGCGTGCTGGTCGAGGCCGACGGCGACGGGCGCGCCACCGGCATCGTCCAGATCCTCGAGCCGGCCAGCATCTGACCGTCGGTCCGGCGCGCCGGCGTAGACACCGAAGAGCGCGACGATCGCCAGCGGAAAGAACCAGACGACGTACAGGTAGAACCAGTGCGACGCCGCCAGCTGGACGGCGACCAGCACCGCCGCGCCGAGCGCGGCTACCTGGAGCGGGCTCTTGCGCCGCGGGACGAAGGCGACGGCGACCGCGAGCAGAAGCGCCAGCCCGGTCATCGCCGAGCGGTAGGTCTCGCCGTCGTCGATCTGGCCCCAGACGCTGAACGGCGAGCGGCGCGACGCCTGATAGCCGAGCGTGCGGTCGTAGAGCTCGCGCAGGCCGCCGTCCGGCATGAACGGCAGGAAGCACACGGCGAGCAGGGCCGCCAGCGCGGCCGAGAAGATCAGCAGAAGGCGCAGCGTCGAACGGCGCGTGGGGCCCGTGTCCGCCGTCGCGAACAACGGCGCCAGCGCGAGCGGGCCGACCTTCGCGGCGGCGGCGAGCGCGACCGCCCCACCGCGGGCCGCCGCGGACAGCCCGCGGCGCGCTGGAGCGAGCGTCAGAGCCAGCAGCGCCGCAACGGTCAGCAGTCCGACCAGCGTGTCGTTCGAGTTGGTCTGCAGCGCGAAGATCGCGTACGGGTAAGTCAGCCAGGCGTAGCCGAGTGCGACGCCGAGCTCATCTCCGGCCGGCCCGGCACGCAGGCGCCGGCCGAGGATCAGCAGGCCGAGCAGCGTCAGCAGATCGAAGGCGATCGACGCGCCGTGGGCGGCGGGCAGATCGTCCCACGTCCCGCTCCAGGGCAGCACCTGCTCGAACGGCACGTAGGAGAGATAGGTGAGCGGGCCGTACGTGTCGCCGTGCTCCACGTCGGGCGCGAACCCGGGACCGTAGATGCCCTCACCGTCGGCAATGCGATCGGCGCCGATCACCCCGGCATAGCCGACGTCGATCACGTTCGAGTCGGTGATGTTGAGCCCGACGCGAAAGGTGACGAGGAAGATCAGCCCGAACGCCAGCCACGAGAGCGGGATCAGCGGGATCAGCCGCTGCGGGCGTTCGCGCGGGCGGAGCCCGTGCCAGAGCAGGCGAGCAAGCAGGTACAGCAGCACCGGATAGACGAGCGGCACCGAGACCCCGATCTCGCCGCGGTTGAAGAAGTAGTGCGAGGCGCCGAAGGCGAGCAGCACCAGCAGGTCGAGATGGAGCAGGCGGAACGGGCGGCGCGGGTCGACGAACGGCAGCAGGAACAGCAGGCAGAGCGGGATCCAGACGTACGGCGCATTGAGCTTGCGGCCGAAGGCCCCGTCGTAGCCGCGCGCCATCGACCAGGCGACCTGGTGGCCGGTCCAGGCCTCGAGCACCACCCCGAGCGAGTCGTCGACGCGCGCCTGCGCGACCTCGCGATCGCCCTCGAACCAGCTCACCTGCCACTGCCCGGGGCCGCGCGTGTAGGCCGCGGCACGGAACTCGTCGTGGCGCGCGCGCTCGGCGCGGATCTTCTCGGAGCGGCCCGCGATCCGGATCGCTCGCTTTGCCGTCAGCTCGTAGCCCTCCGGGGGCACGGTCTGCGACTCGGGCGTCTTCAGCTCCGGCGCCGCGCTTGCCGCGCCGGCGCTGACGCCCGCGAGCGCCAGCGCGAGCAGGACTGCAGCGACGAGCAGCGCCGCGCGAGCGAGGAGCGCCACGCGCGTCAGGCCCGCCAGTCCCCGGACCCGAAGCTCCAAATCTTGTTCCCGAGAAAGCTCAGCGGCGTCGCGACGACGATCGAGATCGCCTGGGCCGGGATCTCGGCGATCCCGGCGCCGGTGACCAGCAGCTCGAGCACGGTCGCGGCGAACACGAACGCCGCCACGCTGACGACGAGGAAGCGCGCCGCCTGGAAGC
Organism: Thermoleophilaceae bacterium; assembly: GCA_036259395.1. Classification (GTDB taxonomy): domain Bacteria; phylum Actinomycetota; class Thermoleophilia; order Solirubrobacterales; family Thermoleophilaceae; genus JAAYBF01. The sequence goes on along the minus strand of DATABV010000220.1, from coordinate 692 downwards.
CGGCGCGACCGTCGCGCGCGGCGAACGTCCAGTTGCGGTTCCACCAGAAGTTGTTCGTGACCGCGACCAGGAACGCGAGTGTGGCGGCGACCAGGTGGTGCAGGTCGCCCACGGCGACCGCGAGCGAGAAGACGGCGAGGTTGACCACGTAGCCGGACCCGCCGACCATGCAGAACTTGGCCAGCTGGACCCAGTTCTGGGGCTTGCGAACGCCGGCGCGCAGCCGCGCGCCGGGCGCCAGCGGAGGCGCCGGGGCGGTCGCGGCGGCAGGCGGCTCGAGACCGCGCGCGGCGGGTGAGTCGGGCTGATCTCCCACGCTACGAGATTAGACCGAAGTGGCCGGCGATCATCGGGGTGACGTCACGCAGATGGGGTTGGGCGGGCCGCGGCGCGCCAGCGGCGACGCCGCAGGTCAGCAGCACGCCGAGCGAGTCGCAGCGATGCAGCGAGCCGTGGCTGCCGCCGTTCTCGTGATGCGACCCGCCCCAGTCGACGAACTCGTAGCCGGGCGTCGCCGACAGCAGCACGTCGCCGGCGCGCCGGCAGGCAAGCGCCGACCACAGACGGGTGAGCGGATCCGGGTAGTCGCCTTCCTCGAGCCGACCGCCGACGGCCGACAGCCCTAGTACCGCGAGCTCGCCCTCGACGGCCCAGGTCGCGCCACGGCGGTCCACGAGGTCGCCGCCGGGGAC
>DATABV010000219.1:0-13720 GCA_036259395.1 Thermoleophilaceae bacterium | reverse complement strand
GACACCGGCGCCGCCGCCCGCGGCGGCACCGCCGACGCTGGCCACTCCGACAGCGCCGCCCCCGATGCCGGCGCTGCTCATCACCGCGTCCTTCAGCGCAGGCGCCACAGCCACCGGCAGGGCGAGGCCGAGCAGCCGACGCTGGCGGCGCACCTCGTCGAGGTAGGCCGTGCAGTCTGGGCAGCTGTCGAGGTGGTGACGCAGCCGGCCGCGGCGCAACCCGCCACCGGTCGCGGCCGCCAGCTCGACGCGGATCTCGGCACAGTCGGCCGCTCGTGCGTCACGCCGCTCGGTCAGGGCGGCGCGGGCGCGGAAGACGAGTCCCTTGACCGCATGCGGCTGCTCGCCGATCACCTCGGCGACCTCGGCGTGGGAGAGGTCGCCGAGCTCGCTGAGCACGAGGGCCGCGCGCTGATGCTCCGGCAGCCGCTGGACGTCGCGGACCAGCTCGCGCAGGTCGGCGCGGCGCTCGACCTGCTCGTTGAGGCCGACGGTCGAGAGCTCCGGCAGCTCGGTGGCCTGCTCGCGTCGCGCGCGCAGGATCGAGAGGCAGCGGTTGCGCGCGATCGTGTAGAGCCACGGCTTGAAGGCGATCTCGCGATCGCCGCTGCGCATCGAGTCGTGAGCCGAGACGAACGCCTGCTGGACGGCGTCCTCGGCCTCCACCTGCGAGCCGAGCATGTGACGGCAGAAGCCGAGCACGCCCGCGACGTGACGCTCGTAGAGGACCTCGAAGGCGGCGACGTCGCCCGCGCGCACGAGCTCCACCAGGCGCGCGTCAGAGCGCAGGGCGAGCAGACGCTTCGGTCCACGGACCGGAGCACGTACCTGCGCAGGGGCTCGGGCGATGCGCTCCACGCGGTCATTGTCCTACGGAACGCGGTCGGGGGCCAGGGGTTCGCGAGTACCTACTGCCGAACCTGCACGTCGGCGATGCGTTGATAGTCGTGAGTCCCCAACGAGGAAGGTCTCCATGAACAGATCGATCGCAGCAACGACAGTGGCGCTCGCGCTGCTCGCCGTACCGGCCGGCGCGGTCGCCAAGCCGGCGCAGGCCGACCGCAGCAACGCCACCCAGGAGTGCCGCGCAGAGCGTGGCGGCTCGGACGCCACGCGCGAGGCGTTCAAGGTGAAGTACGGCACGAACGAGAACGGTCGCAACGCGTTCGGCAAGTGCGTGTCCGCGAAGGCCCGAGCCGAGGCACGCGAGCGCAAGGCCGCGCGGCGCAAGGCTGCTAAGCAGTGCCGCGCAGAGCGTGAGGAGATCGGCGAGACGGCGTTCGCCGAGAAGTACGGCACCAACAAGAGCAAGCGCAATGCGTTCGGCAAGTGCGTCTCGCAGACCGCGAAGACGCAGCACGAGCAGGAGCAGCAGCCGGCTCCGACCTCATAGGCGACCGAGCTCAGGCGCGGCCCGACGAGGGCCGCGCCGATGCTCGATCATGCGCGCGTGGATCAGGCCGTAGTAGCGCGCGCGCCGCTGCGCATCCCCCTGGGCGGCGGCGGCACCGACCTTCCCTCGCACTACCGCGAGCACGGGGGGTTCGCCGTGTCGGCGACGATCGACCGCCACGTGCACGTGATGCTGTCGACCGCGCTGGCACGGCGGTTCCGGCTCAAGCATCTCGAGTGGGAGGACGTCGAGCGACCCGAGGAGATCCGTCATCCGATCCTCCACGCGGCCGTCGAGCACCACTGGGACGGGACCCCCTTTGAGCTGGCGTCGGTCGGCGACGTCCCGCCTGGAACGGGGCTCGGCTCGTCGAGCGCCTACACCGTCGGCGTGCTGCGAGCGCTGGCGACCGCGCGCGGTGAGCAGCTGAGCCCGGAGGCGCTCGCGGCGCGGGCCTGCCGGCTCGAGATCGAGCAGCTCAGCCAGAGCGTCGGCGTGCGCGACCAGTACGCGATTGCCGTTGGCGGGGTCACGGCGGTGACGCTGGCGCCCGGGGGACCAGGCTCGGAAGGCGGCGCCTGGGGCGACGACATTACGGTGCGACGCCTCGAGGTCTCCGACGCGACGCTCGAGGAGCTGCGCGATCGCTTTCTGCTGTTCTTCGCCGGCGAGCGGCAGAAGACGTCGCAGTCGATGCTCTCGCCGCTGATCGAGGGAGGTGACGACGCCGCCATGAGACGCAACCTGCTGCGGACGGCGGAGCTCGCGCGCAACGCGGCGGCCGCGCTGGAAACCGGCGACGTCGCCAGCGTTGGCGGCCTGATGGACGAGCAGTGGGCACTCAAACTCGAGCGCACGCCGTCTGCCATCACCGAGCGGATCGCAGAGCTGCACTCCGTGGCGCTCGGCCGGGGGCGTGCCGGCGGGGCGGTCCTCGGCGGAGCTGGTGGCGGCGGCTTCCTGCTCGTCTACAGCGAGGACCCGGAGGCCACGCGCGCCGCTATGGAGGCGACAGGCGCGCCCGAGTTGCGCTTCGCGATCGAGCAGCGCGGCTGCAGCGCCGGCCCGGCCTGAGCTGCAAGACCCGTTGCATGCAAGAAATCCTGCAACTTGCAGGAGCTTTGCCTGATACAACGACGCGCTTCGTGCCTACGGAGCCCACATATCCGATTCGTCCACTGCTAATCGCCGCGCTGATCTGCCTCTGCTGCGCGCTGGCGCCTGCCAGCCTGCCCGTGGCCGATGCCGTGGCGCAGGGACCGACCGCCACCGCGGCGGGCAAGTCGCTCAAGAAGGGTTCCCGGGGCAAGCGGGTGCGCCAGCTCCAGCGCGCGCTCGGCATCCCCGCGGACGGGATCTTCGGCAAGGGCACGCGGCGGGCGGTCAAGCGCTACCAGCGTCGGCGCGGCCTGGTCGTCGACGGCATCGCGGGCCCCCAGACGCTGGCAAGCCTGGGCGTCGGGTCGCGCTCCGCCAGTCGCGGCAAGGCGCGTACGCGTCGGGTCAGCTCGCGCGGCGGCGGCGTGCGCGAGCTTCAGCGCGCGCTCGGCGTCCCGGCCGACGGCGCATTCGGTCCCCAGACCCAGCGCGCGGTCAAGCGCTACCAGCGTCGCCACGGCCTGGTCGCCGACGGCGTCGTCGGTCCGCAAACGCGGGCGGCGCTCGGAATCGGGCCCGGCAAGGTGCTCAAGCGCAAGGGCAGCGGCGGAAGCGGTAGCCCAGGTGGCAGCGGCCGCAAGGCGCGCATCATCCGGGCGATCATCCGCGCTGGCAACCGGATTGCGACCCACCCCTACGAGTACGGCGGTGGCCACGGGTCGTGGGTCGACGACGGGTACGACTGCTCGGGATCGATCTCCTACGCGCTGCACGGCGGCGGCCTGCTGCGCAGCCCGCTCGACTCGAGCGGCTTCATGAGCTACGGGCGGCCCGGGCCCGGCCGCCACATCACGATCTACGCGAACGCCGGCCACGCGTACATGGTCATCAAGGGCCGGCGCTTCGACACCAGCGCTCGCTCGGAGACCGGCTCGCGCTGGTCGAACGAGATGCGCTCGTCGGCCGGTTACGTCGCCCGGCACCCGCCGGGCTTCTAGCGCTCGAAGCATCTTTAGGGCTCACGCCCAAGGATGCTTCGGAGGAGAGCCACGACGAGCGCCTAAGCTCGCACGGTGCCGTCCGGCCGCTTCGCACCCAGCCCAAGCGGCCCGCTGCATCTCGGGAACCTGCGCACGGCGCTGCTGGCGTGGCTGTTCGCGCGCTCGGACGACGAGCCGTTCCTGCTGCGGATCGAGGACCTCGACCCGCAGCGGTCACGGCCCGAGCACGAGCGAGGCCAGCTCGCGGATTTGAGGGCGATCGGGGTCGACTGGGACGGCGAGCCGGTACGGCAGTCCGAGCGCACGGATCTCTACCGGGACGCCCTGCGGCGACTCGAGCGGGACGGTCATGTGTATCCCTGCTGGTGCACGCGCGCCGAGATCCGCCCCGCCGCAGAGGCCCCACATGGGCCTGGACCCGAGGGCGCATACCCCGGCACCTGCCGGCGGCTGACCGCCCAGCAGCGCGCCGAGCGTGAACGCATCGCCGGGCGCCCGCCGAGCCTGCGGCTCGACGTAGCGGTCGCGCCTGCCGATCGCCTGGCCTTCGACGACCGCATCCATGGACGTGTCCAGGGCGCGATCGACGACTTCGTTCTCTGGCGCTGGGACGACACGCCGGCGTACAACCTCGCGGTCGTCATCGACGACGCCGACCAGGGCGTCGGCGAGGTCGTCCGCGGCGACGACCTGATCGACTCGACGCCGCGCCAGATCCTGCTGCAGCGGATGCTCGGCCTCCCCACGCCCGCGTATGCCCACGTGCCGCTCGTGATCGGCGCCGACGGTGCGCGCCTCGCCAAGCGCCACGGCGCCGTCACGCTCGCCGACCGCGCGGCTCTCGGGGACACGCCGGCGGACGTCGTCGCGTGGATGGCCGCGAGCCTCCGTCTCGCAGAGTCCGGCGAGCGCCCGACTGTTCAGGAGCTGCTCATGCGCTTCGACCCAACCGTCCTGCCTCGCGAGCCCGCGACGTTCGACGTCTGAGACGTCTGCCACTTCGAGCTGGGCCGATATCGGCGGTACTACCGCCGATGTACGCCCAGTTAGGGCCCTGGGTCGGCCGGGGGCGGCCGCCGCACCGAGGTCCCCGGCTCGCCGCCGTAGCCGGCGGACTGCTCGATCTGGTGCTCGGCGAACTCGCGCTGGGCGCGGTCGACCGATTGGACGACTCCGAGCGGGTCGGCGACACCCTCGAAGCGGAAGCCGTCGCCCTCGCTTCCGGCGGTGTCGAAGTCGACGGTGCCGACGCGCAGCAAGCGGCCGAGCACCGACTGGTCGGTGTTGACGTTCTGGACGCGCTCGAGGCGTGCCTCCTGCGTCTTGCGCGCCACGATCCCGCGCTTGATGTGCAGGCGCCGGTTGGTGATCGTGTAGGTCGTCGCCATCCGCCAGACGTAGCCGCCGACGAGCACGAGGACGAGCAGGACGAGCCCGACGATTGCGAGCGTCGTCGTGTCGACGCCGTCGGCGAAGAGGCTGGCGATCCCCGCGAACGCGGCGAGCAGCACGATCGCACCGAGGATGCCCTTGATGTAGAAGGCCAGCGTCGCACGCCATGAGGGATGGCCCTCGAAGACGATGTGCTCGTCCTGCGCTAGCTGGATCGACGGCATCGCCGAGAGCCTAGCTCACGCAAGCGACCCCGAGAACGAGAAAGGGCCCCGCAAGCGGGGCCCTTTCTGAAGCTTTCGCGTAATGCGAGCGCTTAGGACTGGATGACGTTTACGGCCTTGGGGCCCTTGTCACCCTGCTCCGCGTCGTAGCTCACGCGGGCGCCCTCGGTGAGCGACTTGAAGCCGTCACCGCTGATGCCTGTGTGGTGCACGAAGAGATCCTTGCCCCCGTCGTCGGGGGTGATGAAGCCGAAGCCCTTCTCGTCGCTGAACCACTTCACGGTTCCGCCTGGCATGGAATTCCTCCACGATCTTTCTCTGTGCTGCGTACACGCGGAGGATGCTGATGAGCAACGACTGCGAGCGCTGGCACTACTTTCGCCGGACTTTCCGGCCTTACGACCCGTCAAAGTAGCACCGATGGCCGACCCATTGCTACTCGTGGATGCTCCCTACCTCCTCTACCGGGCCTTCTTCGGGCTCCCGGACAAGATCCGAGGGGCCGACGGACGGCCGGTCAATGCGCTGCTGGGGAGCGTCAACACGATCCTCGCGCAGGCCGAGGAGCGCGGCGCGCGGGCCGTCGTCTGCTGCTTCGGGCCCGACGCGGCCCCCTACCGCGTCAACCTATATCCCGGCTATCACGCCCACCGGCCGCCGGTGCCGGACGACCTTGCGCACCAGTGGGCGCAGGCGCCCCGCCTGTATGGCGCCCTCGGCTGGCAGATCACCGACACCGACGAGCTCGAGGCCGACGACCTGCTCGGCGCCTACGCCCGCGTCGAGCAGCAGGCCGGCGGCGAGGCCCTGGTGCTGACCGGCGACCGCGACATGTTCCAGTGCGCGACGGACTCCGTGCGCGTGCTGCTGCTCGGCGGGCGCGGCAAGAAGGGCCCGGAGGAGATCGGTCCGCCGCAGGTGCGCGAGCGCTACGGCGTCGAGCCCGAGCAGGTCCCCGACTTCATTGCGCTGCGCGGCGACCCTTCCGACGGCCTACCGGGCGCGAAGGGGATCGGCGAGAAGCGCGCGGCCGACATCCTGCGTCGCCACGGCTCGCTCGAGGCCGCGCTCGCCGAGGCCGACCGTGACGGCCCCGACGCCAACTCGCTCTGCCGCCAGGCCGACCAGCTGCGCGCCTTCCGCGAGATCGCCACGCTGCGGCCCGTCGACGTCGAGCGACCCCCGGACGCGCCGACCGACCGCGCCGGCGGCGCCGCGGCTGCGGCCGAGCTCGGGATGAAGCGCCTCGCTGAGCGGCTCGCCGCGGCCGGCGACTGACGCCCGGACGCGGCTAGGCGCCGTCGTGACCCGACGCGAGCTCGACGAACCAGTCGAGCGCGGCGGGGTTCTGGAGCGAGTCGCGCGCAGCGGCCTGCTCGGGCGGCGTGCCCATCAGGATTCGTTTGACCGGGACCTCGAGCACCTTGCCGGAGAGCGTGCGCGGCACCTCGGCGATCGCGTAGACGCCGCTGGGCACATGACGCGGCGAGCACTCGGCGCGCACACGGCGCGCGATCTCGCGCTCGAGATCGTCGTCGAGCGTCGCCCCGTCGCGCAGCACGATGAACAGCGGCATCCAGCTGTCGTCCTCGGCGACGCCCGCGGCGCGGGCGGCGGCGGACTGGCTCGCGGGCACGTCGACTACGAGCGCGTCGACGATCTCGTCGACTGCGAGCACCGCCCGGTAGATCTCGCTGGTCCCCATCCGGATCCCGCCGCGGTTGATCGTCGAGTCGGAGCGGCCGTAGATGATCGCGGTCCCGCGCTCGGTGATCTCGATCCAGTCGCCGTGGCGCCAGACGCCCGGGTACATCGAGAAGTAGCTCTCGCGCAGCCGCTCGCCGCCGGGGTCGTTCCAGAAGAAGATCGGCATCGAAGGCATCGGCTGGGAGATCACCAGCTCGCCGACCTCCCCGACCACGGCATTGCCGTCCTCGTCGAAGGCCTGGACATCGGCTCCGAGCGAGCGGCCCTGCAGCTCTCCCACGTAGACCGGCAGCAGCACGCAGCCGCCCACGAACGCGGTGCAGACGTCGGTCCCGCCGGAGGTCGAGAACAGCCAGGTGTCGGAGCCGACGTGGTCGTAGACCCACCCAAAGCCCTCGGGCGACAGCGGCGAGCCGGTCGAGCCGACGCTGCGCAGCGCACCCAGGTCGCGCCCCTCCCCCGGCTCGACGCCGCCCTTCATGCACGAGGCGATGTAGGCAGCCGAGGTCCCGAAGCAGGTCACGCCCGCGCGCTCGGCCAGATCCCACAGCACGCCGAGGTCCGGATGGGCGGGGCTGCCGTCGTAGAGGACGATCGACGCTGGCGTCAGCAAAACTCCCGCGAGGAAGTTCCACATCATCCAGCCGGTCGTGGTGAACCAGAAGACCCGGTCGCCGGGTCGCGCGTCGAGGTGCAGGTTGAGCTTCTTGAGGTGCTCGAGCAGGATGCCGCCCTGGCTGTGGACGATCGCCTTCGGCAGACCGGTCGTCCCCGAGGAGTAGAGGACCCAGAGCGGGTGGTCGAACGGCAGCTGGGCGAACTCGAGCGGCGTGTCTTCGCCGCGCTCGAGCAGCTCCGGGAACGTGATTCCGCCGGCCAGCCGTCCCGCATCCGCCGCGCTGTCGAGGTACGGCAGCAGCACGGTGTGCTCGAGCGACGGAATCTCGCGCTGCAGTGCCGCGATCGTGTCGATCCGGTCGAAGTCGCGTCCGTTGTAGCGGTAGCCGTCGACCGCGAACAGCAGCCTCGGCTCGATCTGCGCGAAGCGGTCGACCACGGAGCGCACGCCGAAGTCCGGCGAGCAGCTCGACCAGACGGCTCCGATCGACGCGCAGGCGAAGAAGGCCGCGATCGTTTCGGGGATGTTCGGCAGGTAGGCGACGACGCGGTCGCCGGGACCGACGCCCAGGTCGCGCAGTCCCCCGGCGATCCGCGCGGTCAGCGAGCGCAGCTGACCCCAGCTGAGCTCGGAGAGGCCGCGCAGCTCGGAGGCGTGGCGAATCGCCACCGCGGAATCCTCGCGGTCGCGGAAGACGTGCTCGGCGTAGGACAGCTGCGCGCCGGGAAACCACTCCGCCCCCGGCATCGCGCGACTGCCGAGCACCGCGTCGTACGGAGCCGACGCCCGCACGTCGAAGTAGTCCCAGATCGAGGCCCAGAACCCGTCGAGGTCGTCGACCGACCAGCGCCAGAGCTCGTCGTAGGTCTCGATCGCCACGCCGCGATCGACCTTCAGCCACTCGATGTAGGCCGCGAGCGCCGAGCCCTGCTTCAGCTCCTCGCTCGGCTGCCAGAGGACCTGCGGCGCATCGGCATGGGTCATCGGCGCAGACCCTACCTGCGCCGCCTAGTTACTCATGGACGGGCCCCTAGAGCGTCGGGCCGGGACGCGGCGGGTCAGTGGCCCCCGCCGGCCCTGTCGAGCGCCTCCCAGCCCTTGTCGACCGCCTCGCGATCGATCTCGCCCTGACCGGGCGGCTTGGTCGCCTTGTCGGTCCTCCCGTCGAGCGGGCTCGTCGAGCTCGCGCGCTGCACGTCCGGCGTCTTCTGTTGTCCCTCGTTCTCAGCCATGCCGATCCTCTACCCACGTCAACAGGGCGATAACGGCACCCGCCCCTGCACCCCCCAAATGGGCCACCCCGTAGCATGACGCCCAGGAACACCCTCATATCTAGCCAGGAGCTGCCCCCACAGATGAGCGCCACCGACAGCGTCGCCGAGCTGACCGGCGACGGCACAGGCCCCGAGGCCGGCGAGACGCCGTTCTCGCTCGAGCTGAGCCAGGACCAGAAGGACATCCGCGACTGGGTCCACGGCTTCGCCGAGAACGTCGTCCGCCCCGCGGCCTCGGAGTGGGACGAGCGCGAGGAGACTCCCTGGCCGGTGATCCAGGAGGCCGCGAAGATCGGCCTCTACGGCTTCGAGTCGCTCGCGCAGTTCTTCATGGACCCGACCGGCCTGCAGATGCCGATCGTCAACGAGGAGCTGTTCTGGGGCGACGCCGGCATCGGCATGTCGATCATGGGCACCTCACTGGCCGTCGCGGCGATCTTCGGCCAGGGCAGCAACGAGCAGATCGGCGAGTGGATCCCCCAGTGCTTCGGCAGTCAGGACGAGCCGGCCGTCGCCGCGTTCTGTGCCTCCGAGCCCGACGCCGGCTCCGACGTCTCGAAGATCCGCACGACCGCCAAGTACGACGAGGCGAGCGACGAGTGGGTGATCAACGGCCAGAAGGCCTGGGCGACCAACGGCGGCATCGCCAAGGTCCATGTCGTGATCGCCTCGGTCGACCGCGAGCTCGGCTCGCGCGGCCACGCGGCGTTCGTCATCCCGCCCGGCACCAAGGGCTGCGAGCAGGGCGCCAAGGTCAAGAAGCACGGCCTGCGCGCGTCGCACACCGCCGACGTGCACCTCGACGACTGCCGCGTCCCGGGCTCCTGCCTGCTGGGCGGCAAGGAGAAGCTCGACGAGCGGCTGGCGCGCGTGCGCGAGGGGAAGCAGGCGCGCTCCCAGGCCGCGATGCAGACCTTCGAGGCAAGCCGTCCGACGGTCGGCGCCCAGGCGGTCGGGATCGCTCGCGCCGCCTACGAGTACGCGCTCGACTACGCCAAGGAGCGCGAGCAGTTCGGCAAGAAGATCGTCGAGAACCAGGCGATCGCCTTCACGCTTGCCGACATGAAGATGGAGATCGACGCCGCGCGGCTGCTCGTCTGGCGCGCCTCGTGGATGGGCAAGCAGTCGGGGATGGTGTTCGAGAACGCCGAGGGCTCGATGTCGAAGCTGAAGGCCGGCGAGGTCGCGGTCTGGTCGACCGAGCGGGCGATCCAGATCCTCGGCGGCAACGGCTACACGCGCGAGTACCCGGTCGAGCGGATGCACCGCGACGCCAAGATCTACACGATCTTCGAGGGCACCTCGGAGATCCAGCGGCTGGTGATCTCGCGTGCGATTTCTGGCATGAAGATCTCCTGAGACGCGCGTCGCCGCCGCCGCGGCTGGGACACTCGGGGCCGTGGCGGCGCCCAGCGACGACGAGACACAGGAGCGGGCACGCGCGGCGCTGATCGAGCGGCTGCGCGCGCTCGGCCAGAGCGAGCAGGCGATCGCCGCGGCGGAGCAGGAGGACCGCCTGGCGACGTTCGCGGTCGAGATCGCGCTGGGCGGCGACCGCCGGCACACGCTGACCGGCGTCGCGAAGCTCTCCGGGCTCAGCCCCGCCTTCCTGCGCCGGCTGATGCAGGCGAGCGGACGGGCGGCGGCGCTCCCGCGTGAGCGCGCCTACACCGACGACGACGTCGAGCTGGCGCGGCGGATCAAGCTGTTCGCCGACGCCGGCATCCCGCGCGAGGGCCTGCTCGAGACGTCGCGCGTGATCGGCCAGGCGATGTCCCAGACCGCGGAGGCGATCCGCCGCACGACGGTGAGCCCGCTCGTCCGGCCCGGCGACACCGACCTGACGCTGGCGCTGCGCTATGTCGAGGCGGCGCAGGCGCTGGCGCCGGAAGTCGCGTTCGTGCTCGACTCGGCGTTCCGCACGCAGCTGCGCGAGGGGATCCGCAGCGACCTAGTCGCGGAGGCCGAGCGCGACGCCGGCCGGCTCGCCGGCACGCGCGACATCGCGATCGCCTTCGCCGACCTCGTCGGCTACACCAAGCTCGGCGAGCAGCTTCCGGCCGAGCGGCTGGGCCAGGTCGCAACGCGGCTGGCGGAGCTGGCCACCGACTCGATCTGCCGCCCGACACAGCTCGTCAAGACGATCGGCGACGCGGTGATGCTGGTCTCCTGGGAGGTCGACCCGATGCTCGAGACGCTGCGCTCGCTGGTCGCCGCGACCGAGGCGGAGGGCGAGGAGTTCCCGCCGCTGCGCGTCGGCGTCGCGTTCGGGCCGGCGACACCGCGCGGCGGCGACTGGTTCGGATCCACGGTCAACCTCGCCAGCCGCGTCACCGACGCCGGCAAGCCGAACCGGATCTACGCCACCGAGCCGGTCGTCGAGCTGGCCGGCGGCGGCTACGGCTGGAAGCGCTCGCGGCGGCGCAACCTCAAGGGGATCGACGGTCGTACGCGGCTCTACGCGCTGCTGCCGGAGGCCAGCTCGGCCGACGAGTCGTCGTCTGCCTCGTAGTCCTCGGCGCGCCCGACGTAGAGCAGCACGACGGCCAGCGCGACGAGCGCGAGCGCAGCGACGAGGCGGAAGGCCCACTGGAAGCCGTCCTCGAAGCCGCCGCGCTCGACGGCCTCGGTGAAGACCGTCGTCGCCAGGCCGAGCCCAATTGAACCGCCGGCGACCTGGAACATGTAGCCGATCCCGCCGGCGAGGCTAGAACGCGAGGAATCGAGCGCGGTCACCGCGGCGGTAGTTATCGAGCTGTAGAAGAGGCCGACTCCGAGCCCCAGGACCGCCATCCCGGGAACCAGCTGGGCCCAGCTGTCGCCGCGCTCGATCAGCGAGATCAGCAGCGGACCGGCGACCATGCAGGAGGCACCGGCGGCGATCACCGGGCGCGGCCCGAAACGCTCGTAGAGCGGACCGGCGGCGAACGACACGACCGCGAAGACGCCCATCATCGGCAGCAGCCCGAGCCCCGCCTCGACCGGTGTGTAGGCGAGCACCTTCTGCATGAACTGCGGCAGGTACATCAGCGCGACGAAGAACGTCGGCGACATCAGCAGCACGGCCAGGCAGGCCGAGCGGAAAGCACGGTTGCGGATCACGTCGTCGGGCACCAGCGCCCAGCTGCCGGCACGGCGCTCGCTCGCCGCGAAGGCGATCAGCAGGACGACGCAGAGCGCGAACAGGCCGAGGACGAGCGGGTCGGTCCAGCCGAGATCGGTGACCTCGTCGAGCGCGACGAGCAGCGCGATCAGGCCGACCGAGAGCGTCGCGACGCCGGCGTAGTCGAAGCGCCGCTCGGCGTCGTCGCCGCTGGACTCGGGCACGTAACGCCAGGTCACGAGGCTGGCGACGGCGGCGATCGGCAGGTTCAGCGCGAGGATCCAGCGCCAGTCGAGCGCGTCGGTCAGGAAGCCGCCGATCAGTGGCCCAGCGGCGTTGCCGAAGCCGGCGGCGCCGATGATCAGCGAGCCGGCGAGCGCGGCGCGCTTCTCCGGCAGGATCGAGTACGTCATGCCGAGGATCGCCGGCCACATCAGCGCGCCGCCGATGCCCATCAGGCCGCGCGCGAGGATCAGCGTGAGCGCGCTCGGGGCGACGGCGCCGAGCACCGAGAAGACCGCGAAAATCGCAGCCCCAACGAAGAAGACCCGCCGCCGTCCGAGCAGGTCGGCGAGCCGGCCGCCGGTGACGATCAGCACGCCGAAGATCAGCGCGTAGGCGCTGATCACCCACTGGACCGTGCCGACGCTCGCGTCGAGGTCGCACTCGATCTCCGGCAGCGCGACGCTCAGCGCCGTCACGTCGTTGGCGATCACGAAGACCGCCATCGCCATCGCGGCGAGCGCCACGACGGTCGAGCGATCCAGGCGCTCTCGGCTCTCGGTCACGCCGAGAGCCTAACCGCGCCCCTAGACGCGCGAGCGGCGCTTGCGCGGCGGGCGCGACGACGCGACGTTGCCACGTGCCGTGCCGGCGCTGTTCGGACGCGGCTTGGGGCGGTTGCCGCCCGTGCCGTCGCGCGACTCGCTGACGCGGCCGCGGCCCTGGCCGTCGTTGGAGCGACCGCGGCCCTTGCCGCCGCCGCGCTTCTGGCCCTGGCCGCGATGGCCGCCGTTGCCGCGCGCCGCCATCTCACGCGGCGGGCCGGTGACGTGGGCCGGCGCCTCGTGGTCGAACTCGCTCAGCAGGCCGAGGTCCTGGGCGATCCGGCGCATGTCGCGCACCTGATCGCCGATCACGAAGCTGACGCCGGCACCGGTCGCGCCGGCGCGGCCGGTGCGACCGACGCGGTGGACGTAGGTGTCGCGATCCTCCGGAGCGTCGTAGTTGATGACGTGGGTGACGTCGGGGACGTCGATGCCGCGCGCCGCGACGTCGGTGGCGACGAGCGTGTCGACCTTGCCCGACTCGAAGTTCGCGAGCGCGCGCTGGCGCTGGTTCTGCGACTTGTTGCCGTGCATCGCGACCGCCTTGATGCCGCTCTTGCCGAGCCGCTGGACGAGCCGGTCCGCGCCGCGCTTGGTGCGCACGAAGACCAGCGTGCGACCGCGCTCGGTCTCGTTCAGCTCGCGGATCAGCGTGTCGACCTTGTCGGCATGGGCGACGTGGAGGAAGCGGTGCTGGACGTCGGCCTTGCGCTCGACCTTCGGCGTGTGGACGTGGCGGCGCGCGTCGCGGGTGTAGGACTGGGCGACCTGGCCGGTCCCGCCCTCAAGCGTCGCCGAGAAGAACATCGTCTGGCGATCGTCGGGGGTCTGGCCGACGATCCGGTCGACGGCGGGCTTGAAGCCCATGTCGAGCATCCGGTCGGCCTCGTCGAGGACCAGCACCTGGACGTGCTCGAGCGACAGCTCGCGGCGCTGGATCAGATCCTCGAGCCGGCCCGGCGTGGCGACGACGATGTGCGCCTTGGCGGCCTTGCGCGCCTGGGCCTGGATGCCGACGCCGCCGTAGACCGGCGCCACCGAGAGCGCACGCGAATGCGCGATCTCGTAGAGCTCGTCGACGA
>DATABV010000218.1:0-4969 GCA_036259395.1 Thermoleophilaceae bacterium | reverse complement strand
GCCGGGGATCGGCAAGACGATCGCCGAGAAGATCGACGCGCTGCTGCTCGACGGCGAGATCCCGGCCGCGGTCAAGCTCAAGGAGCGGATACCGCCGGGGCTGATCAAGGTCACCCGGATCCCGGGTCTCGGGCCGAAGCGCGCGCGTCAGCTCCACGACGCGCTCGGGATCGAGACGATCGATCAGCTGCGCGAGGCGGCAGAGGCCGAGCAGATCCGGACGGTGCCCGGCTTTGGCGCGAAGGCGGAGGAGAAGATCCTCGCCGCACTCGCCGCGGGCGCCGACGGGTCGGTCCAGGCGCGCGTGCTGCTCTCGACCGCGCGCGCCGTCGGCGACGAGATGGTCGCGTGCCTGCGCGAGCACCCCGCTGCGGTGCAGGTCGAGCTTGCAGGCAGCGCGCGCCGCTGGGCTGACACCTGCAAGGACCTCGACGTCGTCGCTGCCACCGACGACCCTCAGGCGCTGAGCGACGGGTTCGCCGCGCTCCCCCAGATAGACGACGTGACTACGAGCGGGACCGCCGGAGCGAAGGCGATCACCCACCAGGGCCTGGCGGTCGACCTGCGGATCGTGACCCCCGACCGCTTCGGCAACCTGCTCCAGCACTTCACCGGCTCGGGCCGCCACAACGAGGCGCTGCGAACCGCTGCGGTCAAGCAGGGCCTGCACGTCAGCGAGTACGGAATCCTCGACGACGCGACCGGCGAGACGCTGAGCTGCGCGACCGAGGCCGAGGTCTACGAGCGGCTCGGGATGGCCTATATCAAGCCCGAGCTGCGCGAGGATCGCGGCGAGTTGGCCGCGGCACGGGCGGGCGAGCTGCCCGACCTGATCGAGCTCAACGACATCCGCGGCGACCTGCACTGTCATACGACCGCCTCCGACGGCCACCAGACCGTCCTCGAGATGGCCCGCGCCGCCCAGGCCCGCGGCTACGAGTACCTGGCGATCACCGACCACTCGGCAAGCCACGGCTTCGGCAATCACGTCTCTCCCGGCGAGCTCGTCCGCCAGATCGAGCGCGTCGCCGAGGCGAACGAGCAGCTCGGCGACGACTTCACCGTCCTCTCCGGCAGCGAGGTCAACATCCTGCCCGACGGCACGCTCGACTACTCAGACGAGCTGCTCGCGCAACTCGACTGGGTGATCGCCAGTGCCCACACCTCGTTCCGAATGTCAGAGGACGACATGACCAAGCGGATCGTCACGGCGATCGAGAACCCGCTCGTCCGCGCCATCGGCCACCCGACCGGTCGCATGCTCGGCCGCCGCGAGCCCTACGCCGTCGACATGGACCGCGTCATCGAGGCCGCCGCACGCACGGGCACCTTCCTCGAGATCAACGCGAACCCCAACCGCCGCGACCTGCACGACGTCCACGCACGGGCCGCGGCAGCCGCCGGCGTCAAGCTGGTGATCGACTCGGACGCCCATCGCGCCGAGACGCTCGCCGTCATCCGCTACGGGATCGCCACGGCCCGCCGCGCCTGGCTGACGGCGGACGACGTGGCGAACACACGGCCCTGGTCGGAGCTCACTGCCTGACCGCGGGATCGGAGGGCTTCGACGACGGCTCCATGCTCGACGGCCCGCCCTTGCGCTGCTGCTCGCGGAGCTGCTGGCGGACCCTGCGCTGCTCGTCCGCGGTGGGACTCGGCGCCACGTCGAGGATCAGGTAGGAGTCGCCGGCGGCCCTTATGACGCTGATCGTCGAGTTCTCTGGAGGGACGGGCTTGCTCGTCTCGAGGGTGAAGAACCCGTACGTCCGATTGCCACCCTGGTAGATCGGCTCGGCTGACGGGTCTGCCTTCAACCGCTTGGCGAGGTCCTCGGTCCCGGCGAACGACGTCTCGCAGATCTCCGCCTGGTCGGCGTCGGCGTGGAAGGTCACCTCCTTGAACGCGGCACAGTCGCGGTCGCGAACCGCGTCAAGGTACTTGTCGACAGCCTCCGCGTAGCCGGAGCGACTCTCCTCGTCGCTCGTGCCGATGCTCGGCTCGGTGATGAGCCCGAAGCGTCCGATGCCCCAGTTGCGGTCGGGCGCGACGAAGAGGACGATCGCGGCGCCGTCCTCGGCCTTGCCGGACTTGTAGTCGATCACCGCGCCCGTGCCGTAGTCCTCGGTGTCGACGACCTCGAAGCTCGCCATGCTCTTGCGCAGGTCCTTCGCAGGCGGACACGGGAACCGTGTGAACGAGCGGACGTTGATCTCCTCGAGCTGCGCGCAGTCCTTCTTGGCGGACGTAGTCTCCAGCAGCTTGGCCATCCGCTCGATGAAGACGTCCTCCGGCTCGCTCGCCGCCGCGATCCGCGGCTCGCTCTTGGCAGTGCCGTCGTCGCCATCACTGCCGCAGGCTGCCGCGACGGGGCCCAGCGCCAAGGCGCAGACCGACACGACCAGTCGCCGTCGAATCGTCCCTCCGACCATCGTCAAAGCTCCCTCCTGGCTTCGCGAACTCCCTCCTGGGACCGAGCCTACAGAGGTTTGACGGCCGGCGCGGGGTCTTGCGCGGGCTCGACCTTGCGCAGCCCCGGCGCGCGGATGAGCTTGGGCGCCCCGAACGGCGGCGTGCGGTCGAAGTAAAACTGGACGCCATCGCGCTCCTCGATCGCCTGGACGGCGCGGGCCTGCTTGCGCCACGTCAGCGCGACGGCGATCGCGTAGCCGGCGGCGATCGCGGGGATCTGCGGCAGCAGGAACGCGACGCCGCCGGACACGACGGTGATCGCGGCGAGCGGCCAGAGGCGGTTGAAGACGATCGCCCCCGGCTCGACCTCGGGCAGCATGTTCGTGTTGCGCGCGCTGGCGAGCAGGCGACCGATCTGTTGGGTGGGCGCATTGCGCCGCCCCAGCCACAACCCTGCGGCCGCCGCGACGACCCACCAGCCGACGGCGACGTAGGCCGGCAGCGTGCTGTCCTCGCCGCTGGCTCCGGCGATCGCGACGACGGCCAGGGCCGTGCCGGCCCCGCCGAACAGCATCACCGCCACGCGTAGGAAGTCGCGGAAGAGCATCTAGTCGGCGAGCGCCGCCAGCACGTCGACCATCCCGCGCACCCCGTCGACGACCACGTCGGCGCGCTCGACGATCGCCGGCGGGCCCTCCGCGGAGCGGACGCCGACCCGCACGGCGCCCGCGAGCGTCCCAGCGCCCACCAGCGCGTCGAGCGCGTCGTAGGCGTCGAGGTCGGTGACGTCGTCGCCGGCGAACAGGGCGCAGCCGACGCGCGCCTCCTCGACCAGCGTCCGCACGGCCTGCCCCTTGTCGATCGGCACCGGCGGGCGGATCTCGAGCACCTTGCGGCCCCAGTGCGTCGCGAAGCCCTCGGTCTCGGCCTCCTGGGCGACGTTGGCGAGCCAGCTCTCGGCGGCCGGCTCGTCTGGCACGTCGCGCCAGTGGAACGCCTTGATCGGCCCCTTGTCCTCGATCCGGATCCGCAGCAGCTTCAGCTCGCGCACGTTCTCGCGCGCGCTGACGAAGCGGCGCACGCGGCCCTCCCAGCTGGCGAACGCCGGCGCCAGCGTCGGCTTCTTCTCGCCCGCGTGCAGCAGCTCCGCCCCGTGCGAGCCCGCGTAGGCGATGCTCCCCACCCCCACCAGCCGCCGCGCCTCCGCCACCGGCCGCCCCGACACGCACGCCACGCAGCCGTAGCGCCGCCCGAGCTGGCTCAGCAGCAGCGAGATCTCCTCGCGCACGTGGGCCTCCTCGGGCCGCCGGACGATCGGCGCGAGCGTGCCGTCGATGTCGCAGAAGACCGCGGACCGGCCGGGGTCCTCAGTCAGCGGGCGCAGACTCTCGCGCAGCGTCTCTGCCGTGGGCGCGGACACTGGACGTAGTATGCCTCGCGATGGCGTCTCGGCTGCCGAAGCTCGTCGTGATCGCCACGGTGGGAGGCGCGTTCAGCGGGCTGTTCGGCGTCGGCGGCGGGACCGTGATCGTGCCGCTGCTGATCCTCTGGTTCGGCTACGGCGAACGCGAGGCGACCGGCACGTCGCTGCTCGCGATCGTCGTGATCGCCGCGCTCGCGGCGACCGCCCAGGGCAGCTACGGCAACGTCCACCTCAAGGAGGGGGTCCTGATCGGGATCCCGGCGGTCGCCGGGGTTGTCGCCGGGACCGCGCTCCAGCAGCGGATTCCAGAGCGCGCGGTGGCGGCGATCTTCTCGGTCCTGCTCGTCGTCTCGGCCGCGGTGCTGGTCTTCTGATGGACGGCATCGACGTCGCGGGCCTGCTCGCGATCGGGTTCTGCGCCGGGATGCTCGGCGGGCTGGTCGGGGTCGGCGGCGGCGTGCTGTTCGTGCCGGGGCTCGTGTTCTTCCTCGGGCTGTCACAACTCGACGCGATCTCGACGTCGCTGGTCGCGGTCGTCTTCGTCGGGGTCGTCGGCGCCTGGCGCCAGCGCGGCTACGGCAACGTGCGCGTGCGCGACGGGCTGATCGTCGGCGCGCTCTCGCCGCTCGGCGTGCTGGCCGGGACGGTGCTGGCCAATGCGGTCAGCGAGCGCGCGCTGGAGCTGTCGTTCGCGGCCGTCCAGGTCTTCTTTGCATGGAGGCTCGCGAGCCGCGCGCTGCGGCCGCGGAACGGATAGGTTGCGCCCGTGACCCTCCTACAGATCGAGGCACAGGAGCACGACGGCCTGGCCCACGTCGTCCTCACCGGAGAGCTGGACCTCTCGACGATCGCGCAGGTCGAGCAGGAGCTCAGCCGGGTCGAGGGCGAGGGGCCGGCGACGGTCGCGCTCGACCTCTCGCGCCTGACCTTCCTCGACTCCAGCGGCCTGCGCGTGATCGTCAGCGCCGACCAGCGCGCCCGGCGCGAGAACCGGCGCTTCGTCGTCGTGCGCGGCCCGGACACCGTCCAGCGCGTCTTCTCGATCACCCGTCTCGACGAGCAGCTCGACCTCGTCGACGACTTCGGCGACCTCACTCAGTCCTAGCGGACTCCTCCGGCTTCCACGCCGGACCGCCG
>DATABV010000217.1:0-22003 GCA_036259395.1 Thermoleophilaceae bacterium | reverse complement strand
CCGAGGGCGACGCGAAGATCCAGCTCGAGCAGCTCGGCTCCGACCGCGTGCTGCTGCGTGTGCGCCGTCCCGGCAGCGCGCTCGTCCGCGTGCGCTGGACGCCGTACTGGCTCGCCAAGGGCGGCTGCGTCCAGCGCGCCGGCGAGTGGACGCGCGTGACCGCCGAGAAGCCCGGCTTCCTGCCGCTCGTCACCCGCTTCTCGCCCGAGCGGATCTTCCAGCGCGGCCCGCGCTGCAACAGCAGCTAGGCGCGGTACCCTGCCCTGATCGTGCGCCAGGTCTACGACGACTTCACGCTCCAGTTCCGACGCGCCTGGCGGGTCACGAGCCGCTGGCTGCCGCAGGGCTGGCTCGACGCGCTGCGTCAGCTCGCGCTGTTCGCCGGGGCGTACTACGTCTACCGGATCGTCCGCGGGCTGGTCGACGGCCGGGCGACGCTGGCGTTCGAGAACGCGCGCACACTGGTCGACATCGAGCGGACGCTCGGGCTGTTCTTCGAGCCGGGGCTGCAGGCGTGGGCGCTCGGCGAGGAGTGGATCGTGACGGGCGCGAACTGGATGTACGTCAACTCGCACTTCACGATCACGACGACGTTCCTGATCTGGCTCTACATCTTCCGCAACTCCTCGTACTACTACGTGCGCAACATGTTCATGATCGCGATGGGCCTCGCGCTCGTCGGCTACATGGCCTACCCGACCGCGCCGCCGCGCTACATGCCGGAGTGGGGCTTCACCGACACCGTCTCGGCGTTCGTCGGGCCGCAGGCCGAGGCTAGCGCGAACGTCCTCTACAACCCGTTCGCCGCCGTCCCGTCGATGCACGTCGCGTTCGCGCTGATGGTCGGGATCCCGGCGATGCGGATCGTCCAGAACCGCTTCGCGAAGGTCCTCTGGGCGCTCTACCCGGCGGTCGTCACGTTCGTCGTCGTCGTGACCGCCAACCACTTCTGGCTCGATGCGGCGCTCGGGGCGCTGGTCGCGGCGATCTCCGCCTGGGGCGCCTCCTACGCGCTCGGCCGGGTGCGGCCCGACGTCTGGGCGTGGCAGGACCGGCGCGCGCGAGCGGTGGCCTAGTGGCGGTCCGCAGCGCCGAGATGCGGGCGCTCGCGCGCAACCGTCTGATCGAGTCGCGCCTGACGCCGAACGCGATCTCGATGACCGGGCTCGTCGGCAACGTGATCGCCGCGGTGCTCGTCACCCAGCGCTACTTCTTCCTCGCCGGGATCGCCTTCATCCTCGGCTCGGTGATGGACACGCTCGACGGCCGCTACTCGCGGATGTCGGGCAAGGGGACGCCGTTCGGCGCATTCCTCGACTCGACGCTCGACCGCGTCGAGGAGGGCATCGTGCTGACCGCGATCGGCGCCTACTTCGCCTCGCGCGGCGATGATCTCGCGGTCGCCGCTGTAGTCGCCGCGGTCCTGTTCTCGCTGATGGTCTCCTACACGCGCGCACGGGCCGAGGCGCTCGGCGTCGAGTGCAAGGTCGGCCTCGCCACCCGCGCCGTCCGCGTCGTGATCCTCTCGGTCGGCCTGCTGTTCGCCAAGGGCGCCGGGCTCGGCGACTTCGAGCTGCTCGCGCCCGCGATCTACGTGCTCGCCGCGCTGACCGTGATCACCACCTTCCAGCGCATCCTGCACGTCCGCCGGGCGCTCAACGGGTCGGCCGCCACGCTCGCCTGAACGCCAGCCGTTACCGTTCAGCGGACCGTTCGCGCGCCTCCCAGGGCGCTGCGCGGATGTAACACGAACCGGCGTTCGGGGTTCTTTCCCGCGTGCCGGTCCCGGCAGGGGCCCACCCCTTCCCCTTCTTCTTCCTCAGATCCCGGAGGCTCAGTGAGCGAAAACGTTTCAACCAACGGCGCGTCGCGCTACCAGACCGAGAAGGTGCGCGTCGCGATCGTCGGCGTCGGCAACTGCGCCTCGGCGTTCGTCCAGGGCGTCGAGTACTACAAGGACGCCAATCCCGACGAGGACGTCCCCGGCCTGATGCACGTCGACCTCGGCGGCTACCACGTCGGCGACATCGAGTTCACCGCCGCCTTCGACATCGACTCCGACAAGGTCGGCAAGGACCTCTCCGAGGCGATCTGGTCCGGCCAGAACAACACGATCAAGTTCGCCGACGTGCCGCACCTCGACGTTCCCGTCCACCGCGGCATGACCCACGACGGCCTCGGCAAGTACCTCAAGCAGAAGATCGAGAAGGCGCCGGGCGAGACCGCCGACATCGTCCAGATCCTCAAGGACACCAAGACCGACGTCGTCGTCTCCTACCTGCCGGTCGGGTCGGAGCTCGCCACCAAGTGGTACGTCGAGCAGGTGCTCGAGGCCGGCTGCGGCTTCGTCAACTGCATCCCCGTCTTCATCGCCCGCGAGGACTACTGGGGCAAGCGCTTCGAGAAGGCCGGCCTGCCGATCGTCGGCGACGACATCAAGTCGCAGGTCGGGGCCACGATCGTCCACCGCCAGCTCGCGCGGCTGTTCGGCGACCGCGGCGTGAAGATGATGCGCACGTCGCAGCTCAACGTCGGCGGCAACATGGACTTCTACAACATGCTCGAGCGCGAGCGGCTGGAGTCCAAGAAGATCTCCAAGACCAACGCGGTCACGTCGATCATGGACCACGAGCTGCCCAAGGACGACGTCTACATCGGCCCGTCCGACTACGTGCCGTGGCTGACCGACCGCAAGTGGGCGCACATCCGGGTCGAGGGGCAGGCGTTCGGGGACGTGCCGCTGAACGTGGAGCTGAAGCTCGAGGTGTGGGACTCGCCGAACTCGGCGGGGATCGTGATCGATGCGACGCGGTGCTGCAAGCTGGCTTTGAATCGTGGCATCGGGGGGCCGCTGGAGGCGCCTTCGAGCTATCTGATGAAGTCGCCGCCGGTGCAGGTGCCGGACTCGGTTGCGCGTGAGAACGTGGAGGCGTTCATCGCTGAGAACGGTGGGGCGCCGAAGCTGCCGGGTGGGACGCCTGTGAGCAGCGAGCCGACTGAGGCGTAGCCGGGCCACGGCGACGCGGGGTCTTATCCTGCGTCGCCGTGTCTGACGAGCGGTTTGCGATTGCGCAGGTGACGCCGTACCCCTGGGAGCAGGGGCACGACGTGAACCGCTATGTGGAGCGGGTCGCCAGCGAGCTGCGTGAGCGCGGCCACAGGGTCGTCGTGGTGGCGCCCTCCGATTCGCGAAGCTTGATCCGCGACGGTCGTGCTCGGGTGAAGCGCGTGGTCCGGGGCGACCAAGGCGC
Organism: Thermoleophilaceae bacterium; assembly: GCA_036259395.1. Taxonomy (GTDB): domain Bacteria; phylum Actinomycetota; class Thermoleophilia; order Solirubrobacterales; family Thermoleophilaceae; genus JAAYBF01. Next base: position 18,752 of record DATABV010000217.1, on the reverse strand, counting down.
GCTGTTCGATGGGGACGTGCTGGCGGTCGGGCAGAGCCTGCCGTTTCGGAGGGGGCGGGCGGTCTCCCTGCCGATCGATGTGTCGCGGACGTTGGAGGATCTGCTGGAGCATGCGGAGCTGGACTTCGTGCATGTGCATGAGCCGTTTGCGCCGAGTGCGGCTGGCGCGGCGCTGAGGCATTCGCGGACTCTGAACGTGGGGACGTTCCATGGGACGAGTGAGCGGTTCCTGTCGACGCAGGTGGCGCGGCGGGTGGTGCAGTTGTTGTTCGGGCGGTTGGATGCTCGGACGGCGACGTCGGCGACGGCGCGGGATGTGGTGGAGCGGTTCTTTCCGGGGCATTACGGTGTCGTTGCGTCGGGGGCGGAGCTGATCGAGCGGGCGGGCGAGGGTGGGCCGGTGGAGATCCTCTATTCGGCGGATGAGGATCGGGGGGCGTTGCGGCTGTTCGTCCGAGCGCTGCGGAAGCTGAGGGTGGACGGCGACTGGCGGGCGACGATCTGGTTGCGTGATCCGGCGGCGGTGGCGTCGCCGTTGCAGCTGCCGCGGCGATTGCGGGATCGGGTGCGGATGGCGGGCCCGGCCGATGGGACGGAGGCGGAGCATTTGGCGCGGGCGGATGTGGTCGTTGCCGCGTCGACTGGGGTTGCGCCGTCTTCGCAGCTGGTGATGCGGGCGCTGGGGGCTGGGGCGGTGCCGGTGGTGGCAAACCTGCCGCAGTACGAGGAGCTGCTCGACGATGGGGAGCTGGGGCTGCTGTTCGACCCGCGCGATGCGCTGGCGTTGGGCGCTCAGCTCGAGCGGCTGGTGAGCGAGCCGGAGCTGCGCGAGGGGTTCGCGGCGCGGGTGGCGGCGGCGCGTGAGGGGCTGTCGTGGTCGAGGGCGGCCGACGAGTTCGAGGCGATCTATGCGACAGCGGCGGCGCGGCGGCACGATCCGGACGGGAAGCCGGCGGTGCGGAAGCGGCTGGCGGACCGGGAGTTCGTGCACGTCGACCTGCACATGCACACCGACCACTCGAGCGACTGCGCGACGCCGGCGGCGACGTTGCTGGAGGCGGCGAAGGCGGCGGGGCTGGACGCGATCGCGATCACCGACCACAACGAGGTGTCGGGGGCGCACGAGGCGCGGGTGCTGGCGGAGGAGATGGGCGGGATCCAGGTGATCGTGGCCGAGGAGGTCAAGACCGCCGACCAGGGCGAGGTGATCGGCCTGTTCATCGAGGAGAAGATCCCGAAGGGAATGACGCTGCAGGAGACGATCGCGGCGATCCGGGCGCAGGGCGGGCTGGTCTACGTGCCGCATCCGTTCGACCGGATGCACTCGGTGCCCGACTACGAGCATCTGCTCGACGTCGTCGAAGAGATCGATGCGATCGAGGTGTTCAACCCGCGCGTGGCGTTCTCGGCGTTCAACGAGGAGGCGGCGCGCTTCGCGCAGAAGTACCGGATCGTCGCGGGGGCGGGGTCGGACAGCCATGTGGCGGCCGGCCTGGGCTCGGTGAAGATCCGGATGCGGGCGTTCGACGGGCCGGAGGAGTTCCTCGAGTCGCTGCGCGACGCTGACATCGTGCGCAAGCGCCAGTCGCTGCTCTACGTCCAGGCGCTGAAGTTCATCCAGACGCGCGCGACGCCGCACGCCGCTCGCCGGCGGACCGCGAAGCCCGGCGCGGGGGCGAAGCGGGCTGCTAAGCAATGAACGATGCACGCAAGAGGACAGCGCCCGGGTCCGTCTAATCCCTCGGTCGTGCCCGCGACCGACGACGAGATCCGCGAGAAGTACCTCGAGCGGGCGATCAGAGAGCTCAACCAGCTGACCCACGAGATCCAGGGCTGCGACCACTGCCCCCGCGGCAGCCTGATGCCGGTGCTGGGATCGGGCCACCCGCAGGCCGACGTCTTCATGCTGAAGTTCGCGCCGCGGCCTTCGGAGATCGAGGAGGGCGTCGCCTTCTACGGCCGCTCGGGCAGCGCGCTGATGAAGAGCTTCAAGCGGCTGGGAATCGACCCGCTGGCGGTCTACGGGACCGTGGTCGTCAAGTGCCCGGTCCACGACACCGACCTCGCGGCGCCGGAGTGCAAGGCGCGCGTGCTCGACGAGCTGGCGATCGTCCAGCCGCGGATCGTCGTCGCGATGGGCGAGGAGGCGCTCGAAGAGCTCAACGGGCTGCAGGTCCCGCTGGCCGCCGAGGTCGAGGCCACGCCCGGGAAGATCCAGAAGCTGACCGCCAGCTGCGACGCGCTCTACGTGCCCGACATCGACGCCTCGCTCGACGACGAGCGCTCGAAGCGCGCGTTCTGGGCCGCCTTCCGCTCGCTCGGCGAGTGGTACGCGGACTTCCCTCCGTACTAGCGTCGCGCGCGACGTTCAGTTGCCGATCACGCGGTAGACGCAGGTGCTGCTGGTCTGGTGCCCGACGTTGTCGGAGGCTACGTGCGTCGCGGTGTGGAAGCCCACGGTCGCGGTGTCGACGACCATCTGTCCACGCCGGCGGCGGTCGAGTCCGGACTCACCGTCGTCGTCCTCCCAGCGCGCTCGGGCAGTCGATCCAAGCGGGGGATCCTGCGGGCAGGTGAGCTCGCTCGTCGGCGGATCCGCGTCGACCCGCACGGTCGTAGAGCGGTCGGCCGAGCGGTTGCCCGCCACGTCGGCAACCGAGCCCACGACGTCGTGGACGCCGCTGGCGTCGATCGTCAACGGCTGTGTCGAGGTCGACGCATCGACACCGCTACCCGGGCTCCCGTCCGCGAGCAGAGGATCGCCGTCGGGGACGAAGGACACAGTCACCTCGTCGCGATACCAACCGCCGCGGCTGCTGAGGTCCGGCGGCCGATCTGCGACTACGGTCGGCCGGCCAGGCGCGGACTCGTCGATGAGGATCGCGTCGCCCGCGACGGACGCGTGCCCGACCGCGTCGGTCGCCGGCACTCGACCGCGTGCCTGCCCTCGGTGGCAGCCGACATGACGAGGCTGAGCGAGCCGAAGCCTGCGACCGGCGTCTCGAGGACGGGCATGCCGTCGCGGGTGCAGGTCAGCGAGGCGATCGTCGAGTCGTCGGCTACGGCGGTGGTCGAGCCCGGCGCGTCGACGAACCATCCCTGCAAGCCGTTCGGCTCCTGCACGAAGCGGATCCGCGGCGCCTGGCGGTCGACCCTGATGCCGCCGATCGGCCCGGCGACCGCGCAGTTGCCGGCCCGGTCGCAGACCTCGCGTGTATCGGTCTCGGCGTCGGCGTCCTCGGATCCCTCGGGGACGTGAGTGGCGAGGTCGAAGTGTGCGTCCGAAGGATCGGAGAGGCCGGCAGACAGATCGCTTGCCGTGCAGCGGAGGCTCACGTTGTCGGCCTGCCAGTCGCCCGGGGGCGCGGCACAGTCGATCGCCGGCGGTACGAGGTCGGCGTTGGCGCTTTGGAACCGCAGGACCACCGTCGTGTCGCCGGTGACCGTCGGCATCGCATAGGTCGCCTCGCCGTAGCCGCTGCCAAGCGGCGGTCGAGCGTCGTTGGAGGAGCTCTGCGGCTCGCCGCCGAAGACGAGCCTGGAGACCTCCCCGTCTGCGTCGGTCAGGTACTTGCCGCCGCCGGATCGCGCAAGCCCGGTGACCTGGCCGAACGTCCCGCTGAGCTCGAAGGTCGGGATTCGCACCTCCACTCCAGCCAACGGCTCGTCCCCGTCCCCGAGGGTGCGAACCGTCACCAAGCGGAGCGGAGGGAAGTCGACGTCGACGACCGTGTCCGATTCCAACGCGAACGGCGACGACACGACCGAGCCAGGCATCGACGGCCCACCGGACACGGTCAAGCGACGCGCGGCCCCAGGGGTGGCGACGATCGCGTAGGACCCATCGGCCGCCGTAGTGCCAGAGCCGTCGGTCACCGACACCGACGCGCCGGCGACGGGAGAGCCGGCAGCATCGCGGACGAAGCCGGTGACCCGGACCTGCCGCGGCGGACGCACCACGAAGGTCGTGTCGCCGGTGACCGGCGGCATCGCGTAGGACGTGGTCCCATAGCCGCTCCCCACGGGCGGGCGAACCTCCTGTGACGAGCCCACCTGGACGCCGCCGAACGTCGCCGTCGAGACCTCGCCGTCGGCATCGGTCCAGCGCTTGCCGTCGGCCCCGGACACGAGGGTGCCCGTGACGTCGCCGAACTGGCCGTCGAGCGAGAAGGAGGGAATCCGAACCTGGACGCCCTCCAACGGCTCGTCGTCCACCCCTAGGACGCGCACGGTTACATGCGCCGTCGACGGCAGCGTGACGTCGCGCACGACGTCCGTCCGCAAGTCGAGGAACGACGACCTCAGGGACCACGCCGAGGGCAGCCCGGGCAGCGCCGTCGCCCCCGCTCCCACCGTCAGCCTGCCAGCCTCTGCGGGAGCGGTCTCCACCGAGTACGAGCCGTCCGAAGCCGACACGCCGATCCCGTCGCCCACCGCCACCCGTGCGCCCGCAACCGCGGCGCCGCCGGCGTCGCGCACGACGCCGCTCACCCGAACCAGGCGCGGCGGACGCACCACGACCGTCGTGTCGGTCGTGAACGGCGGCATCGCGTAGGTGGTGCTCCCATAGCCGCTTCCCTGCGGTGGCCGGACGTCGCTGGACGAGCTCAGTGGGTCGCCCCCGAAGACGGTGCGGGCGATCTCGCCGTTCGCGTCCGTCAGGTACTTGCCGCCCCCGGATCGGGCATGACCCGTCACGCCACCGAACGAGCCGGCGAGCTCGAGCTCCGGGACCCGAACCTCCACGCCCTCCAGCGGCTCGTCCTCGACTCCCAGCACGCGCACCGTGACGCGCACCGCGGAGGGCAGCACGAAGTCCCGAACGGCATCGGACTGCAACTCGAATGGCGACGACCGCAGAGACCAGCTCTCGGGCAGCCCGAGCAGGGCGAGACCACCCGCGCTGACGGCCACGCTGCGCCCGGTTCCGGGAATCGCGTTGATCGAATAGGAGCCGTCGGCGGCCGTCCTCCCAGACCCGCCCGCGGCCGAGACCGACACCCCCGCGACCGGCAGGCCGGCAGCGTCACGCACCACCCCGCTCACGCGAACCAAGCCCGTCAGGATCAGGACGACGTCGAGGACCCGATCGCTGCTGACGTCGATGTCGTCGACCGTCGTGGATCCCCACAGCTGCCCTGGGCCAGGATCGAAGCGCACGCGATAGGTGGACGGTGCGACGCCGATCGAGTACTCGCCCGCGAAGCCCGTCGTGCCGACGGCGACCACGTCACCGCTCTGTGGGTCGATCACTTGCACCAGCGCGCCGGACACGGGCTGTCGCTGCCCGTCTCCGGACTGCCCGCTGACCGTCCCTGAGAGGGTTGCCCCCGACGCCGCCGCCGCCGATTGAAGGAGACCCGCCGCCACGACCAGCGTCACCCATGCGAGGCTCGCCAGTCGCCCACGCGACGGAGCCCTGAACCCACTCGATGCCATCAACCCTCCAGCCGTTGGACGCAGCGACCTTATCGAAGGGGAGAAAGGCCGTCGATTGGCAGACGTGCCGGACGGGTAACTCTGACCTTAGGGAGAACGGAGGAGGAGCCGTGGCGAAGGTGCTTGTGGTGGCGAACCAGACCGCCGAGTCGGAGGAGCTGCTGACGGCGTTGCGGGAGCGTGACGGCCAGGGGGACTGCGAGTTCACGGTGCTGATCCCCGCCACGCCGCACGGGCTGTCCTGGGCGGCGAACATGGACGCCGAGGTCGGGAAGCGGGAGGCCGAGCGTCACCGCGACGCGCTGATCGGCCGGCTGCGCGACGCGGGCGTGGACGTCGAGGACGCGATCGTCGGCGACCCCGACCCGCTCGGCGCGATCCAGGACGCGTGCAATCGCGGCAGCTACGACGAGCTGATCGTCTCGACGCTGCCGCACCACATCTCGAAGTGGCTGCATCTCGACCTGCCGCGCAAGGCGGCGCACGCCACCGGCCTGCCGGTGACGACCGTCGAGGCGAGGGCGGCGGCGAAGACGAGCTAGGGGCCGAGCTCGGCGCGCAGGGCGCGCAGCTCCGCGCTCAGCTCGGCGACCTGGCGCTCGAGGCTGTCGACCCGCTCCTCGAGCTCGGACGACAGGCCCGCGGGTGGCACGTCCACAGGCGCGGGAGCGCCATCGAAGCCGGGAGGGGCGGGCGTCGTGACCGGCGTGGCCGGCGCGGCCACCCGCTCGGGTGCCTCGTCGTCTCCGCCGTCGAGCAGCTGGACGTAGCGCTGCTCCTTCTGGCCGGGGCGGCGCGGGAGGCGGGCGACCAGCTCGCGATCGATCAGCCGCTCGAGCGTGTCTTCGACCGCGGCGAGGTCGGCGAACGGGTGCAGGCGGTCGGTGCGCTGCTTGAGCTCGCCCGGCGTCTGGGGACCGCGCAGCATCAGCACGGCGAGCATCGACAGCTCGTCGTCGACGAGGCCGAGCGCCTCGTCGAAGAGGTGGCGGTACTTGCGCGCGCGGCTGCTTGCGCCGCTGGCGAGCCGCGTCCAGCCGCGCCGCCCCAGCCGCTCGAGCGCGTCGAGCACCGTCCGCTCGTCGTACTCGACCACCGGGTCGCGGTTCGTCGCCTGGTTGCAGGCCAGCCGCAGCGAGTTGACGCTCAGCGGATAGGCGTCCGGAGTCGTCCGCCGCTTCTCGATCAGCGCGCCGAGCACGCGCAGCTCGACAGCGTCCGGCGGATTCGGTCCCGGGTAGTAGGCCGACATGCGAAGCGCAATCTAACCCTCCGCGGCCCGCACGCGTGCCGGTTCTAGATCACAGCCACCGCAACGTCATGCAGGATCGGTCAGCGCAGCCACATCCTCGAGATCGATGCTGCGCCCTCGCGCGAGCTTCATCCTGATCAGGTCGTCGAGGCTCACGACGGGCACCTCCACATCCCCGAGACGGACGCGCAGGGCGCGCTTGCTGAGCTCCTCGAAGGGATCGCCGTCCGGCACCTCATGCATGACGTCGACACCACCGTCCGGCGTCGCGAACTGCCAGATGGTGGCGCGCGGGAGCATGCGCGCGTCGATCGGCACGTCCTCGCTGCCGGGGTTGAGCACGCGCGCGTCGAGCGCTCTCAGAGCGGCCGCCAGCCGTTCGAGATTGGCCGGGTTCGGCGCCGGGATCAGGTCGGCGTCGTTGGTGGTCCGTACGTGACCGTGCGTCTGCACTGCGAGGCCGCCGATCAGGACGTAGTCGACACGGTGCTCGGCGAGCGCGCGCAGGATGCGCTCGGCGTCGAGCGGCTCAGGCCTCGCCACGGGCCTCCCGGCCGGCGGCGGCGAGGCGCCCGGCCATCCGGTTCCAGGAGATCGCGAGTCGGAGGCGCTCCTCCGGCGAGCGCGCCGCGTTGGCGCGGCGATGCAGTGGGTCGTAGCGGCGCTCGAGTGGCGCCCCGTCCAGCTCCAGTCGCTCACCCATCGCGTTGAGAAGCAGCTCCAGCGTCTCTACGGTGGGCGACACGTCGCCTCGCTCGAGCCGACTGATCGCGGACTGCCGGGTGCCGGCGCGTCGCGCCAAGCGCTCTTGGCTGAGCCCACGGCGGACGCGCGTCGTACGGATCAGTTCACCCGGGGCCACTCCCCTAGAATATCACTGATATGTGATGGCTACTCGACGGTGAGCGAGCCGTCCTGGCCGGCGTGGATCGTGCAGTGGTAGGCGATCTTGCCGGGAGTGGTGAAGGTCTCCTCGTAGGTGTCGCCGGGCTCCATGGTCCCGGAGTCGAAGTCGGGGCCGGGGCCGTCCTGCTTGGTGACGGTGTGCGGGAGGTCGCCGGTGTTCGTCCACTTGACGGTGGTGCCGCTCGGGACCGTCTCGTCCTTGGGCTCGTAGTCGATGTCGACGACCTCGATCTCGACCTGCTTGGCGGCCGCGTCGCCGCCGCCGGAGGCCTGCTTCTCGGTGGTTGCGGTCTGCTCGGTGGTCGCGGCGCTGCCGCCGCCGTCGCCCGAGCTGTCGTCGTCGTCTCCACAGCCGGCGGCCACCAGGCCGAGGGCGAGGACTGCGCAGATCAGTGCCAAGAGCTGCTTCATACGGGCCTCCTTCGAGCGTGTGGTGGCCAGCCTACTGCGCCGCCGGGTCAGCTCACCAGCAGCTCGAGCAGCGCCTTCTGGGCGTGGAGGCGGTTCTCGGCCTGGTCCCAGACGGCGGAGCGAGGCCCGTAGAGGACGTCGGCGGTGATCTCCTCGCCGGGGTGGGCGGGCAGGCAGTGGAGGGCGACCGCGTCGTCGCGCGCGGCGGCCAGCAGCGCGTCGTCGAGGCGGTAAGGCTCGAGGGCGACCCGGCGGGCCGCCGCGTCGCTGGGGTCGTCGCCCATGCTCACCCAGACGTCGGCGTAGACGGCGTGGGCGCCGGCGGCGGCCTCGCGCGGGTCTGTGACGACGGTCGCGCGGCCGGCGCCCTCCGCCACCTCCGTCGCCAGCTCGACCGCCGCCGGCGCGGGCGCCAGCTGCGGGGGCGTGGCAACGACTACGTCGACGCCCGCCTTGGCGCCGAGCACCATCAGCGACGCGGCGACGTTGTTGCCGTCGCCGACGTAGGCGAGCCGCAGGCCGTCGAGGCGGCCGAAGCGCTCCTGCAGGGTGAGCAGGTCGGCGAGCGCCTGGCAGGGGTGGTGGTCGCGCGTGAGCATGTTCACGATGGGGATCGAGCCGTGCTCGGCGAGCTCCTCGAGCGGGGCGTGGTCGCCGGTGCGGACGCCGATCGCGTGGACGAAGCGCGACAGGACCAGCGCCGTGTCGCGCGGGGACTCGCCGCGCGAGACCTGCAGCTCGTCGCCGCGCAGCAGCAGCGGCGTCCCGCCGAGCTCGGCGACGCCGACCTCGAACGAGACGCGCGTGCGCGTCGACGGCGCCTCGAAGACCAGCGCCACGCTCTTGCCGGCGAGCGCGCTCGACGCGAGCCGGTCGGCCTTCAGCTCGGCGGCGCGGCCGATCAGTGCGGTCAGCTCGGCGCGCGTAAGCTCGGCGCCGGTCAGGAAATGGCGAGTCACCCCGGCATCGTATTGCGGCTCCTCAGCTGGAACCTGTTCCACGGGCGCGACTGCCCGCCGAACCCGGCGCTGTTGACCTGGCGCTCGCGGCTGCTGCGCCACGCCGAGCGGGACGCGACCCATGTGCAGGTGAACAGGACGCTGGGCGCGGAGTTCGCGGCCCGGCTGGCCGGTTGGGAGTGGGACGTCGCGCTGCTCCAGGAGGCGCCGCCGCGCTGGCTCGGCGACCTCGAGCGGGCGACCGGCGCGGCCGGTGTGCGCGACCTGACGTCGCGCAACTCGCTCCCAGCGCTGCGCGCGCGCCTGGCCGACTGGAATCCCGACCTGATGCGCTCGGCGGAGGGCGGCTCGAACATGCTGCTGGTCCGCCCGCCGGCGCGAATCGTCGCCACGGCGGCGGCCACGCTGGCGACGACGCCCGAGCGGCGGCGGATGCTGATGGCGCGGCTCGAGCTGCCCGCAGGCCGGCGACTCGTGGTCGCCTGCCTCCACCTGTCGGTGCCGAGCACCGGCCAGAGCGCGGACGAGGCGCTGCGCGCCGCGGAGATCGCGACCGCGTGGGCGAGCGGCGATTCGCTCGTCCTCGGCGGCGACTTCAACCTGCGCCCCGTCCACCACCGCGCCGCGTTCGACGGTCTGCGCGAGCGCTTCGGGCTCAGACGGCCAACCGGACCGCGCGCGATCGACCACCTGCTCGCGGGCGAGACGGTCGACGCGGTCGCTCCGCCCGCCGCGCTCGACGCCGCCGAGCGCGAGGTCCCCGGACCCGGCGGACTGGCGATCAGACTGTCCGACCACGCACCGGTCGCCGCCTCGTTCGGCCTGCGATAGTCCCTCGTCGCAGATCAGCGAACGGACTCGACCGGGAGGCAGTTCCAGATGGCGGAGCAGCGGAGCAGCGGCACCGGGGGGCGCAAGACGGACGGCACGTCGCCGAAGGCGGCCGGGTCCGGCGGCGTCAACGAGCTGCGCGAGGCGCTCAGCAGCCTGATCGACCCGCTCGGCATGGTGATGCTGACCCGCGAGCGGATCGAGGAGGCGCTCAACGACGCCGTTAGCCGCGGCCGGGTGACCGCCGACGACGCGCAGGACCTCGTCGCGAGCCTGATCGAGCGCGGTCGCCGCCAGGCCGACGACGTGCTCGGCGAGCTCGAGGACCTGGTCTCGCACAAGGCCGACCGGGCGCGCGCGAAGGCCGGCAAGGCCCGCCGCGCCGCCGGCATGGGCGCGACCTTCCCGATCGCCGGCTACGACGACCTGACCGCCGCCCAGGTGCAGGACCGGCTCGACGGCCTCGCCGCCGCCGACCTGCGCAAGGTGCGCGACCACGAGAAGCGCCACGCCAACCGCAAGACCGTCCTGCGCGCGATCGACCAGCGGTTGAAGTAGAGGACGGCATGGCCGAGACCCCTACCGAGAGGCGGTCGAAGCCGCGGCGCGACGACGAGCTGGAGGTGACGATCGAGTCGCTCGCCTACGGCGGCGCGGGCGTCGGGCGCGCCGACGGCTTCGTCGTCTTCGTGCGCGGCGCGCTGCCCGGCGACCGGGTGCGCGCGCGGATCGGCAAGTCGAAGCGCTCCTACGCCGAGGCGACGGTCGCCGAGCTGCTCGAGCCCTCGCCGGATCGGATCGAGCCGGCGATCCCGCACCCGGGGGCACCGTGGCAGGTGCTGCCCTACGAGCGCCAGCTCGAGGTCAAGCAGGGCCAGGTCGTGGAGGCGCTCGAGCGCCTCGGCGGCTTCGAGGACCCGCCGGTCGAGCCGATCGTCCCCGCCGTCGAGCAGCTGCGCTACCGCAACAAGGTCGAGTACTCGTTCGGCCAGGACGAGGACGGCCGGATGGTGCTCGGCTCGCACCGCGCCGGCCGCTGGGACGTGATCGACGAGCTGACCGTCGACGTGCTCGCCTCCGAGCGGGTCGACGAGCTGCGCAACGCCGTCGCCGACTGGTGCCGCGACAACGACGTCCCCGCCTACGACAGGCGCGACCAGTCGGGCGTGCTGCGCAACCTGGTGATCCGCGAGGGCCGGCGCACCGGCGAGCTGCAGGCGCGGCTGGTCACCCGCCGCCGGGAGCTGGAGGCCGACGCGCTCGCCGCCGCGGTCCCCGCCGACAGCTTCCTCGTGACCAACGTCGAGGGTCTCGGCGAGACGACGCTCGGCGGCGAGACCGAGCTGCTCAAGGGTCAGAAGAAGCTGTTCGAGGAGCTCGAGATCGGCGGGAACAGGTTGCGCTTCGGGATCTCGCCGGAGGCCTTCTTCCAGACCAACACCGAGATGGCCGAGCGGCTCTACGCGATCGCCGCCGAGCTGGCGGGGCTGTCGGGCCGTCAGCGGGTCTTCGACCTCTACTGCGGCATCGGGACGATCGGGATCGCGCTGTCGCTCGAGGCGCGCGAGGTGGTCGGCGTCGAGATCGTCGAGGAGGCGGTCGCCGACGCGATCGCCAACGCGGAGCTGAACGGGATCGACAACGCGCGCTTCTACGCCGGCGACATCCGCACCGCGATGCGACCGCTGCTCGAGGAGGAGGGGACCGCCGACGTCGTCGTCGTCGACCCGCCGCGCGCCGGCCTGTCGCAGAAGGTCGTCCGCCGCGTGCTCGAGGTCGGCGCGCCGACGATCGTCTACGTCTCGTGCAACCCGACGACGCTCGCGCCGAACGCACGGCAGATCGTCGACGCCGGCTACGAGCTCGTCACCGTCCGACCGGTCGACATGTTTCCGCAGACGCCGCACATCGAGTCGGTCGCACTGCTTCGCAAGCCGGCCTGACGTCTCAGCGGCGGAAGCCGAAGCCTCTTAAGAGCATCAGCGCCTGCTCGCCCCAGCCGCCGCGCGCCGGCAGCAGCCCGAGCTGGGTGGCGGCGTCGTAGAGGTCGAGGAAGCCGCGCGCGCGGCGGACGCGGCCGTCGGTCAGCTCGAGGTAATGGAGGCCGTGCAGGGTGACGAAGCGGTCGGTCGCGGGCAGCATCGCGAGCGCGCCGCGGTTGGGGCCGAGCAGCCGCCACGGGACGCAGGCGTAGTCGCCGCGGGCGAGCGGCGGCGCGGTCTGCTCGACGCGCACGTCGGGGAACGCCTCGCGCAGCTTCGCGGCGTGCGCCTCGAGCTCGACGAGCCCGCTGAGCGGCTGCGCAGCGACCGGGTCCTCGTAGGTCAGCTCGGCGCTGCAGCAGGCGGCGAAGCCGTCGGCGGTCGTCCAGGCCGCGGTCCAGCTGGCGGCGAGCCGGTCGAGTGCGGTCTGCTCCGGAAGCTGCTCGCCGGTCACGTCAGCTCCGCGACGCCCTCGACGGGGCTCGATGCCTCGCCGTAGAGGCGGCGCGGGATGCGCCCGGCGTGGCGGGCGGCGTAGCCGGCCTCGACGGCCTTGCGCATCGCGGTCGCCATCGCCTCGGGGTCCCGCGCGCGCGAGACGGCGCTCGCGAGCAGGACGGCGTCGCAGCCGGCCTCCATCGCCAGCGCGGCGTCGGACGCGGTGCCGATCCCGGCGTCGAGGATCACCGGCACGCGCGCGGCCTCGACGATCAGGCGCAGGTTGTAGGGGTTGGCGATGCCCATGCCGCTGCCGATCGGCGAGCCGAGCGGCATCACGGCGGCGCAGCCGGCGTCCTCGAGCCGGCGCGCGAGGATCGGGTCGTCGTTGGTGTACGGCAGCACGGTGAAGCCATCGGCGACGAGCTCCTCGGCGGCGTCGAGCAGCTCGCCGGGGTCGGGTAGCAGCGTCTTGTCGTCGCCGATCACCTCGAGCTTGACCCAATCGGTCTCGAGCGCCTCGCGCGCGAGGCGGGCGGTCGTGACGGCGTCGCGGGCGGTGAAGCAGCCGGCGGTGTTCGGCAGCACGAAGCAGCCGCAGTCGTCGAGCACCTCGAGGATCGAGCCGCGCGCGGCGGGGTCGACGCGGCGCAGCGCCACGGTCGCCATCTCGGCGCCGGAGGCGCGCACGGCGGCGCGCATCGAGTCGAGGCTGCGGAAGCCGCCGGTGCCGACGATCAGCCGCGAGTCGAACGAGCGGTCGGCGATCTCGAGGGCGCTCACCGGCTCATCCTCCCTGAACCGCCTGCAGCACCTCGACGCGGTCGTCGGAGGCCAGCGGATGCGTGGCCCAGGCGCCGCGCGGCACGACCTCGCCGCCGACGGCGGCCGCGACACCGCGTCCGTCGGCGGGCGCGCCGACTGCCTCGACGGCGTCGGCGACGGTCGCCCCGTCGGGCAGCTCGTGCGGCTCTCCGTTGAGCGTCACGGTCAGCGTCACACGCGCACCTCCTCGAGGAAGCGCCGCGGCGTGAACGCCGCCCACGGCTCCGGCAGCTCGCCATCGACGAGCAGCGCGGCGATCGCGCGCCCGGTCGAGGGCGCGAGCATCACCCCGTTGCGGTAGTGGCCGGTGGCCCAGAGCAGCCCCTCGACGTCGCCCTCGCCGACGGCGGGCGCGTTGTCGGGCGTGCCGGGCCGCAGGCCGGCGCGGGCGGCGACCAGCTCGAGCTCGCCGGCGTCGGGCAGGACCTCCCAGGCCGCCTCGAGCAGGCGATGGACGCCCTCGGCGGTCACGGCGGTGTCGAAGCCCTGCTCCTCCTGGGTGGCCCCCAGCACGACCCGGCCGTCGGGCCGGGTGACGAGGTAGCAGCGCGGCGTGCGGACGATGTGGCGCGCCGGCAGCCGGTGCCCGCGGCGGACGCGCAGCTCGAGCAGCTGGCCCTTGACCGGGCGCACCGGCGGCGCTCCCGCGTCGGTCGCGAGGCCGCCCTCGGCGCTCCAGGCGCCGGCCGCGACGAGCACCGCGTGCGCGGGCACTACCTCTCCGGCGTCGAGCCCGGCGACGCGCAGCTGATCGGGGTCGTGCTCGACGTCGACCGGCGCGATCTCCACGCCGGCGACGCGGCCCGCGGCGGTGTCGATGCCGATGACCTCGCAACCGGTCCGGATCTCGCCGCCGGCGGCCCTGAACGCCGTGGCCAGGGCTCGAACCACCGCGGCCGGATCGGCCTGGCCGTCCTGCGGCGCGTGGATCGCGCCACCGATCCGCCGCGAGCCACTCCGCGTCGAGGCCGAGCTCGACCTGGAAGGCGTGCAGGCGACGCAGCTCCTCGGCGTCGTCGCGATCGGCCGCGACGACCAGCGCGCCGGAGTCGGCGTAGCCGGTCGGCAGCGCGGTCAGCTCCTCGAGCTCGGCGGCGAAGGCGGGCCACTGGGCGCGCGCGTCGAGGTTGAGCGCGAGCAGCGCCTGCTCGCCGAACGTCGCCTCGGTGACGGGCGCGAGCATCCCGGCCGCGATGCCGGAGGCGGCGGCGCCCGGCGCCTCGCGCTCGACGACGAGCACCGACATGCCGGCCTGGGCGCTGCGCCATGCGCAGCTGAGGCCGATCGCGCCGGCGCCGACCACGACGAGGTCGTAAGCGCGTTCCATCGCATACAAGGTACCCCTGCGCGACGGGCTTCCTCTGCCAGGATGGGACAGATGACCACGGCAGCGGAACGCCGCGCGCGGCTGGCGCAGGCGCGCGTCTACCTCGTCGCCGACGGCGGGATGGAGGACGACGCACTCGCCGCCGCGCTCGACGGCGGCGTCGACATGGTCCAGCTGCGCGACCCGGCGCTCGACGACGACGCCCTGCTGGCGCGCGCCGCGGCGTGGCGGGCGCTCTGCGACGCCCACGGGGCGCTGCTGTGGGTCAACGACCGGCCCGACCTCGCGCTGCGCGCGGGCGCCGACGGCGTCCACGTCGGGCAGGAGGACATGTCTGTCGCGGCGGCGCGCGAGGCCGGCGGCAGCGAGCTGCTGGTCGGCCTGTCGACGCACAGCCGGGAGCAGCTCGAAGCCGGCATCGCCGCCGGGGCCGACCAGCTCAGCGTCGGCCCGGTCTGGGAGACGCCGACCAAGCCGGGGCGGCCGGCGGCCGGCCTCGACTACGTCCGCGCGGTGGCGGCGCTGGCGCCGCCCCAGCCGTGGTTCGCGATCGGCGGGATCGACGGCGGCAACGTCGACGAGGTGGCGGCGGCCGGCGCCGAAAGGGTGGTCGTCGTGCGCGCGATCCGCGACGCGGCCGACCCGGGCGCCGCGGCGGCCTTCCTGCGCGCCGGACTCGAGGAGGCGAGCCTTGGCGCAGCGCAGTAGCCGCAAACGGCGCAAGCAGCGCCGTCGCGCCGCCGGCGAGCGGGGCGACGCTGCCTCGGTCGCGTCCGGGAACGGCCAGCAGCCGCCGCCCCCCGACGACGCCATGGCGCGCGGCTACGCCCGCGGACGCGCCAAGGACGACGCGGCGCGCGCTGCACTCGTGCCGCTTGCCGAGGGCGAGCGGCCCGGCGTCGTGACGGTCGCGGCGGTGGTCGCCTTCGCGCTCGGCGCGGCAAACCTTGTCTCCTACCTCGCGGGCGTCGAGGTCCAGGGCGAGCGGCCGGCGTTCACCGGCATCCTCGTCTACTCGGGGCTGATGTTCACCGTCGCCTACGGCTGCTTCCGCGCCCGCTATTGGGGCGTGCTCGGCATGCAGGCGATGCTGGCGCTCGCGCTGCTGATCTTCGGCGTGCTGCTGACGCGCGCGGAGAGCGTCGTCGCCCTGTTGATCGCGGTCGCCGTGATCGGCCTCGCCGGCACGCTCTTCTGGAAGCTCGTCAAGGCGATGGCGCGGATCCAGATGCCCGAGCGCCCGGGCTCGGACCGCTGAGGCCGCTTGGGTAGTCTGGCCCGGGCATGGCGAGCTCCCCCTCCTTCGACTGCGTCGTGATCGGCTCCGGACCGGGCGGCTACGTCGCGGCGATCCGCGCCGCCCAGCTCGGGATGAAGACCGCGGTCGTCGAGCGCGCCGACACCGTCGGCGGCCGCTGCCTCAACGAGGCGTGCATCCCGGCGAAGGCCGTGCTGCGCGTCGCGGACGCCTACAAGGAGGTCACCGGCGCCGACCGCTTCGGCATCACGACCGGCGACGTCGGCTTCGACTTCGGCGGCGCGGCCGGCCACCGCGACAAGGTGATCAAGACGATGGTCGGCGGCGTCTCGATGCTGTTCGAGAAGAACGGGATCGAGGTGATCCGCGGCCAGGGGTCGCTGACCGAGGACGGCAACGTCAAGGTCGGCGGTTCGTTCGACGGCCAGGAGATCGAGGCCGGCAAGGTCGTCCTGGCGACCGGATCGATCGCCAAGCCGCTGCTTGGGCTGCAGTTCGGCGGCCGCATCCTCGACACCGCGGCGATGTGGCTGACCTCCGAGCAGCCGCGCCGCCTCGCCGTGATCGGCGCCGGCGCGTCGGGCACCGAGGTCGCCTCGGCGTTCGGGCGGCTCGGGACCGAGGTGACGCTGATCGAGGCGCTCGACCAGATCCTGCCGCTCGAGGACAAGGACGCGGCCCGCGCCTGCGCGCGCGAGATCGCGAAGCAGAACGTGAAGATCGTGACCGGCGCGAACGTCGAGTCGGCGCAGGACACCGGCGACGCGGTGACGATGGTGCTCAACGGCGAGCAGCAGGAGTTCGACCTGCTCTGCATCGCCGCCGGCCGCGCGGCCGACGCCGAGGGCCTGGCGCTCGACGAGGCCGGCGTGAAGACCGACGAGCGCGGGCTGATCGAGGTCGACGGAGCGCTGCGCACGTCGAAGGAGGGCGTCTACGCGATCGGCGACCTGGTGCCGGGGCCGGCGCTCGCGCACAAGGCGTCCGACGAGGGGATCATCGCGGTCGAGGATGCGGCCGGGCTGCCGACCCACGCGATCGACTACCCCTACGTGCCGCGCGTGACCTTCTGCTCGCCGCAGGTGGCGAGCTTCGGACTGACCGAGGCGCAGGCGAAGGAGGCCGGCCACGACGTGGTCGTCGGCAAGATCCCGATGGGCGCCGTCGGGGCTCCGACCGTCTACGGCGACCGCACCGGCCTCGTGAAGATCGTCGGCGACAAGCGTTACGGCGAGATCCTCGGCGCCCACGTCGTCAGCCCGAAGGCCGCCGAGCTGATCCAGGAGCTCGTCGTCGCCCGCGACCTCGAGGGTGGCTACCCCGAGCTCGCACGCTCGATCCATCCGCACCCTGCGTTCGCCGAGACGATCCTCGAGGCCGCGCGCGCGACCGACGGCTGGCTGATACACGGATAGGTAGCGACCGAGGGGGGCGAGTAGGCCCCCAGGCGTCCCTTGGTGGAAGCACCCCACCGAAGGAGACGCCGTGCCCCGCCTTTCCCGCCTCGTCCCGGCGCTCGTCGCCGCGCTGGCGCTGACCTGCCTCGCCGCCGCGGCGCCCGCGACCGCCGGCAGCTACACGGTCCGTCAGTGCGACTACGCGGCCGGCAACGGACACCACGACTTCCAGTGGCAGTCGGCCGGCGTGCCGACGGTCGACCCGCACGCCGGCAGCGGCTGCGGCGAGTTCGGCCTCGCGGTGCGCAACGGCGGCGGCGGTACGCAGCGGACCTACCCGTCGGGCGCCTACGGCGGCTGGTTCGCCTACGCGCCGAACGGGACCGTCATCACCCACTTCTCGGGAGCCTTCGGGGTGCTCGAGGGCAGCTGCTGCGTCAGCGGGATGGCGAGCTACGCCGAGGCGACCCAGACCCACGACGGCCAGGGCGCACGCGCCTACCTCTTCCAGGGCCACCTCGGCAACGACAGCTGGTACGCGCCGTCGGGCCTGCAGGGCCCGGTCGGCCGCAGCTGGAGCTCTTCGACGAGCGGCTTCGACGCCAAGCGGGTCGGCTTCCACCTGCGCTGCGGGCCGGGGTTCTCGTGCTCGCAGGGCATCTACGCCGACCTGAGACTGCGCGGTCGCTCGTTCGACTTCACGCTGCGCGACGACGTCGCGCCAGCGGTAGGCGATCCGGCAGGGACGCTGGTCAGCGGCGGCTGGGTCCGCGGCGTGCGGACGATCTCGTTCCCGGCTCACGACACCGGTGCCGGCCTCGCGGCGATCGAGGTCGGCGCCGACAACGGCATGGCGCTCGCCTCGCCTTCGATCTGCGTGGTCGTCGCGGGCCGCTACGCGCGGCTTCAGCCGTGCCCGAGCGCGCGCACTGGCTATTGGTCGGTCGACACCGCGCAGCTACCCGACGGCGCGCGCCAGCTCCACCTACGGGCCACCGATGCGAGCGGGACGACGACCACCCGGACCGTCGCCGCCTACGTCGACAACGGCGCGCCGGGGACCCCGCGCGATGTGGTCGTGGCGGGCGGCGAGGGGTGGCGCGCCGCCAACGGCTTCGAGCTCGCGTGGACCAACCCCGGCGGCCAGCACGCACCGATCGCGCTCGCCCACTGGCGCGCCTGCCGTGTCGGGTCGGCATCGACGGAGTGCGTCGCCGGCACACGCGGCGCCACGGGCGTCGCCGCAGCGGGACCGATCGCGCTGCCCGGCGCCGGCGAGTGGGACGTCCGCGTCTGGCTCGAGGACGCTGTTGGCAACGGCGACCCCGAGAGTGCGTCGGAGGCGCGCCGGCTGCGCTTCGACCCCGACCCGCCGGAGCTCCAGATCCTCCCCGAGGAGCCGGGCGCGCCCGGACGGTTCGTCGTCGCGACGAGCGACCGCTCGGGCATCGCAGACGGCGCGATCGAGCTGCGCCGCCAGGGCGCCGACGGCTGGACCGAGCTGGCGACGGTCCGCACGGAGGGCCGGATGACCGCCGAGCTCGACCCGTCGCGGCCGCCGCAGGCCGGCTTCTACGACGTCCGCGTGCGTGCCGTCGACGCCGCCGGCAACCGCGCCGAGGCCGACGACGTGCGCGCGTTCGGCGAGCCGATCCCGCCACAGTTCGACATGGGCCGGCTCGACCATCTGCTGCTCGGACAGGCTGCGCCGCCGCGGCCGACGCAGC
>DATABV010000216.1:0-16346 GCA_036259395.1 Thermoleophilaceae bacterium | reverse complement strand
GCGACCTCGCGGCGGATGTCCTTCATCGGCTCGACCGAGCGGACGCGCGGAACGACGTCGAAGTTGTTGACCGGCGGCGGCGACTGGACGAACCACTCGAGCGTGTTGCCCTTCCACGGATCGTTGCCCGCGACCTTGCCGTGGCGGTAGGAGCGCAGGGCGTTGATCACGCTGAGCAGTACGCCGATGCCGAGCAGGAACGAGCCGATCGTCGAGATCAGGTTGTAGTCGGTGACGCCGAGGTCGCCGGAGTAGTCGTAGACGCGCCGCGGCATGCCCGAGAGGCCGGCCGAGTGCTGGACGAGGAAGGTCATGTTGAAGCCGACGAACATGACCCAGAAGGAGAGCTTGCCGAGGCCCTCGCCCATCATCCGGCCGGTCATCTTCGGGAACCAGTAGTAGATCCCGGCGAAGATTCCGAAGACCGAGCCGCCGAACAGCACGTAGTGCAGGTGGGCCACGACGAAGTAGGTGTCGTGCAGCTGCCAGTCGACCGGGAAGACGGCCAGGATCACGCCGGAGATGCCGCCGATCACGAACAGCGCGGGCAGCGCGGCCGCGAACAGCAACGGCGTCTTGAAGACGATCGAGCCCTTCCACAGAGTCGCGATCCAATTGAAGATCTTTATGCCCGTGGGCACTGCGATCGCGAACGACGACAGCATGAAGAAGATCAGCACGACCGTCGACGTCGGCGTCGTGAACATGTGGTGCGCCCAGACCAGCAGGCCCAGGAACGCGATCGCCACCGTCGACGCCGCGATGGCCTTGTAGCCGAAGATCGGCTTGCGCGCGAAGACCGGCAGGACCTCCGAGATGATCCCGAACGCCGGCAGGATCATGATGTAGACCTCGGGGTGGCCGAAGAACCAGAACAGGTGCTGCCAGAGCATCGGGTCGCCGCCGCCGGTCGGGTCGAAGAAGGCGGTGCCGAAGTGGCGATCCGCGAGCAGCATCGTCACGGCCGCGGCGATCGCCGGCAGTGCGGCGATCAGCAGGTAGCTGTAGACGAGGATCGACCAGACGAACAGCGGCATCCGGCCCCAGCTCATGCCGGGTGCCCTCATGTTGTGGATCGTCGCGACGAAGTTGATCGCGCCGACCAGCGACGACAGGCCGGTGAGGTGGACGAGGAAGATCCACGCGTCGATCCCGCCGCCGGGCATGTACGCGTCGTCGGAGAGCGGCGTGTACGACGTCCAGCCCGCCTGCGGCGGCTCGAAGAAGAGGCTGCCGTAGAAGGCGATCCCGCCGAACGCCAGCAGCCAGAACGACAGCGCGTTGAGGCGCGGGAACGCCATGTCGCGCGCGCCGATCATCAGCGGCACGAAGTAGTTGCCGAAGGCCGCCATCACCGGGACGATGAAGAGGAAGATCATCGTCGTGCCGTGCATCGACACGAGGCCGTTGTAGGTCTCGGGCGCGATCAGCGTGCTGTCCGGCTGGATCAGCTGGGCGCGCATGATCAGCGCCTCGACGCCACCGAGGATGAAGAAGATGAAGGTGGCGACGAAGTACATGATCCCGATCCGCTTGTGATCGGTCGTCGTCAGCCAGGCGAGCCAGCCCTTCGGCTCGGGCGAGAGGCCGTGCATGACGACCTCGGGGCGCAGCGCCGCGGTGCCTGCGGGGGTGGGGGTGGCGGGATCGGGGGTGGCCAAGGTCGCTCGGTCCTTCCTACTGGATCTCGTTCTCGGCCTCGACGCGCTGTCGCCGCTGCTCGGCGAGCGCCTCCTGGGACGCCTTCAGATCGGCCTTCTGGCGCTCGAGGAAGGCCGTGTACTGCTCAGGGGAGACGGCGCGGACGCGGGCGCGCATGTCGGCGTGGCCGGAGCCGCAGAGCTCGGCGCACTGGCCGATGTAGACGCCCGGCTCGGAGATCTTGAACCACGCCTTGTTGACGTAGCCCGGGACGGTGTCCATCTTGCCGCCGAGCTTCGGGATCCACCAGGAGTGGATGACGTCGGAGGAGGTGAGGTTGAGCACGACCGTCGTGTCGGTCGGCACGACCATCTCGTAGTAGCTGAACGCGCCGCCCGGGTAGTCGTAGCGCCAGAGGAACTGCTGGCCGTTGACGTCGATCGTCAGCGCCCTGCTCGACCCCTTCGGCGGCTCGGGCTGGTCGATCGACGCGACCTCCACGCCGCGCGCCAGGCCGTCGGGCCCGGAAGCGGGCGGGTTCTTGATGTCGCCGAGGTAGAGGAACGTCACGACGGCGAGTACCAGCACGATCGTCGCCGCGCCGAGCGTCCAGCCGAGCTCCAGCGGCGTGTTGCCGTGGATCTGCGCGCCCTCCTGCGGGCCGCCGCGACGGGCGCGGTACTTCACCAGCGCCCAGATCAGCGTCCCCTCGACGATCAGGAAGATCACGACGCCGACGTAGAAGATGACCTTGTACAGCGAGTCGATGCTGTCGGCGTTCGGCGAACCGCCCGACTCCGGCGTGAACAGGTCGGCTGTCGCCGGGGGGGCGATCAGCAGCGACAGCAGCACGCCTGCCGCGAGGGCGAGCAGGGCGCGACGGAGGTGGGGAGGACGAACGACCGGCACGGGGCGCGGAATAATAACCGGGGGCTCGGGCCTCCGGACCCGCGGTCGCCGCTAGCGGCCCGTGAACTCGGGCGTGCGCTTCTCGACGAAGGCGACGCCGCCCTCCATGAAGTCCTTTGAGCGACCCAGCGCGTGCTGGAGCTCGGCCTCGAGCTCGAGCTGCTCGTCGAGGTTCGGGTAGATCGTCGCGTTGAGCGCCTGCTTGGCGCTCGCGTAGGCGCGCGTCGGACCGCTGGCGAGCCGCTCGGCCAGGGCGCTCGCGGCATCGATCAGGTCGCCGTCGGGGTGGACGGCGTTGACCAGCCCCCAGTCGAGCGCCTGCGCCGCCGGGATCCGCTCGGCGAGCAGCGCCATCTCGAAGGCACGCGCCTTGCCGACCCGCGCGGGGACGAACAGGGTCGAGCCGCCGTCGGGCATCAGGCCGATGTTCGCGAACGCGAGCTGGAAGAAGGCCGACTCGGCGGCCAGCACGAGGTCGCCGGCGAGCGCGAGCGACACGCCGATACCGGCGGCCGGTCCGTTGACCGCTACTACGACCGGCTTCGGCATCGTGCGCAGGCCAACCAGGCTCGGGTGGAAGAGGTCGTGGAGGCGGCCGCGGATGTCGGGCATCCCGTCGTCGGCGGCCTCCTCGAAGCCGGCCTTGAGGTCGGCCCCGGAGGAGAAGGCGCGACCGGCGCCGGTCAGCAGGACCGCGCGCACCGACTCGTCGTCGGCGGCCTCCGCGACGACGGCCTTGAGGTCGTGGCCGAACTGCGTGTTCCAGGCGTTGAGGGTCTCGGGCCGGTCGAGGACGATCCGGCCGACGCCGCCCTCGTGCTCCCACTTGACCGTCTCGTAGCTCAACGCGCTCTCCTGTGTTCGATTGCCGCGGGCGGTCCGCGGCGGCAACCGTATCCTGGCCGAATGCTGATCGACTCCGTGGTCTGGCTCGGCCATGCCGGATTCAGGGTCGAGGTCAAGGGCGCGACCGTCTACATCGACCCCTATCGCGTCCCGCCCGGCGCTCCGCCCGGCGACGCGGTCCTGATCACCCACGGGCACTACGACCACTACTCGCCGCGCGACGTCGAGGCGCTGTCGCACGACCGCACCTGGCTGATCGCGCCCGCCGCGGTGGCGGAGCGGGCGCGCGGCCGGGTGGCCTCGATCGCGCCGGGGGAGACGATCGAGCTCGACCACCTGCGCGGGATCGACGTCACCGCGGTAGCCGCGTACAACACGTCGAAGCGCGACAGCGACGGCAATCCCTTCCATCCGCGCACCGCCGGCTGGGTCGGCTTCGACCTCAACGTGCGCGGCGAGCGGCTCTACCACGCCGGCGACACCGACGTGATCCCGGAGATGGACGCCGTGACCGGCGTCGACGTCGCGCTGCTGCCGGTCTGCGGCACCTACGTGATGACGGTCGACGAGGCCGTCGAGGCGGCGCGGCGGATCCAGCCACGGGTCGCGGTGCCGTCTCACTGGGGCAGTCACCTCGGCAGCCGCGCCGACGCCGAGGCGTTCGCCCAGCGCGCCCCCGTAGACGTACGCCTGTTCCGGCCTCCTGCCTGAGAGCTATGCTGCCGCCGGTTTGCGAAGCTCGCGCGCCCTCCGAACGCTCGCGTGGGGCGCCGTCGCGGTCGGGGTCGCCACACCGCTGCTGCGTCACCGCCTGCGCCTGAGGCCGCCGGTCGTCACGGCGCTGTCGTTCCAGGCGCCGATCGCCCTGGCGCTGGCGACCCCGCGCACGCGCCTGCGCGACGCGGGCATCTACGCGCTGCAGATGTGGGCCTACTACGCCCACTACGACATGCCCGACGACGATCCCGACGCGCTGCTGCGGCGCACGCGGGTCGACTATCCGATCCGCATCGACCGCCTGATCGGCTGCGGCGAGACGCCGACGACCCGGCTCCAGCGGGCATTCGGGACGCCCGGTGAGGTGCGACGCCACGACCTCGCGCTGGCGATGGTCCACTGGGCCTGGTTCATCGTGCCGCACGGCACCGTCGCGTTCCTGCTGCTGCGCCACCACGACCGGTTCGTGCGCGGGGCGGCGATGACCGCGGCAACGTTCGACCTCGGCCTCGTCGTCTACTGGGCGATCCCGACGGCCCCGCCCTGGTACGCCGCCGAGAGCGGTCGCATGGCGCCGGTGCGGCGGATCATGGTCGAGGCCGGCGAGCACTTCTGGAAGCGCTTCTGGCGACCGCTCTACGATGGGCTGGAGGGCAACCCCTTCGCTGCCATGCCATCACTGCACTTCGGCACATCCGTCATGGCCGCCCGAGTGCTGTCCGACGTCGGCCGTGGGCCGGGGGCGCTGGCCTGGGGATATGCGCTGACGCTCGGCTTCGGACTGGTCTACCTCGGCGAGCACTACGTCGTCGACCTGCTCGCCGGCTACGCGCTCGCCGAGGCCGTCCGCCGCGGAACGCCGCTTGCGGCGCCGGCGGTCCTGCGCGGGGCACGGAAGATCCAGCGACTGGAGCCCGGAGCGACCTGATGCACGACGTGGAGGTCTTCGAGGAGGACGTCGACGAGGACCTGCGCGTATCGGGAATGGGGGCGGTGCTGCTCGATCGTCGCCGGCTGGCGTTCGGCGTCGCGTTCGTGCTCGCGCTGATCGCGGCGATCTACGTCCTGTTTCCGCGCGTCGTCGGACTCAACGGCGAGATCGCGCAGATCAGCCACGCCGCCTGGTACTGGGTCGCGATCGCGATCGCCTTCAACGTCGCCGCCTTCGGTGCCTACGTCGCGCTCTTCCGCGGCGTGCTCGGCGGCAATGCCTCGGCTGGCGTTCGCCGCCGGCTCGACGCCGGGGCGAGCTACCAGATCACGATGGCCGGCCTGGCGGCGACGCGGATCTTCTCGGCCGCCGGCGCCGGCGGGATCGTGCTGACCTACTGGGCGCTGCGCAAGGCCGGGATGCCGCGGCGGCGCTCGGCCTGCCGGATGGTCGCCTTCCTGGTGCTGATGTACTCGGTCTACGGCATCGCGCTAGTGGTTTTCGGCGTGCTGCTGCGCACGGGGGTACTGCCGGGCGACGCGCCCGTCGCGGGAACGATCGTGCCGGCGGGGCTGGCCGGCGGCGCGATGCTCGTCGCGGGTCTGATCGCGCTGATCCCGGGCGATCTCGAGCGACGGCTGTCGAGCTTCAGGGGGAGGGGCAGGGTCGCGCGCGTCGCCGCGAAGCTGGCGCCGGTGCCGGCGACCGCGGCGACCGGCCTACGGACCGCGGTCGCCTACGTCCGCCACCCGCGCCGCGGAGCGCTCGCGGTCTGCGGGGCGATCGGCTTCTGGGCCGCGAACATCGGCGTGCTGTGGGCGAGCTTCGAGGCGTTTGGCGGCAGCGTCCCGTTCGGCGTCCTCGTACAGGGCTTCTTCGTCGGCATGGCGGCCAACCTGATCCCGTCGCCGGCGGGCGGCGTCGGATCCGTCGATGCCGGGATGATCGGCGCCTTCGTGCTCTTTGGGATCCCTGCGGGCATCGTCTTCCCCGCTGTGCTCACATACCGGGTGATCGCGTTCTGGCTGCCGATCCCGCCCGGCATCGTCGCGTTCTTCCAGCTGCGGCGCACCGTCGCCGGCTGGGATGCTGGACGGGCGGACTACACTTCAAAAAGTAAAGTGAAAGCGGAGGCACAGGCTCAATGACCGCGACGGACGGCGCGAAGCAGATCGAGGACGTGATCATCGTCGGCAGTGGCCCTGCCGGTTATACGGCCGCGCTCTATACGGCGCGCGCCGACCTCGACCCGCTCGTCATCGAGGGGTTCCAGTGGGGTGGCCTGCTGCAGCAGACGACCGACGTCGAGAACTATCCGGGCTATCCCGAGGGCGTGATGGGGCCGGAGATGATGCAGCAGTTCCGCGCTCAGGCCGAGCGCTTCGGCACCCGCTTCGTGACCGATGACGCGACGCGCCTCGAGCTGTCCGACGGCGGCCTCCAGCGGGTCTGGGTCGGCGATCAGGAGTACCGCGGCCGCAGCGTCGTGCTCGCGATGGGCGCCGATCCGCGCAAGCTCGGGGTGCCCGGCGAGGAGGAGCTCGCCGCCCGCGGCGTCTCGTACTGCGCGACCTGCGACGCCGCCTTCTACCGCGGCAAGCGCACGATCATCGTCGGTGGCGGCGACACCGCGATGGAGGAGGCGACCTTCCTCGCGAAGTTCGCAGCCGACGTCAAGGTCGTTCACCGGCGTGAGGAGTTCCGCGCCTCGGCGATCATGCTCGACCGCGCGCGCGAGACCGAGAACATCGAGCTGGTGACGCCGTTCGTCGTCGAGCGCTTCGAGGCCGGCGAGAGCGGGTCGCTGGCGCGCGCGGTGCTGTCGCACAGCGAGGGCGGCGAGGACCGCGTGCTGGAGATCGACGGCGCGTTCATCGCGATCGGCCACTCGCCGAACTCGCAGATCGTCGCCGACCAGGTCGAGGTCGACGAGAACGGCTACGTCAAGGTCGAGGGCCGCTCGAGCCGCACCGGCCTCGGCGGCGTCTTCGCCGCCGGCGACCTGATCGACCACACCTACCGCCAGGCCATCACGGCGGCCGGCTCCGGCTGCGCCGCCGCGCTCGACGCCGAGTCCTACCTGCGCGACACGCCGATCGACCCGGAGGCCCACTGGGAGCCGGACCCAGACCGGATCGAGGCTGCCGCGGAGCGGGCGGCGGCCGGCTAGGGCCTCAGCGCCGCCCGTCTACGCGCTCGCCGCGGGCTCAGCCGCGGTCCGGGCGAGCGGCCCATCCTTGGCGGGGATGCGGCTCATCGCGTGCTCGGCCAGCGCCGTGATCGTGAGGCTGGGATTGACGCCGGGATTGGCTGGCACGGCGGCGCCGTCGCAGACGAGCAGGTTCTCGTAGCCGAAGACACGCTGGTCGCGGTCGACCACGCCGCTCTCGGGATCGGCGCCGATCACTGCGCCGCCGAGGATGTGCGCGGTCATCGGGATGTTGAGGGCGGCCTCGGGGATCGAGCTCTGGGCGATCCCGCCCGTGCGCTCGGCGAACCACTCGGCGGCCTGGTTGGCGACGGGAATGAACGTCGGGATCGGCCGCTGCGGATCCTGCTCGGTTTGCAGCCGGACGCCCCCGTCGCGAGTTGGCCGCGGCCGCAGCGCGATCGCGTTGTCGAGCGTCTGCATGACGAGCAGGATGATCGTGCGGCGCGACCATCCCGGAGCCGCGAGCAGCTTGAGCATCCGGCCGGGATGGCGCAGCAGCGTGCCGAGCAGCTTGAGCGGTCGCGTCACTCGCGTTCCGTCGCCGACCAGCAGCGTGTTGAAGAGCTTCGTCACGCCGCCCGCGTGGCCGTAGACGACCGTCTCGACGTGGGTGTCGGGGTCGGGGTAGATGCTCGACGTGATCGCTACCCGCTTGGTGTAGTCGACGCTGTCGTCCGGGACGGTCACCGCGAGGATCGCCTCGCTGTTGGTGCGGACCAGATCGCCGAGGCGGCGCGACAGGCGCGGCAGCGACCCGCGATGACGGCAGTTGGCCAGCAGCTTGTTCGTGCCGAGCGGTCCGGCGGCGAGGACCACGCCACGGGCGGTGTGCAGGCGCCGGTCGCGGCGCCGCCAGGCGCCGGGGCGCTCGCTGATCACGGCATAGCCCTCGGAGCCGTCGGCGGCTCCGAGCGGGAGCACGTCGACGACCTCGCGCTCGGCGACGACCTTCGCGCCGCGGCGCTCGGCCAGCCACAGGTAGTTCTTGATCAGCGAGTTCTTGGCGCCGTGCGGACAGCCGACCATGCAGCGGCCGCAGCGGGTGCAACCGGTGCGGTCGGGCCCCTCGCCGCCGAAGTAGGGGTCGGGCACCGTCTTGCCCGGCTCGCCGAGGAAGATCCCGACGCGCGCGCGGCCGTAGGTGTCAGCGACCCCGAGCTCCTCGCCGAACTCGCGCAGGAGGTCGCCGGCCGGGTCGTCCTGGTCGTACTCGACGACGCCGAGCATCCGCTCGGCCTCGGCGTAGTGGGGCGACAGCTCGGCGTGCCAGTCGGCGAGGTCGCTCCACTGCGGATCGTCGAAGAAGCGTCGCGGCGGCACGTAGAGCGTGTTCGCGTAGCCGAGGCTGCCGCCACCGACGCCGCAGCCGGATATGACGGTCACGTCCTTGAAGTTCGTGATCCGGAATATCCCGCGCAGCCCGAGGCGGGGGCGCCAGGAGTAGCGGCGCACGTCCCACGTCGAGCTCGGCAGATCGCCGTCCTCGAAGCGGCGGCCGCACTCCAGCACCCCGACCGAGTAGCCCTTCTCGGCCAGTCGCAGCGCCGACACGCTGCCGCCGAAGCCGGAGCCGATGACTAGCCAGTCGTAGTCGAAGCCGTCGCTCACCGGCGGCAGGTTTGCACGCGACGGTCGTAGGTCGCCTTGCGACCGTCCACCGTCGTCACGAGCGCGCGCAGCGTCAGCTTGCGGCCGCGCGGCAGTGCACGCCGCCGGACGCGGACCTCGAACGGCGTCCGTCGCGTGGCGCGCAGCTTGCGCTTGCCGCGGTAGTAGTCGACGCGGACCACTTCTCCGAGCTCGCGGCCGGCGATGCCGAGGCGCAAGTCTCTGCCGACGCAGCTGGCCGTCGCCTGTGCCTCGCCGCGCGGCCGCTCGCGCTTCGGCTCGGGCGGCTGCTCCTGCCGCGTGGTGAGCCTCAGCTTCGGACGGCTCGCCCCGCAGGCGCGCGCGCCGCGACAGCGCTGCAGCCGGCGCAGACGCTTGGCCAGCGCGGCGCGGATCTCCGCGTAGGAGTCGAGGTCCTCGAGATTGCGCAGCTGGTACGGGTCCTTGACCAAGTCGTAGAGCTCGTACTCGCCACTGAACTTGTGCTCGATCCAGAGGTAGCGCTCGTTGCGCAGCGCGCGGAACATCGGTATGCCGTTGGCGCCGGTCCCGTTCTCGAGCACGATCTCGCGTCCTGGCAAGCGACGCGGGTCGTCGATCGTCTCGAACAGCGACGTGCCGTCCATCAGCCGGCCGGCACGGGCGTCGGCGGCGTCGACGATTGTCGGCGCCCAGTCGATGTTGGAGACCAGGTTGTCGAGCTCGACTCCGCGCGGGACGCCGGGCCCCCGCATGATCAAGGGGATCCTGGCCGCCTCGTCGTAGGGCAGGATCTTCTCGGACGGCAGCCGGTGCTCGCCATGGAAGAACCCGTTGTCCGACGTGTAGATCAGCAGCGTGTCGTCGAGCTCGCCGCTGCGCTGGAGCGCGTTGAGGACCGCACCGACGGCATCGTCGACCGAAAGCAGCGACTCCAGCTCCTGCTGGTAGTTCTCCTGGATCGCGGCCACCCACTCCGGCGACAGGCGGGGGCGGTCCGAGACGATCTGCGGCTTGCGACTGACGTCGGCCTCGTCGAAGTTGGGCGGCCGCGGCAGCGGCGTGCCGGCGAAGGCGTTGCGGTGACGCGGCGCCGGGTACGGCGTCGGCAGGAACGGCGGGTCGTCCGGCTCCAGCGGAAAGCCGCTGTGCGGCGCCGGGAAGGTCAGCGAGAGGTAGAACGGCTGCGCCGATGGGGCGGCTTGGTCGATTAGCTCGGCGGCGCGCCGCCCGTAGAAGTCGGTCTGATGCTCGTTCGGGTGGTCGGGGCCGGGGCGGTTGAAGATCTGGCCGTTCTCGTTGGTCTGCCAGCGCTCGTAGTTGAACACCTGCTCGCCGACGCCCGAGACCCAGTCGTTCCAGCCGGGCGGCACCTCGGCGATGTTCGGGTTCTGGACGCCGTAGCCGTTCAGGTAGCGACCGACGTGCATCGTCCGGTAGCCGGCCTGCTGGAGCCAGAGCGGCAGCGCGTTCGAGTTGTCGAAGCGGATGTAGCCGCCGAACGGCCCGGCGTTGTGGATCACGCCGTGGTTGTGCGAGTACTGCCCGGAGAGGTAGGTGGCGCGCGACGGACAGCAGAGCGGATAGCTGGCGATCGTCTCGGTGAAGGTGGTGCCGTCGCCCTTGATCAGGCCGACGTTGCGCTGCACCGCCGTCGACTCGTCGGTCTGGTCGTCGGTCATGATGAAGACGATGTTGGGCTTCGCGTCGGCGGCTGCCGGCGCCAGCAGCGCGACGAGCGTCAGCGCGAGCAGGGCGAGCCGGCTAGAGGAACGCATGGCCCTCACCGCGGTAGGTGGGCACCTCGTCGACGATCTGCCCGCCCTCGAGCAGGTGGAGCGTGTCGAAGCGCTCGCAGAGCTCGCCGGCCTTCGCATGGCGCAGGTAGACGTTGTCGCCGATCCGCAGCGAGCGGGCCGCGGCGCCCCTGACCGGGGTTTGGACCTCGCCGGCGCCCTCGAGCGCGTCGAGTGAGAGGCCCGCTGGCAGGAACGGCTCGGGCAGGCGGTCCTTGCCGGCCGGGCCGGAGGCCACATAGCCGCCGCCGAGCAGCGTCACGGTGTCGGCGCGCGGACGGCGCACGACCGGCAGCGCGAACATCGCCGCCGGGCGCTGGTCGAAAGCCGAGTAGCGATCGAAGAGGGTGGAGGCGTAGAAGCCAGAGCCCGCGGTGACCTCGGTGACGGCGCCCTCGGCAGCCGTCGTCTGCAGGCTGCCCGTGCCGCCGCCGTTGACCAGCTCGACCGGCACGACATCGCGCACGGCGGCGACGATCGCCGCGCGCCGCTCGGCGATCTCGGCGATCGACGCGCGCTGCATGGCGCGGATCGCCGCGCCCTGCAGCGGCTTGCGCAGCGGCCGGTCGCCGACCCCGGCGATGTGGCCCTCATAGCCCATCAGCCCGGCGAGCTCGAGCTGTGGACGGCGATCGATCTCGCGCGCGAGCGCCGCCGCCTGCGCCGGCGTGCGGATCGGCGAGCGCTTCGGCCCGATCGTCGCCAGCCCGCGCGGCAGCCGGTAGCCGGTGTCGAACTCCACGCACAGGCGCAGCGGCGCGGCGGGGTTCGGCGCCACTCGCGCGATCCAGTCGAGCTGCTCGGCGGAGTCGACCATCACGATCGGCCGGTCGTCGCCCTCGACTCGCGCGAGCTCGGCGAGCGAGGCGCGGTCGGCGGTTGGATACGCGAGCAGCAGGTCGCCGAAACCCTGCCCGCGCAGCCAGAGGGTCTCGGCCAGCGTGAACGTCATCAGGCCCCTGAACCCGGGGTCTCGCCCAAGGATGCGGTTCAGCAGCTCGCGGCAGCGGACCGACTTGCTCGCCACGCGGATCGGCTTGCCTGCCGCGCGGGCGAGCATCGACGCCGCGTTGTGCCACATGGCATCGAGATCGACGAGCGCGAACGGGGCGTCGAGCCCCGCGCACGCCCGCTCGTAGGCCTCGAAACTAGTCACTTACCGGCTTCACGCGGAAGCCGAAGCTAGCGGCGCCGCGACGGAAGGTCGCGGTCTGGGGATCGAGCGACCAGCGCCCCGGAAGATCGCCGGTGAAGTCGTTCAGGAAGCGCGTGAACAGGCGCGAGGCACGGCTGCACGTCGGCCGGTTGAGCGACAGCGCAGTGATCGTGTAGTTGCCGCGCGGCAGCCGCAAGGAGCCGATGCGGTCGTTGTTGAGCACGCGGAAGGTCCCCGGGCAGAGGCGGCCGGAGAGCGGATGGCGGCCACCGCTGCCGCCGCCGCTCGGCGTGGCGACGCGGGCGACGCCGAAGCCGACGGCGCTGGCTCCGCGGCTGAATGAGGCGGAGTCGCTGTCGAGCCGCCACGGGCGCGGTAGGACGCCGTTGAAGTCCTCCAGGAAGCGTGCCAGCCACTCGCTCGAAGCCGGGCAGGAGAGCCCGCCGCGGACGGTGACCTGGTAGTTGCCGGCCGGCAGCTCGAGGTCGCCGATGCTGTCGTCGTGCAGCACGTGGAAGGTCGCCGGGCAGACCACCGGCGACTGGGCCGCGGCCGGCGCGGCAGGCAGCAGCGCGGCGATCGAGACGAGGCCGGCGGCGATCAGGGAACGGCGGAGGGATGGGCGCATGCCGGCAAGGTACAGGTACGGTTCAGGCGTGGGCAATCCGAACAGCTTCGGCGCCCGCTCGACCCTCCAGGTCGGCGGCGCGACACACGAGATCTTCCGCCTCGACGCGCTGCAATCGCAGTTCGACGTCGCTCGGCTGCCGTACTCGCTGAAGATCCTGCTCGAGAACCTGCTGCGCAACGAGGACGGCGAGGCAGTCACCCGCGAGGACATCGAGAATCTCGCCCGCTGGGTCGCGACCGACGAGCCGTCGCAGGAGATCGCCTACTCGCCGAGCCGCGTCCTGATGCAGGACTTCACCGGCGTCCCGGCGATCGTCGACCTCGCGGCGATGCGCGACGCGATGGAGGAGCTCGGCGGCGATCCGACGCGGATCAACCCGCTCGTGCCCGTCGAGCTGGTGATCGACCACTCGATCCAAGTCGACAGCTTCGCCGAGCGGCTCGCTTTCCAGAAGAACGCCGAGCGCGAGTACGAGCGCAACCGCGAGCGCTACGCCTTCCTGCGCTGGGGCCAGGGAGCGTTCGACAACTTCGCGGTCGTGCCGCCGAACACCGGCATCTGCCACCAGGTCAACCTGGAGTACCTGTCGCGCGTCGTGACGGCCCGCGACGGCCAGGCGTTTCCCGACACGCTCGTCGGGACCGACTCGCACACGACGATGGTCAACGGCCTCGGCGTCCTCGGCTGGGGCGTCGGCGGGATCGAGGCGGAGGCCGCGATGCTCG
This sequence comes from Thermoleophilaceae bacterium, assembly GCA_036259395.1. GTDB lineage: Bacteria > Actinomycetota > Thermoleophilia > Solirubrobacterales > Thermoleophilaceae > JAAYBF01. Next base: position 3,195 of record DATABV010000216.1, on the reverse strand, counting down.
GCCAGCCGGTCTCGATGCTGCTGCCCCAGGTCGTCGGCTTCCGGCTCGAGGGCGCGCTGCCCGAGGGCGCGACGGCGACCGACCTCGTGCTGACAGTCACCGAGCGGCTGCGCCAGCACGGCGTCGTCGGTCGCTTCGTCGAGTTCTTCGGGCCGGGCCTGGCGAACCTGCCGCTCGCCGACCGCGCGACGATCGGCAACATGTCGCCGGAGTTCGGCTCGACCTGCGCGATCTTCCCGATCGACGCCGAGACGCTGCGCTACCTCGAGTTCTCCGGACGGCCGGCCGAGCAGATCGAGCTCGTCGAGGCCTACGCGCGCGAGCAGGGCCTGTTCCACGACGCCGACAGCGAGGACGCGGTCTACTCCGACACGCTGTCGCTCGACCTCAGCACGGTCGAGCCGAGCCTCGCGGGCCCGAAGCGGCCGCAGGACCGGATCGCGCTGTCGCAAGCGGCGAGCGACTTCCTCGCCGAGCTCGCCGACCAGGCCAACGGCAAGGACGGCGACCATGGGGGCGCGGCGGGCTCGCGGATGTCCTTCCCCGCGAGCGACCCGCCGGCGGCGATGGCGGGCCAGAACGGCGAGGACGACGGCGAGCCGGCGCATGCCCACGGCGCCGTCGCCGAGGCGCCGGCGAAGCGCTCCACGGCCGTGAGCCTCGGCGGTCAGGAGTTCGACCTCGAGGACGGCGCGGTCGTGATCGCCGCGATCACCAGCTGCACGAATACGTCGAACCCGTCCGTGATGGTCGGTGCGGGACTGCTCGCCCAGCGGGCCGTCGAGCGCGGCCTGACGCGCAAGCCGTGGGTCAAGACGAGCCTCGCCCCGGGCTCGAAGGTCGTCACCGAGTACCTCGATCGCGCCGGGCTGACCGCGCCGCTCGAGCAGCTCGGATTCAACCTCGTCGGCTACGGCTGCACGACCTGCATCGGCAACTCAGGCCCGCTGCCGCAGGAGGTGTCGGCGGCGATCGAGGCCGAGGACCTGACCGTCTGCTCGGTGCTGTCGGGCAATCGCAACTTCGAGGGCCGGATCCACCCCGAGGTCAAGATGAACTACCTCGCCTCGCCGCCGCTCTGCGTCGCCTACGCGCTCGCCGGCCGGATGGACCTCGACCTGCTGAGCGATCCGCTCGGCGAGGACCGCGACGGCGACCCCGTCTACCTGCGCGACCTCTGGCCGTCGCAGGCGGAGATCCACGCGGCAGTCGAGGCCGCGGTCCAGTCGGACATGTTCCGCAAGAGCTACGGCGAGGTCTATGAGGGCGACGAGAACTGGCGCGCGCTCGACACGCCGGAGGGCGACCGCTACGCCTGGGACGACGGCTCGACCTACGTCAAGCGCCCGCCCTACTTCGAGGCGATGCCCGCCGAGCCGCCCGAGGGCTTCGACGAGATCCGCGGCGCGCGCGTGTTGGCGCTGCTCGGCGACAGCGTCACGACCGACCACATCTCGCCGGCCGGCGCGATCAAGCGCGACGGCCCCGCTGGCCGGTACCTGCTCGACCATGGGGTCGAGCAGCGCGACTTCAACTCCTACGGCTCGCGCCGCGGCAATCACGAGGTGATGATGCGCGGCACGTTCGCCAACGTACGGCTGCGCAACCGGCTCGCCCCGGGCACCGAGGGTGGCGTCACCGTCAAGGACGGCGAGCAGACGACGATCTACGACGCGGCGATGGCCTACCAGGCCGAGGGAGTTCCGCTCTGCGTGCTGGCCGGCAAGGAGTACGGGTCCGGCTCGTCGCGCGACTGGGCCGCGAAGGGGCCGCGCCTGCAGGGCGTCCGGTTCGCGATCGCCGAGAGCTACGAGCGGATCCACCGCTCGAACCTCGTCGGGATGGGCGTGCTGCCGCTCCAGTTCCCCGACGGCGAGTCGGTCGAGTCGCTCGGCCTGACCGGCTTCGAGACGTTCGACCTGGCGCCGCTGGAGGAGGGTGCGCGGACGCTCGAAGTGACCGCGACGCCGGACGAGGGCGCTCCGATCGTCTTCGAGGCCCGCGTGCGGATCGACACGCCGAACGAGTGGCTCTACTACCGCCACGGCGGCATCCTGCACTTCGTGCTGCGTCAGCTCCGCCAGCGCTAGGTCATCGCGTTGATGCCGGTCGTCAAGCGACCGATGATCAGCTTCTGGATCTGCGACGTGCCCTCGTAGAGGGTGGTCACGCGGGCGTCGCGCAGGTAGCGCTCGACGGGGTGGTCGTCGACGTAGCCCGAGCCGCCGTGAACCTGGATTGCGGTGTTGGCGCTGCGGATCGCGGCCTCGGTCGAGAAGAGCTTGGCGACCGACGTCTCGAGCGTGTTCGGCTGGCCGCTGTCCTTGAGCCAGGCGGCCTTCCAGACGAGCCCGCGGGCGGCGTGGGTGTCGACGACCATGTCGGCGATCATCGCCTGGACGAGCTGGAAGGCGGCGATCGGGCGGCCGAACTGCTCGCGCTCCTTGGCGTAGGCCGTCGAGGCGGCGACGCAACCCTGGCAGATGCCGACGCAGCCGGCCGAGACGCTGAAGCGACCTGAGTCGAGCGCGGTCATCGCGACCTTGAAGCCGTCGCCGACCTCGCCGAGCAGCGCGTCGTCGCCGACCTCGACGCCGTCGAGCGCCAGCTCGGCGGTGTCCGAGGCGTGCAGGCCGAGCTTGCCGTGGATCTCCGACGCCGAGAACCCGGGCGAGTCGGTCGGGACGAGGAAGGCGCCCAGACCGCGGTGCCCGAGCTGCGGATCGGTCTGGGCGAAGATCAGCGCGAACGCGGCGTGGTTGCCGAGCGAGATCCACTGCTTCTGGCCGCTGATCCGCCAGCCGCCGTCGATCCGCTCGGCGCGCGTGCTGAGGTTCGCGGCGTCCGAGCCGGTGTCCGGCTCGGTGAGCCCGAAGCAGCCCAGCGCCTCGCCCGAGCAGATGCCCGGGATGAAGCGCTGCTTCTGCTCCTCGCTACCCCACTTGGCGATCGCCGACTCGTCGGCGCGCACGGTCGTGTCGGTAAACACCTCGCTGGTCGGCTCGGCGATCGCCAAGTGGGGCACCGAGGAGCAGAAGCAGCGGTACATCCCCGGGATCTGCTCGGGCGAGGCGCTCGGCTGCTTCGGTCTGACCGAGCCCGACACGGGCTCGGACGCGGCCAACCTCAGCACCCGCGCGGAGCGGGTCGACGGCGGCTGGCGGATCACCGGCCAGAAGCAGTGGATCTCGCTCG
>DATABV010000215.1:0-9959 GCA_036259395.1 Thermoleophilaceae bacterium | reverse complement strand
GGTCTGGGGCGTGAGCCCCCAGTGGATATCCTCGCGGGGATGGCCAAGCAGAGGCAGCAGAAGATGCGGCAGGTCCAGGTCGGCTCGCTCGCGGCGATCCAGCTGCTCGAGGAGCGGACCGACGAGCAGCTGCAGAGCGAGTCGAAGCACCGCGTCGCCGCCAAGGCGCTGCTCGCCGCCCGCGCCGCCGAGCGCTACGACGCCGCCACCGCCCGCAAGTACTTCAACGAGGCGCTGTCCGGCTGCCATCCGCAGGAGCGCCCGGCGCTGCGTCAGATGATGAACGCGTCGATGGCGCTCGCCGAGCGCCGGCCCGACGACCTCAAGGCGGCGGTCGAGAAGCTCGGGCAGGCCCCCCCATCCGGGCGTCAGCTGTTCATGCTGCGTCTGATGGGTCTGATCGCGCCGGCTGCCGGCGCCGGCACGATGGCCCGCGTGCGCGGCATCCTGATCCTCGCCGCGATCGTGATCGCAATCCTCGCGATCGGCTTCGGCCTCGCCAAGCTGATCGCGCTGCCGTTCGGCGGCGTCGGAACCTTCGCCGGTCTGCTGCTCGGGCTGCTGATCGTCGTCGCGGTGCTCGGCGTGCTGGCGCTGCTCGGCCGGCGCCGTCAGGCGAAGGCCGCGGCCAGGCGCGCCGCGGGCGGCTAGCGCCCCGCCGCGCTAGCGCTGACCGTCGCCTTCTCGATCACGACCGGCCGCGTCGGCTGCTCGCTGCCGCTCGGGTCGCCGAGCGCCTCGATCCGCATCACCGCGTCCATCCCATCGGTGACCTCGCCGACGATCGCGTAGTCCGGCGGCAGGCCGGCGTCGGCTCCGGTCACCACGTAGAACTGACTGCCGGCCGTCCCGGGTGCCTCCGCGGCCGTCTTGGCCATCGACACCACTCCGCGCGTGTAGCTGGCGTTCGCGGGCGGCTTGTCGACGGTCTTGTAGCCGGGCCCGCCGGTCCCGGTGCCGGTCGGGTCGCCACCCTGGATCACGAAGCCGGGGACGATGCGATGGAAGACCGTGTCGTCGTAGAAGCCGCTGCGCGCGAGCGCCGCGAAGGAGGCGGCGGTGTTGGGCGCTCCCTCGACGTCGAGCGTCACTGTGAAGTCGCCGCAGCTCGTCTGGAACGTCACGGTGTGGGTCTTCGCCGGGTCGAGCTTGCCCTTGGGCTTGGTGGCGCCGCCGTCGGGCTTCGCCTTCGGCGCGTCGACGCGCGCGCACTGCTGGTCGTCCTGCGCCGCCGTGTCGGTTTGAGCGCTGGCGCCGCCGCCGGAGCCGTTGCCGGAGTCGGAGTCGTCGTCGCCGCAGGCGGCGAGGAAGAGCAGGGCGAGCAGGGCGATGAGTGCTGTCAGCGAGCGGATCACGGCGCGCAGACTAGTCCACGCAGCTCTAGAGTTCGCCGCCGAAGGTGACCCTCTCCCCCCTCCTCCAGGCCTACGACCAGGTCATCCTCGACCTCGATGGCTGCGTCTGGATCGGTGACGAGCCGGTTTCCGGCTCACCGGAGGCGATCGCCGCGCTGCGCGCCGCCGGCAAGCGCGTCGCGTTCGCGACGAACAACTCCTGGCATCCCCCAGAGGACCAGGTCGCCAAGCTCTGGCGCCATGGCGTCCAGGCCTCGCTCGGCGACGTCGTCACCGTCGGCGGCGCGCTGCAGCACCTGCTCAACGAGACCCGTCGCGGCCGGAGCGCCTTCGTGATCGGCGGCGCGTCGCTGCACGCCAACGTCGCCGACGCCGGCCTGCGGGTGCTCAACGGCAGCGACGACGCCGAGCGCGCGGACGTCGTCGTGATGGGCGGCACCGACGACGTCACCTACGACGACCTGCGCGTCGCGACGCTGGCCGCGCGGCGCAGCGGGGATCTGCTCGCCACGGCGCGCGATCCCACGCTGCCGATGCCGGGCGGCCACTGGCCCGGCACCGGCGCGCTGCTGGCCGCCGTCGAGACGGCCTCCGGCGTGACCGGTCAGATCGTCGGCAAGCCCCAGCCTCAGCTCTTCCACACGGCGATCGACCGGCTCGGCGAGCGCCGCACGCTCGTCGTCGGCGATCGCCTCGACAGCGACATCGCCGCGGCGACCGCCGCCGGCCTCGACGGCGCGCTCGTCCTGAGCGGCGGGATGACCCCCGACGAGGCGGCCGCGGCCACATCGCGCGACGACGCACCGCAGCCAGTAGCGATCGCCGCCGACCTGCGTGCGCTCGTGCTGGCTGACGGACGCCAGACATAGACTGGCGCGCGTGAGCGGGCGCTATGCCGTCATCTGCAACCCCGTGGCGGGTGGAGGCCGCGGCCGCAAGCGCCTCCCGCTGGCCGTCGCCGAGCTCGAGCGGCTCGGCGCCGAGCACCGGGTGGTCGAGACGCGCGACATCGAGCACGCCCGCAGCGAGGCGCGTGCGGCCATCGCCGCGAGCGAGACGGTGATCGCGATCGGCGGCGACGGCCTGCTGCGCCCGATCGCCGCCGAGCTGCGCGACAGTGAGTCCGCGCTGGCGATAGTGCCCGGCGGTCGCGGCAACGACCTGGCCCGGGTGCTCGGAATCCCGACCGAGACGGCCGCGGCGACGCGGATCGCCGTCGAGGGCCGCGAATGGGCGATGGACATGGCGCTGCTCGACGGTGAGCCGTACCTCGGCATCGCCAGCTTCGGCTTCGACTCGGACGCCAACCGGATCGCCAACGAGGCACGCCTGCTGCGCGGCGACCTCGTCTACCTCTACGCGGCACTGCGGGCGCTGGTCGCCTGGCGACCGGCGCGCTTCACCCTGACGGTCGACGGCGAGCGCCACGAGCTGACCGGCTTCTCGGCCGGCGCCGCCAACTCGCGCGCCTACGGCGGCGGGATGTTCGCCGCGCCGCACGCGAAGCTCGACGACGGCGTGCTGGAGGTGGTCGCGTGTCGCGACATGCCGCGCCGGCGCTTCCTCTTCACCTTCCTCCCCAAGGTCTTCAAGGGCAGCCAGTTCTCCGATCCCCGCTTCTTCGCCAGGAGCGGGACGTCGATCGAGCTGGCCGCCGACCGCCCCTTCACGATCTACGCCGACGGCGACCCGATCGGCGACTTGCCCGCACGCGTCGAGGTCGCCCCGCGCTGCCTGCGCGTGATCGTCCCGCGCTGATGCTCCGGGTCTGGCGCCTGCTCGCCCGCCTCGTCCGCGCGCTGAGCCGCCGGCTGGGCCGCGGCGGCGGCACGACGCTGCCGGGCCGACTGCTGCTGCGCGTCGCGCCCGACGCGCTCGACCGGATGGCCGCTGACCTCGACGACGGCGCCGCGGTGATCTCCGCCACCAACGGCAAGACGACCACCGCCGCGATGGTCGCCGCGATCCTCGAGCGCTCCGGGGAGCGGATCGTCCACAACCGCGCCGGCTCGAACATGGGCTGGGGCGTCGCGACCGCGCTGCTCGACGCGCGTCGCGGCCACGGTCAGCTCGGCCTGTTCGAGGTCGACGAGGCGTGGCTGCCCCAGGTCGCGCGCTCGTTGCACCCGCGCAGCTACCTGCTGGCGAACCTCTTTCGCGACCAGCTCGACCGCTACGGCGAGCTCGAGTCGCTCGCCGAGGGCTGGGCCGGACTGGTGGCCGAGCAGGACGGCAGCGCGCGCTTCGTGCTCAACGCTGACGACCCGCTCGTCGCCGACCTCGGCCGCGGCCGCAGCGGCGTCGTCTACTTCGGCGTCGACGACGACACGCTGGCGATCCCGGAGCTCCAGCACGCCGCCGACTCCAAGCACTGCCGCAACTGCGGCACGGCGTACGTCTACGACGCCATCTACCTCGGCCACCTCGGCCGTTACCGCTGCCCCGGCTGCGACCGCAGTCGCCCCGCGCCGAGCGTCACAGCCACGCGGGTCGCGCTCGACGGGATGGCCGGCGCCGATGTCACGCTGCGCACGCAGGACGGGACGATCGACTTTCGCCTACCGCTGCCCGGCCTCTACAACGTCTACAACGCCGCCGCAGCCGCCGCGCTGGCGCTCGAGCTCGGCGCTTCGCTCGCCGACGTCGAGTACGCGCTCGCCGGCTTCGGCGGGGCCTTCGGCCGCGTCGAGACGATCGCGGTCCCCCACCCCGCGGGCGGCGAGCGGCCCGTGTCGATCTTGCTGATCAAGAACCCCGCCGGAGCCAACGAGGTGCTGCGCACGCTGACGCTCGCCGACGCGCCGATCGACCTCTGGCTCGCCCTCAACGACAAGATCGCCGACGGCCGCGACGTCTCCTGGATCTGGGACGCCGACTTCGAGCTGCTCGCCGGGCACGTGCGCCACGTCACCTGCACCGGAACTCGCGCCGAGGAGCTCGCGCTGCGGCTCAAGTACGCCGGGATCGACGCCCAGACGGCCGTCGACCGCGATCTCGCCGCCGCCCTCGACACGGCCGTGGCTGCCGGCGAGCCCGATCGTCCGCTCTACGCGCTCCCGACCTACACCGCGCTGCTCGAGCTGCGCGACCTGCTCAGCCAGCGCGGCCTCGCCGAGCGATGGGCCGGTTGAGCCAGGCCGATCTCGTCTTCGGCTACGGGTCGCTAGCCCACGACCTGCTCGTCGAGCCCGCCGTCGGCCGTCTCTACGGTTACCGGCGGACCTTCGGCGTCGCGGCCGACAACTCGCTGGCGATTCCCGGCTACAAGCGATTCCGGTCGCCCGTCGACGGCTCCTTCCCCGACGTCTATGTCGCGTTCCTCGACCTGCTCGATGACCCGGCCGGGGTCGTCAACGGCGTCCTGGCGGCAGTCGACCCCGCCACGCTTGCCGATCTCGACCGGCGCGAGCGCAACTACGATCGCGTCGAGGTGACCAGCGCGATCGACAGTGCGCCAGCCGGCCGGGTCTGGGCCTACATAGGCTCGCCCGACGGCCGTGACCGCTTTCAGGCCGGCAAGGCCGCCGGCTCGCTCGTCGTCCAGCGCGCCTACCTCGACCGGGTGCACGACGCCTTCTGCCGCCTCGGAGAGGCCGAGCACGACCACTTCCTCGCCACTTCCGACCTCGACGGCATCCCCGTCGCCGACCTCGAGCGCGTCGACCTGCCGCCCGACGACAGCGCGCCGTGACCTCCGCACGCACGGCAGCCGATCCCGCCGCCTGGCACGACGTCGAGTGCGGCTCCTACAGCGCCGACCTCGCGCTCTGGCGCGAGCTCGCCGCCGACCGCGGCAGCTCCGTGCTCGACGTCGGCTGTGGCACCGGCCGCGTTGCGCTCGAGCTCGCGGCGGCCGGGCACGAGGTCGTCGGCATCGACGCCGACCCCGCGCTCACCGCCGCGCTCGACGAGCGCGCCGCCGTGGCCGGCCTGCCGGCTCGCGCGATCGTCGCCGACGCGCGCAGCTTCACCCTCGACCGTCGCTTCCCGCTCGCGATCCTGCCGATGCAGGTCGCCCAGCTGCTCGGCGGCCCCAAGGGCCGCGCCCGGTTGCTCGCGACCGTCGCCCGCCACCTCCTGCCCGGCGGCCTGCTCGCGATCGCACTCGCCGACCCCTTCGACGCCGTCGAGCCCGGCGAGGCGCGCCCACCGCTGCCCGACGTCCTCGAGACCGACGGCTGGGTGCTCTCCTCGACCCCGGTCGCCGTCCGCGACGAGGGCGACGCCGTCGCGATCGACCGCATCCGCCAAGCCGTCTCCCCCGACGGCGACCTCACCGAGGAGCTCGCCACCGTCACCCTCGACAACTGCACCCCGGCCACCCTGCAGGACGAGGGCCGCGCCGCCGGCTTCGCCGTCCAGCCACCGCGCCACGTGCCGCCGACAGCCGACTACGTCGGCAGCACCGTCGTCATGCTGGAGGCGCCGCGATGACCACCGCCTCCCCCACCCTCCGCGTCTGCGCGCTCTACCCCGAGCTGATGAACATCTACGCAGATCGCGGCAACATCGCGATCCTCCGTGCCCGCTGCGAATGGCGCGGCCTCGGCTTCCAGCTCGCCGCCAGCTCCCTGACCGAGCCGCTCGCCGCCGGCGACCACGACCTCTTCTACATCGGCGGCGGCCAGGACCGCGACCAGATCGCCGTCGCCGCCGACATGGCAGCCACCAAGCGCGACGCCCTCCACCGCGCGCGCGACGCCGCCGCTGTCATCCTCGCCGTCTGCGGCGGCTACCAGCTGCTCGGCCACAGCTACCAGCTCGGCGAGCAGGAGCTCCCGGGCGTCGGCCTCGTCGACCTGACCACCGTCCGCGAGGCCGGCCCCCGCCTGATCGGCAACTGCGCCATCGAGGCCGACCTCGGCAACGGCCCCCAGACGATCGCCGGCTTCGAGAACCACGGCGGCCGCACCTACCTTGGCCCCGACGAGCGGCCTCTCGGCCGCGTCCTCTCCGGCCACGGCAACAACGGCAAGGACGGCTTCGAGGGCGTCCACTCCCACAACGTCGTCGGCACCTACCTCCACGGCCCCCTCCTGCCCAAGAACGTCTGGCTCGCCGACCGCCTGATCGAGCTCGCCCTCGACATCGAGCTCGACCCCCTCCCCGGCGACGAAGTCGAGTCCGCCGCCCACGCCTCCGCCCTACGTGCGGCTGGCGTCTAGAGCGTCGCGGCTCTCCTGGCTAGGGACAGACCGTGCAGGCCGCGGGTCCTGGTCCCCAGAAAGCCAACGACCCGCCAGAGGCGGGTCGAGGACTGTCGAAGCGGGGAGCTACCCCGCAGGCGGCTGACACCCAGTGGCCACTTTAGCGCGACCGCTCACCTCAGTCTCGACTCCGCATCTGGCGGTATTCGGCGGAGGGCGCCGGACTCGAACCGGGTTCGACCGCTAGGCCGAACAGTGCGGGTGTCAGCCGCCTGCAGCGCGCCTGTCTGCTCCAACCCTCCGCGCCCGGCGACCCTAGCTCAGCCTCAGGCAGCGACGAGCCCGCTGTTACCGCTTTGTCGCGAACCGTTACGGAATCTTCACTGCCACGCTGACCCGCGGGTGGCGACGATTTTGCGTTCGCGCGCGCAGGAACGAGCACGTGAACCAAAATCGGAGACAGGACCCGCGGCCACCAACGCCCGAGCCCTAGCTGGTAGTACCGCCCCGCTCAGGCGGTGGCGCCGAGCACGCGCAGCAGCTCGGACATGGAGGTTCCGCCGGAGCGGACCTTGGCGAGGCCGTTGTCGCGCAGGCGGCGCATGCCTTGTGTGGTGGCGACGGCGGCGATCGCCTCTGCTGGCCGCTTCTCGACGATCAGCTCGCCGATCTCATCGGTGATCTCCATCAGCTCGTAGATGCCGACGCGCCCGCGGTAGCCGGTCTGGGAGCAGCGGACGCAGCCCGGCCCGGCCTCGTAGGCGGTGAAGGGGTCGTGGTCGCCGAGGCCATTGGCGGCGAGTGCGGCGGAGGTGATCTCGACCTCGCGGCGACAGCTCTCGCAGAGGCGGCGGGCGAGGCGCTGGGCGACGACGACGTTGAGGCCGGAGGCGATCAGGAAGGGCTCGATGCCCATCTCGATCAGGCGCGCGACGCTGAGCGGGGCGTCGGTGGTGTGCAGCGACGAGAGGACGAGGTGGCCGGTGAGCGCGGACTGGATGGCGATTTGGGCGGTCTCGCGGTCGCGGATCTCGCCGACCATCATCACATCGGGGTCGGCGCGCATCATCGACCGTAAGCCGGTGGCGAAGTCGAGGCCGATCTTCGGGTTGACCTGGATCTGCTTGATGCCGTCGATCTCGTACTCGACAGGGTCCTCGATCGTCAGCAGGGTGCGCTCGGGCTGGTTGATCTCGCTGAGGGCGGCGTAGAGGGTCGTCGACTTGCCGGAGCCGGTCGGCCCGGTGGCGAGCACGCAGCCGTGGAGCTGGGAGATCGCGGCGCGCAGGCGGACGATGTCGGCAGGCTCGAAGCCGAGGTGGTCGAGCTCGAGCATCCCGCGGCCCCTGTCGAGCACGCGCATGACAACGGACTCGCCGTGGACGGTTGGCAGCGTCGCGACGCGGATGTCGACGTAGCGGCCGTCGACGGTCAGGCCGATGCGGCCGTCCTGGGGCAGACGGCGCTCGGCGATGTCGAGGTCGGCCATGATCTTGACGCGCGAGACGAGGCCCGAGACCATCGCCTTGGGGACGGTCGTCGAGTCGGAGACGACGCCGTCGATGCGCTGGCGGACGCGCATCGCGCCGCTCTCGGGGTCGAAGTGGATGTCGGACGCGCCGCGCTCGACGGCCTCTGCGACGATCGAGTGGACGAGGTTGACGACGGGCGCGTCGTCAGCCGACTCGCGCAGCTCGATCACCTGCGCCTCGGGCTCCGCCTCGACGGCGGCAACCGCCGTGTCGAGCCGCGTGAGCCGGCCGAGCAGCAGCTCGACGTCGTCTTCGGTGGCGACGGCACGGCGGATTTCGTAGCCGGTCATCATCGCGAGGTCGTCGGCGGCGAGGACGTTCGCGGGGTCTGAGGTGGCGACGATCAGCGTGCGCTGGTCGGCGAAGGCGATCGGGACGGCGCGGTGGCGGCGCAGGACCGATGGCTCGACGAGCGCGGTCGCCGCCGGGTCGATCGTCGCGACGTCGAGGTCGACGTGGTCGACGCCGTAGCGCTCGGCGACCGCTCTCGCGAGCTGGTCGGCTGTCACGACGTCGCCGGCTAGCAGCGTGCGGCCGGTCGTCGATCCGGTGGCCCGGGCCTCCTGGACCGCCCGCTCGACCGCCTCGCGGGTCGCGAAGCCGAGCTCGACGATGATGTCGCCGATGCGCTTTAGGGTGCCGCTGCGCTGCGACGGCGGCGTGAACCCGGCCGGGGTCGAGTCGATCGGGTCCGCTGTCGCGCCTGACACCTTTCGACTATCGGCAGCCCGCGCCGAGGGTTGAGCCGCTGGGAAGGCGGATTCACCGGCCGCTGGAGCCGAAGCCGCCCACGCCGCGGGCGGTCGCGTCGAGGCTGTCGACCTCGACCAGCTCGGGGGCCTCGTGGCGGACGATGACGAGCTGGGCGATCCGGTCCCCGGGCGAGACCTCGAAACCCGACTCGCGATCGGTGTTGAGCAGCAGGACACGGATCTCGCCGCGGTAGCCGGCGTCGATCAGGCCGGGCGCGTTGACGAGCGCGATGCCGTGGCGGGCGGCGAGTCCGGAGCGTGGCAGGACGAGGCCGGCGTGGCCGGCCGGGATCGCGACGGCGACGCCGGTGCCGATGCTGGCCCGCTCCCCCGGCGCGAGCGTCGCCGCCTCGCTGGCGCGCAGGTCGTAGCCGGCGTCGTCCTCGTGGGCGCGGGTTGGTGCGGCGGCGTTCTCGGTCAGCCGCGCGAAGCGCAGCCTCATCCAGTCCCGTTCGGGCTCGCCCCGTTGCTTTCGAAGCGCTCGAAGCGGGCCGCCGCGCTGACCGGCACACGCGCCCGCACCCGCACGCCGTCGGCGGTGTCCTCGCGCTCCATCTCGCCGGCGAGGTCGTGCAGCTCCGACAGCCGGCCGCCCTCCTCGTACGGCACGAGCAGCTCCATCGCGCGCAGGCTGGAGAGGAAGCGCGCCTCGACCGCCTCGCGCAGCTCGTCCAGCCCCGCGCCGGTCTCCGCCGACACCTGCACGGCCTGCGGGAAGCGGAAGCTCAGCTCGCGCCGGCGCTCGTCGTCGAGCAGGTCGACCTTGTTGAGCGCGAGCAGCCGCGGCCGCTCGTCGGCGCCGATCTCGCCGAGCACCTGCTCGACCGCCTCGAGCATGTCGGCGAGGTCCTCCTCCGGTGCCGAGGCGTCGGCGACGTGAAGCAGTAGGTCGGCCTCGAGCGCCTCCTGCAGCGTCGCGCCGAACGCGTCGACGAGCTGATGCGGAAGCTTGCGGATGAAGCCGACGGTGTCGGTCAACAGGTAGCTGCGGCCGGCGATCTCGAACGACCGCGTCGTCGGGTCGAGCGTGTGGAAGAGGCGGTCGCGCACACCCACCTCGGCGCCGGTCAGGGCGTTGAGCAGCGTCGACTTGCCTGCGTTCGTGTAGCCGGCGATGGCGACCGTCGGCAGGTGGGCGCGCTCGCGCTCGGCGCGCTGCGTCGCGCGCGTGGC
>DATABV010000214.1:0-4041 GCA_036259395.1 Thermoleophilaceae bacterium | reverse complement strand
GACCAGCTCGACGCGATCGAGGCGGTCCGCGCCGACATGGAGGAGGCGCGGCCGATGGACCGCCTGATCTGCGGTGACGTCGGCTACGGCAAGACCGAGGTCGCGCTGCGCGCAGCCTTCAAGGCCGCGGCCGACTCCAAGCAGGTGATGTTCCTCGTGCCGACGACCGTGCTCGCCCAGCAGCACCACGGCACCTTCTCCGAGCGCCTGCGCGACTACCCGTTCAGGATCGAGCAGGTGTCGCGCTTTCGCTCCGACAAGGAGGTCCGCGCCGCGCTGAAGGACTTCGAGGACGGCAAGGTCGACATCCTGATCGGCACCCACCGGCTGCTCTCGCGCGACGTGCGGCCAAAGGACCTCGGCCTGCTGATCGTCGACGAGGAGCAGCGCTTCGGCGTCAAGCAGAAGGAGCTGCTGCGTCAGCTGCGGTTGCGCGTCGACGTGCTGTCGCTGTCGGCGACGCCGATCCCGCGCACGCTGCAGATGTCGCTCGCCGGCCTGCGCGACATCTCGGTGATCGAGACGCCGCCGGAGGGCCGTCGGCCGGTCAAGACCTACGTCGGCGAGTACGACGAGGACCTCGTCCAGAAGGCGATCGAGCGCGAGCTCGAGCGCAGGGGGCAGGCGTTCTTCCTGCACAACCGGGTCGACTCGATCGACGAGACGGCCGAGCGCGTGCGCGCGATGTGCCCGAAGGCGCGCGTGCTGGTCGCCCACGGCCAGATGGAGGAGGGCCAGCTCGAGGGCATCATGCTCGCGTTCCTGCGCGGCGAGGCGGACGTGCTGGTCTGCACGACGATCGTCGAGTCGGGCCTCGACATCTCGAACGCGAACACGCTGATCGTCGAGCGCGCCGACGAGCTCGGCCTCGCCCAGCTCTACCAGATCAGGGGCCGCGTCGGGCGCTCCAAGGAGCGCGCCTACGCGTACCTGCTCTACCCCTCGGCGGCCGCGCTGACCAGCGAGGCGGGCGACCGGCTCGCGACCCTCTCCGACTACACCGAGCTCGGCTCCGGCTTCAAGATCGCGATGCGCGACCTCGAGATCCGCGGCGCCGGCAACCTGCTCGGCGACGACCAGTCCGGCCACGTCGCGGCGATCGGCTTCGAGCTCTACGTCGGCATGCTCGACGAGGCGGTGGCGGCGCTCGCCGGCGACTCGGCCGAGGAGGCGCCGGAGCCGGTGCGCGTCGACCTGCCCGTCGACGCGTTCGTCCCCGGCGACTACGTCCCCTACGAGGCGGCGAAGATCGAGATCCACCGCCGCGTCGCGGGCGCCAAGGAGATCGCCGACCTGATCGTCCTGCGCGAGGAGCTCGAGGACCGCTTCGGTCCCGTCCCGGAGCCGCTCGACAACCTGATCAAGCTCCAGGACGCCCGCATCAAGCTCGGCCGCGCGGGCGTCCGGACCGTCGACTTCGCGGGCGGCAAGCTCGCGGTCTCGCCGGTCGAGCTCGACTCCACGCAGGTGTCGGTGCTGCGCGAGCGCGTGCCCGAGGCGATCTACGAGTCGGGGCGCAGCACCGTCCGCGTCCGCGTCCCCGACGAGCCGGCAGAGCGCTTCGCCGCCGTCGTCCGCGCGGCCGAGGCGGTGCTCGAGGCGGCCAGCGAGCCGGCGCGCGCCTAAGACCCGCGACAGAGCCCGCAGCGCTCCGCTACAGTCAACCGCTGCCTTTCAGGCGCCCTCGAGGAGGGGCGCATCAGCTACCTCGGGATGAACTCAGCCTCCATGAACTTTCTTCGTCTTATCGCGGGCGTATCGCTCGCTGGCATCTGCGCCGTCGCCGCTTCCGGCTGCGGTGGGTCCGACGTGCCTTCCGACGCCGTAGCGCGCGTCGGCGACACCGTCATCACCAAGCAGCAGTTCGATCACTGGTATGAGAGCGCGGCCAAGAGCCAGGCGCAGCAGGGCGGTCCATCGGTCCCGCCCGACCCGCCGAACTTCACCAAGTGCATCGCCGCGCTCAAGGAGGCGCAGCCCAAGGGCTCGAAGCCCAAGGACGCTGACCTCAAGAAGCAGTGCAAGCAGAGCTACGACCAGCTCAAGCAGCAGGTGATGCAGTTCCTGATCCAGTCGCAGTGGGTCCAGCAGGAGGCCGAGGAGCAGGGCGTCAAGGTCAGCGGCAAGGAGGTCCGGACGCTCTTCGAGGACCAGAAGAAGCAGGCCTTCCCGAAGGAGCGCGACTACCAGAAGTTCCTCCGCACCTCCGGCGCCACCGAGCAGGACATCCTCTTCCGGATCAAGCTCGACGCGCTTCAGAACAAGCTGACCGCGAAGATCCAGAAGGACCAGGAGAAGATCACCGACGAGGACGTCGAGGAGTACTACGAGAAGAACAAGAAGCGCTTCGGCCAGCCGGAGCGCCGTGACCTGAACATCGTCCTGACCAAGACCAAGGCGAAGGCCGAGCAGGCCAAGCGCGAGCTCGACGGCGGCGCCAAGTTCTCCGCGGTCGCGAAGAAGTACTCGATCGACCAGGCCTCGAAGGCGAACGGCGGCAAGCTGCCCGACGTCCCGCAGGGCCAGCAGGAGAAGGCGTTCGACGAGGCGGTCTTCGACGCCGAGCAGGGCGAGATCGAGGGCCCGGTCAAGACCCAGTTCGGCTGGTACGTCTTCGAGGTCACCGACGTCACCGAGGCGAGCCAGCAGTCGCTCGACGATGCCAAGGAGACCATCCGCGGCCTGCTGAAGTCCGAGCGCGAGCAGAAGTCGCTGCAGGACTTCATCGAGGACTTCCGCGAGGACTTCAAGGACCAGACCAAGTGCCGCGAGGGCTTCGTCGTCGCGGAGTGCAGCAACGCTCCCGAGGAGACGACCGACACCAACGCGGCGCCCGGTGCGCCGCAGGGCGCGCCCCAGGGCGCTCCCCCGCCGCCACCACAGGGCGCGCCGCAGCAGGCGCCGCCGCCGCAGCAGCCCGCTCCGTAGTCGCGTGACGGAGCGGCGGGCCGCCGATCTCGTCGAGGCGCTCCAGCGTCTCGACGAGATCACCTGGCGCCTGCGCCGCGACTGCCCGTGGGACCGCGAGCAGGACGAGCGCTCGATCGTCCCGCACACGATCGAGGAGGCCTACGAGCTCGCCGACGCCGCCCATTCCGGCGACGACGCCAAGCTGCTCGACGAGCTCGGCGACGTCCTCTTCCAGGTGATGTTCCTCTCGATGCTGCTCGAGGAGCGCGACGCCGGCTCGCTCGCCGCCGTAGCCGACCACTGTCGCGAGAAGCTGATCCGCCGCCACCCGCACGTCTTCGGCGAGGCGGCCGCCGAGACCGCCGGCGAGGTGCTCGAGAGCTGGGCGCAGATCAAGCGCGAGCAGGAGCGCGCCGGCGAGGTCTTCGGCGACCTGCCGGAGAACCTGCCGGCGACCCTCTACGCCAAGAAGGTCCTGCGCCGCGCCCAGTCGGCCGGCCTGACGCCGCCGGTCGGACCGGGCGAGGGCGGCGGTCCCGCTCCGGGCGACGAGGCGTTCGAGGCGATCGGCCGCCAGCTCTTCGAGGCCGTCGAGGCCGCCGGCGCAGCGGGCGTCGACCCCGAGTCCGCGTTGCGCGAGCACGCACGCCGCTTTCGAGCCGAGATCGAGCGCCGCGCAGACCAAGCCGCGCAATAGGATCAGCCGCCGCCCGCCGACCCCCAGGAGGTAGATCCCGTCCCGTGAGCGCAATCGAGCAGGTCCACGCCCGTCAGATCCTGGACAGCCGCGGCAACCCGACCGTCGAGGTCGAGGTCACGCTGGCGTCGGGGGCGTTCGGCCGCGCCGCGGTGCCGTCAGGCGCCTCGACGGGCGAGTTCGAGGCGGTCGAGCTGCGCGACGGCGGCGACGCCTACCTCGGCAAGGCGGTCACGACGGCGGTCGCGAATGCGAACGGCGAGCTGGCGCAGGCGGTGCTGGGGCTCGACGCCGGTGACCAGGAGGCCGTCGACCGCGCGATGATCGCCGCCGACGGCACGCCGAACAAGGCGCGGCTCGGCGCCAACGCGATCCTCGGCATCTCGCTCGCCGTCGCGAAGGCCGCCGCGGCGGAGGCCGGCCAGCCGCTCTGG
>DATABV010000213.1:0-6645 GCA_036259395.1 Thermoleophilaceae bacterium | reverse complement strand
CCCCCCCCCCCCCCCCCCCCCCCACCACTGCGGTCAAGACCCTCACCGTCCCCGCGCCACGCGTCGTCACCCGTGGCACCACCGCAGGCGGCGCCAAGATCGCTGCCCGCTTCGCCAAGCGCCTCGGCGGCGGTCCCGCACGGCTCGCCGACGGCTCGGGCCTCTCGCGGCTCAATCGCGCCTCGCCGTACCGCGTCGTCAGGCTGCTGCTGGCGCTGCGCGAGCGCGACGAGTTCCGCGCCTTCAGTCGCTCGCTCTCGATCGCCGGCCGTGACGGCACTCTCGGCAGCCGGATGCGCAGCGGACCGGCCCGCGGTCGCTGCCGCGGCAAGACCGGCACGCTGACCGGCGTCTCCGCGGTCTCCGGCTACTGCCGCGCACGCTCGGGCGACACCTACGTCTTCTCGATCCTGATGAACGGCGTCGACCCCTACGGCGCGCGCAGCATCCAGGACCGGATGCTGCACGCGCTCGCCGGCGTGCGCTGAGTAAGTCAGCCGGCCAGCAGCTTCAACAGCCCGTCCTCGTCGATCACCTCGACGCCGAGCTTCTCGGCCTTGGCGAGCTTCGAGCCGGGATCGGCCCCCGCGACGACATAGTCGGTCTTCTTCGACACGGAGCCGGTCACCTTGCCGCCGGCCGCCTCGATCCGCTCGGTCGCGTCCTCGCGCGTCAGATCGGGCAGCGTCCCGGTTAGGACGAGGGTCATGCCGTTCAGCGGGCCATCGACCGCGCCAGGCGGCGGCCCCTCCTCCTCGAGCTGAAGACCGTGGGCGCGCAATCGCTCGAGCAGCTCGCGCGTGGCGTCCTCGCTGAGCGTCTCGGCGATCTGCTCGGCGAGGATCGGCCCGATCCCCGGCACCTCCTCGATCTGCTCGGGCGTCGCCGCGAGCAGTGCGTCGATCGTCCGGAAGTGCGCGGCCAGCGCGCGTGCGTTGACGCCGCCGATCCCGTGGATGCCGAGGCCGAACAGCACCCGGTGGAACGGCTGGCGCTTGGAGCGCTCGATCGCCTCGACGAGATTGCGGGCCGAGCCAGGCCCGAACCGCTCGAGCTCGACCAGCCGCTCCTCGGTGATCTCGTAGATGCCCGCGATACCGTCGATCACGCCCTCGCGCAGGAACTGCAGGACGCGCTCCTCGCCGAGTCCCTCTATGTCCATCGCGCCGCGGCTGACGAACTGCTTGACCGTCTGGAAAAGCTGACCCGGACAGCCGGCGCGGTTCGGGCAGATCGTCCAGACACCCCCCTCTGGCTTGACCGTCGGCGTGCCGCAGGCCGGGCACTCGGCCGGCGGAGCGGGGACGGGGCCGCGGTCCGGGTTGCGCTGCGCCTGCGGGGTCGGCGACACGACGCGGGGAATCACGTCGCCCGCGCGCGTGACGATCACCTCGTCGCCCTCGCGCACGTCCTTGCGAACGATGTCCTCCTCGTTGTGGAGGGTCGCCAGCTTTACGGTGACGCCCGAGACCTGGACCGGCTCGAGCTCGGCGAACGGGACCATGTGGCCCGTACGGCCGACGTTCCACTGGATCCGCCGCAGGACCGTGTTCGCAGTCATCGGCGGGAACTTCCAGGCGATCGCCCCGCGCGGCTCGCGCCCGACGACGCCCAGCCGGCGCTGCAGCGCGAGGTCGTCGACCTTCACGACGACCCCGTCGATCTCGAAGTCGAGCCCCTCGCGCCGCTCCTCCCAGGCGCGGCAGGTCGCGACGACAGCGTCGAGATCGGCGTGGCGCTCGACGTCGGGGCTGACCGGGAAGCCGTGCTCGCGCAGCCACTCCAGCGACTCGTAGTGCGACGCGAACCGCAGTCCCTCCAGCGCGCCGATCGAGTAGCTCCAGAGGGCGAGCGGACGCGCGGCCGCGAGCGCCGGGTCGAGCTGGCGGATCGAGCCGGCGGCGGTGTTGCGCGGGTTCGCGTAGGTCGGCTCGCCCGCCGCCGCGCGCTCCTCGTTGAGCTTCGCAAACGCGCCACGCGGCAGGTAGATCTCGCCACGCACCTCGAGCAGCGGAGGGGCTCCCTCGACGCGCTGAGGGACCGTCTCAACGGTGCGCAGGTTCTGCGTGACGTCCTCGCCGACCTCGCCGTCCCCGCGCGTCGCCCCGCGCATGAGCTCGCCGTCGCGATAGAGCAGCGAGATCGCCAGGCCGTCGATCTTCGGCTCGGTGACGAAGCAGATGTCACCCTCGTGCTCGATCTCCTGGCGCTCGATGTAGCGCTCGGTGCGCTCGAGCCAGGCGCGCAGCTCCTCCTCCGAGCGCGCGTTGGCGAGCGAGAGCATCGGCTGCTCGTGGCGGACGGGCTCGAAGCGCTGGAGCGGGCTCCCGCCAACGCGCTGGGTCGGCGACTCGACGCTCTTCAGCTCCGGATGCTCGGCCTCGATCCGGCGCAGCTCGTCGATCAGCGCGTCGTACTCGTCGTCGCCGATCTCTGGCTCGTCGAGCTGGTAGTAGAGCCGGTTGTGGTGCTCGATCTGCCTGCGCAGCTCGGCCGCACGCTCTTCGAGGGAGGCGCTCACACCTCGCGTGCCGCGGGCGCGAGCAGGCGGTCGAAGTCGAAGCTGCCGAGCGTCTCCATCGCCGCGCGATCGGTGAGGTCGAAGTGCAGCGGCGTCACCGCGATCCTGCCGTCGGCGATCGCCGCGAAGTCGGTTCCCTCCTCGGGGTGGTAGCCGGGGCTCTCGCCGTAGATGCGGTAGCGGCGGCGGCCGTCCTGCTCCTCCGCCAGCTCGAGCGAGTCGCGGTAGATCCGCTTGCCGAGCCGGCACGCCCGGGCCCCCTTGATCTCCCCGGCCGGAACGTTGACGTTGAGCAGCGTCCGCTCGGGCATCGGCACGTGGTCGAGCTCCTCGACGATCCGCGCGACGAATGCGGCCGCCTGCTCGAAGTTCTCGGGCTCCCAAGCACGGCCGATGCGGAAGTCCATCGCGCCGTGGTCGGCCTGCTGCGAGACGGCGATCGCCGGCACCCCGAGCACGATCCCCTCGAGCGCCGCTGCGACGGTCCCCGAGTAGGTGATGTCGTCGCCGAGGTTGGACCCGTGGTTGATCCCGGAGACGATCAGCTCGGGTTTGAACTCGATCAGCCCGAGCGCCGCGAAGCGGACGCAGTCGACCGGCGTGCCGTCGGTCGCATGGCCGATCGTCCCGTCCCCGAGCTCGACCTCCTCGACCCACAGCGGCACGCGCGTCGTGATGCTGCGCGCCGTCGCGGAGCGGTTCGAGTCGGGCGCGATCACCGCCAGCTCGACGCCGGGGACCTCGAGCAGCGCACGCCGCATGGCGTGCAGCCCGGTCGCCTGGATCCCGTCGTCGTTGGTCAGCAGCACCTTCATCGCGACGACCGAGGATAGCCCTCGCGCCGGAGGCGGCTGTCGCCATAGCGGATCGCCTCCAGGTAGAGGCCGTGGGCCTGCACCGTGTCGCCGGCCTCGCGCCGGTGGCGGCCCTCCAACAGGCTCGCGAACGGCGCGATCGTCGCGGTCCGCCCGGCGGCCAGCCCCAGCATCGTTCCGACCAGCGTCCGCACCATGTGGCGCATGAAGGAGTCGGCCTCGATCCAGAACGCCAGCACCCCGCCTGGCTCCTCGACCCACTCGGCGCGAACCACGTCGCGCTCGAAGCGGCGGTGGTAGCCGTCGGTCGGCGTGAACGCCGTGAAGTCGTGACGACCCGGCAGCAGCACCGCGCACTCGTCGAGCACGCCGCGCTCGATCGGATAGCGCCAGTGCAGCGCCCGCCCCCGCTCCAACGGGCGCTCGACCCCTCCCGGCAGCACGCGGTAGCGGTACACGCGCCCGGTCGCGTCGCGGCGTGCGTCGAACCCGTCGGGCGCAGCCTCGCTCTCCAGCAGTCGCACGTCCGGCGGCAGCAGCGCGTTGACCCGCTCGCGCGGCTGCGACTCGCCGTCGTGCGATGCCACCTGCCCACGCGCATGAACGCCCGCGTCGGTCCGTCCCGCCACCGTCAGCGCCACCGGCCTGCTCGCCTGCTGCGCCAACGCCCGCTCCAGCACCTCCTGAACCGTCCGCTGCCCCGGCTGCCTCGCCCAGCCGGCGAACTTCCCGCCGTCGTACTCGATCAGCAGCCGCGCGGCCACTACCCGCGCTTGCGCGCGACCACGAGCAGGTACTCGGCATCGACCGAGAACGGTCCGTCGCCACCGGCCCAGCCACGGACCATCTCGAGGAACTCGGCGCGCATCTCGGCGTAGCGCTCCGCCGGCATCCGCTCCTTCGCCGCCGCTTGCATCGGCGCGTGGCGCTCCATGTGATCGACGAAGGCCTCCGGCGACTCACCACTCCACGGCAACGACCGTCGCTCCATCTCGATCGAGTTCGCCAGCTCGCCGAACCGCTCCCTGACGACGTCCTCGTCGCCCCACAGCTCACTCGTCGGCGCGTCCGACGGCGGCGCATACTTGCGACCGATCGCGAACATCTCCTGCGAGATCCCATCAGGCACCCAGGCCACCAAGCCGACGGTGTTCCCCGGCCGCACGACCCTGAACAGCTCCCGCGCCACGACGTCCGGCCGCGGCGCCATCACCGCCCCGAACACCGAGCCGACGCACTCGAACCGCCCGTCCTCGAACGGCAGGTCCTCCGCGTCGGCCTCCACCCACTCGACGTCGTACCCCTCCGCCTCCGACCGCGCCCTACCGCGCTCGACCATCCCCGGCGAGATGTCCGACGCCACCACGCTCGCCCCCTCGAACGCACACGCCAGCGCGAAGTTCCCATCCCCCGCCGCCACGTCCAGCACCTCCTGCCCGGCGCCCACCGCACACGCATCGCACAGCGCCTGCGCCGCCGGCCGCAGCACCTCCGACAGTCCCGAGTAGTCGCCCTTCCCCCAGCCCTCCCGAGCCCCCTGCTTGATCCGCTCCAAGTCCATCCCGCGAAGCTATCACCGGGATAGGCTTTCCCACATGAAGCTCCTCGCCTTCTCAGACGTCCACTGCGACCTCGGCGCCATCGACTCCCTCGTCGACCAAGCCCGCTCCGCCGACATAGTCGCCGGCGTCGGCGACTTCGCCAGCGTCCACGAGGGCCTCGAGCAGACGATCGCCCCGCTGCGAACGATCGATGCGCCGCTCCTACTGGTGCCCGGCAACAACGAGACCGCAGACGCCCTCCGCGCAGCCACAGCCGGCTGGGACGCCACCACCGTCCTCCACGGCCAGGGCACCCAGATCGACGGCATCGACTTCTACGGCATCGGCGCCGGCATCCCCACCACCCCCTGGGACTGGAGCTTCGACCTAACCGACGACGAGGCCGCCAGCATGCTCACCGCCCTCCCAGAGCGGGCGATCCTGCTCAGCCACTCCCCTCCCAAGGGCCACGTCGACAAGAACCTCGGCAGCACCGCCGTCCTCGGCGCCGCTCAGGCAAAGAACGCCCGCGCCGTCCTCTGCGGCCACATCCACGAGGAGTGGACCAACGAGTCCCACATCGGCCCCACCCTGGTCCGCAACCTCGGCCCAGACGGCTACACCCTCGACCTCTAAGCCCTAACCCCGGCATCCCATCCGCGGGTGGCGACGATTTTGCGTTCGCGCGCGCAGCTTGCGAGCACGTGAACCAAAATCGGAGACAGGACCCGCGGGCAGCCACGCCCGAGCCCTAGCCCAGAGCCCTAAACCAGCTCGAGATAAACCATCTCGGTCGCGTCCGACCGCCGCGGCCCCAACTTCGAGATCCGGAGGTAGCCGCCCGGCCGCTCCGCATACCGCGGCGCGATCTCCTCGAACAGCTTGTACACCACACCCTTGTCCTGCCCCAACCGCGCCATCGCCAGCCTCCGCGAGTGCGCGTCCCCCTTCTTCGCCAGCGTGATCAACCGCTCCAATTCCGGCTTGACCGCCTTCGCCTTCGCCTGGGTCGTCTTGATCCGCTCGTGGTCGATGATCTCGCGCGAGAGGTTCATCAGCAGCGCCTTGCGGTGCGCCGCATCACGGCTGAGCTTTCCCTTTTGCTTCTGATGGCGCATGACGAACCCAGGCAGCGTAGCGGCAGGAGCCTACGAGCGCAGCGACAGGCCGCGCGCCTCGAGGGTCTCCATGACCTCCTCGATCGACTTGCGACCGAAGTTCGGGATCGCGTTGAGCTCGGACTCGGACTTCTGGATCAGGTCGCCGACCGTCTGGACGCCCGCGCGCTTGAGGCAGTTGTACGAGCGGACGCCGAGCTCGAGCTCCTCGATCAGGATGTCGTCCATCCCGTCGCCACCGCCGGAGACGGCTCCGCCGCCCAGGTCGCCGCCGTTGACCGCGGCCGCCCCGACGAGCGCCGCGCCGGCCTCGCGCAGCGACTCGACGCGCTCGGGCTCGCTGAAGATCGCCAGGTACTTGATCAGCGTCTCAGCGGCCTCGCGCAGTGCTGCGTGCGGGTCGAGCGAGCCGTCGGTCTCGATGTCGAGCGTCAGCTTGTCGTAGTCGGTGCGCTGTCCGACGCGGGCCGACTCGACGGAGTAGGCGACGCGCTTGACGGGCGAGAAGATCGAGTCGATCGGGATGACGCCGATCGGCTGCTCGGGCGACTTGTTGTCCTCGGCGGGCGAGTAGCCGCTGCCGTGGCCGATCGTCAGGTAGACCTCGAGCTTGGTCTTCTTCTCGAGCGTCGCGATGTGCGTCTCGGGAT
>DATABV010000212.1:0-6061 GCA_036259395.1 Thermoleophilaceae bacterium | reverse complement strand
CCTGCCGGGACGGAAGACCATGCGGAAACGCACGGCGGCTCCTAACCCGGTACATAGGCTCGGACGTTAGCCGCATGTATCGGCGCCTCCCGCCGTCCGAGTCGTCAGACCCATTCAAGACATGTACCCCTGCCCGTCCTGACTGGGTCGTCGAGCCGCCCGGACTCGTCCGGGCGGCTCTATTTCTAGGCAGGATCTCTAGGCCGGGACCGGCACGCGCGCCCGCCGCCGAACCCGCGGGATCGCCAGCGCCGCGCCGAAGGCCAGCGCCAGCCCGACGGCGGACATCGCGAACGCCCACGTGAAGCCCGACTCGGCGGGGAACGACGTCCCGGCCACGACCTGCGCCGCCACGATGCTCGCCGCGATCTGCCCGCCAAGCGACCCGCCGAGGGTCCGCATGATCGTGTTCATGCCGGTGGCGATCCCCGTCTCGGTCGGCTCGACCGCCTCGACGATCAGGTTCGCCATCGCCGCGAACGACAGCCCGATCCCGACCCCGAGCAGCGCGACGCCGAACACGATCTGCCAGGGCTCGTCGTGGAGCAGCGCCAGCCACAGGAACGACAGCGCCGCCGCGGCGGTCCCGAGCAGCACCGGTACGCGGAAGCCGACCTTCGTGCCGAGCCAGCCCGACAGCGGGCCGGCGACCAGCATCGCGGCGGTCGACGGCAGCATGAACAGCCCCGCCTCGGTCACGGTCGCGCCGAAGCCGTAGCCGGCGATCGCCGGCGTCTCGACGAGCTGCGGCGTGAGGATGAACGAGCCGAACATGCCGAAGCCGACCAGGAAGCCCGTCAGGTTCGTCGTCCAGACCGGGCGCCGACGCATCATCCGCATGTCGACCAGCGGGTCGTCGACGCGCGTCTCGAACCAGCCCCAGACGGCCAGCACCGCCGTCCCCGCGACCAGCAGCGCGACGATCCGCGCAGAGCCGCAGCCCCACGCGTTCCCCTCGCTGAGCGCGAGCAGCACCAGCACCAGGCCGGCCGACAGCAGCGCCGCCCCGCCCCAGTCGATCCGCGACGGCGCGCGCACCGGCGACTCCGGCACCCAGATCCTGGTCGCGGCCAAGGAGCCGACGACGACCGCGAACGCCAGCCAGAAGATCCACTCGTAGGCCATGTGGTCGACGATCAGGCCGCTGAGGACCAGGCCGGCCCCGCCGCCGATCCCGAACGTCGCGCTGATCAGTCCGATCGCCGTGCCGACCTTCTCGCGCGGGAACTCGTCGCGGATGATCCCGAAGGCGAGCGGGAAGACCGCGCCGCCGCATCCCTGGATCGCCCGCCCGGCCACCAGCAGCTCGAGCGAGTGCGACAGGGCGGCGACCATCAGGCCGACTGCGAACAGCACCAGCGTCACGCTCAGCATGCGCGCCTTGCCGTAGATGTCGCCGAGCCGACCGACGATCGGCGTCGCGATCGAGGCGGTCAGCAGGTAGATGGTGAGCACCCACGTGACCTGAGTCTGCGAAACGCCCAGCTCACGCTGGATCTCCGGCAGCGCCGGCACGACCATCGTCTGCGAGACCGCGTAGGCGACCGCCGCGGTAGCGAGTACGCCGAGCGTGATGTTCGGGTGCAGGCGGCCGTCGTCGTCGCGCGTGGTCATATCTGCTCGACCGCCTCCGCGAGCCGGACCAGCAGCCGCTCGGCCTGCGCGCGCTCCTCGGGCGAGAGCTGCGCGTAGATCTGCTCGCGCGCGGCGTCGACGCGCTTGCGCGTCTCTGCCAGCGCGCGCCGGCCCTTCGCCGTCGGCCGAACCGCCGTCCGGCGGCGGTCGCCGGGCACCGCCTCGCGCTTGACGATTCCGTCGTGCTCAAGGCCGTCGAGCATCCGCGTGGCGGTCGGCGAAGAGACGCCGGCCGCCTGAGCCAGTTCCCCCACGCTCAGCGACGGCGCACCCTCGAGCGCCGCCAGCAGCCGGAACTGGGCCGGCGTCAGCTTCGAATCGGGACGATCGGCTACGCGGCTGCGCGCCCGGCGCACCGCCGCCGTGAACTGCTCCCACGCGTCGTCGAAGCGCTCCCGCTCGCCACGGCCGGCCGTCTCGGAAGCTGTCGGCACGTTATGCACCGATCGGTAGTCTAGCTAATCGTTAGCGAAGCTATTTATCACGGCCGACCGCCTCGGCCGCCCACCGAAGCATCTGCATCACCCAGATGGCACAATCCTTCGTCGGGCGGGCCAGCGACTGCCGTCGCGCCGCCGCTGAAGCATTCGCCTCACCCAGGCGGCACAACCCTTCATCGGCGCCGCGGAACGGCTCGCCGCGCCGCGGCGGCTCGCGCGCTACGCCAGGTTCGACCTCCGCGGGTACACCACCGCCGGATCGGTCAGCACGTTGACCAGCGCCGGCTTGCCGCTCGCGAACGCGCGCTCCAGCGCCGGCTTCAGCTCGCCCGGCTCGCGCACGAGCTCCCCGTGCCCGCCGAGCGCCTCGACCACCTGGTCGTAGCGGCACTCCGGCTGCAGCTCCGCCGCGACCGAGTACCCGTAGAGGAACTCCATCGGATGCTTCTCGAGCGCCCAGATGCCGTTGTTGCCCATCACCGCGACGACCGGGACGCCATGGCGCACGAGCGTGTCGAACTCCATCCCGCTGAAGCCGAACGCGCCGTCGCCCATCAGCAGGCAGACCTGGCGGTCGGGGTTGGCCAGCTTCGCCGCCAGCGCATAGCCCGGCCCGGCGCCGAGGCAGCCGAACGGCCCGGGGTCCATCCAGCAGCCCGGCTCGTAGGTCTCGATCACCCGGCCCGCGTACGACACGAAGTCGCCGCCGTCGCCGATCACGACCGCGCTGCGATCCAGCACCTGCGCCAGCTCGTTGTAGAGCCGCAGCGGATGCAGCGGCGCGCGCGGGTCGTTGAGCTCCTCCTGCTCGGCGGCGCGCTTCTCGTTCTCGCTCGCCTGCAGCGTCTCGATCCAGCCCGAGCGATCCGGCCCGCCGGCCGCCGCCGCGCGCAGCGCGTCCAAGGTCGCCGGCACGCCGCCGACCAGGTCGCCCGCGACCGGCCGGGGATGCTGGCGCTCCGGAGCGCAGGAGTCGACGACCACGATCTTGGTCTCCTCGCCGAACGACTCGCCGAACCCGAGCCGGAAGTCCATCGGCACGCCGATCACGACCGCGACGTCGGCGCCCTTCAGCCCCTGCCCGCGGGCGCGCGAGAAGGCGAGCTCGTGGTCGGCCGGGACGCAGCCGCGCGCCAGCCCGTTGACGAACACCGGGATCCGCAGCTCCTCGGCGAGCGCGAGCAGCGCGTGCTCGCCGTGCGCCCAGTAGAGCCCGCTGCCCGCCATGATCACCGGCCGCTCGGCCGCGCGCAGCAGCGCCGCTGCCTCCTCGATCCCCTCGGCCGCCGGCACCAGCAGCGGGTCGACCTCGGCGGCGGGCCCGTCGGCGTCGACGTCGGCCTCCATGAAGACGTAGTCGAGCGGGAAGTCGAGGAACGCCGGCCCGCCGGGCGGCCCTGCCGCGGCGGCGAGCGCCTCGTCGACGAGTCCCGGGATCTCCGCCGTCGACTCGGCCGTCTTCGCCAGCCGGGTCAGCGGCGCGACGAACGGCACGTGGTCGATCTCCTGCAGCGAGCCCATCCCCCAGCGCATCGCCGGCGCGCGGCCGCCGAGCATCAGCATCGGCGAGCGGTTCATCAGCGCCGAGCCGAGCGGGCTCATGCCGTTGGTCACGCCCGGGCCGGCGGTCAGCGCACAGACGCCCGGCTCGCGCGTCGCCTTCGCCCAGCCCTCCGCCGCGAACGCCGCCGACTGCTCGTGGCGGACGTCGACGATGTCGATCCCCTCCTCGCGGCAGCCGTCGTAGATCGAGAAGATGTGGCCGCCCGAGAGGGTGAACAGCTTGCTCACCCCATGCGCCTTGAGGCGCTTCGCGACGAGCCTCCCTCCGTGCAGCTGCGTGCCTGACCCCTGCTCCGTAGTCGCCATCGCTCGATCCTAAGCCCTAGGGTCGTTTCCCTATGAGCGCCACCACCCGCGAGATCCGTCTCGCCTCCCGCCCGCAGGGCGAGCCGACCGACGAGAACTTCGAGCTCGCGGAGGTCCCGCTGCCCGAGCCGGGGCCAGGTGAGGTGCTCGTCCGCAACAGCTACCTCTCGGTCGACCCCTACATGCGCGGGCGGATGCGCGACGTCAAGTCCTACATCCCGCCGTTCCAAGTCGGCGAGGTGCTCGAGGGCGGCGCGGTCGGCCAGGTCGTCGCCTCCAACGACGGCCGCTTCGGGGAGGGCGCCTGGATCCAGCACATGGGCGGCTGGCGCGAGCACGCGCTGGTCGGCGACGGCGCGCTCGCCTACCCGGTCGACCCCGCGGTCGCGCCGATCGGCACGTCGCTCGGCGTGCTCGGCATGCCGGGCCTGACCGCCTACGCCGGCGTCACCGAGGTCGCGCCGGTCAAGGAGGGGGAGACGGTCTACGTGTCGGCCGCCGCCGGTGCGGTCGGCAGCGTCGCCGGCCAGATCGCCCGCCTGCGCGGCTGCCGCGTCGTCGGCAGCGCCGGCTCGGCCGAGAAGGTCGACTGGCTGATCGGCGAGCTCGGCTTCGACTCCGCCTTCGACTACCACGGCGTCGAGCTGCCCGCGGCGCTGCGCGAGCACTGCCCGAAGGGCATCGACGTCTACTTCGACAACGTCGGCGGCGACCACCTCTCCGCCGCGCTCGGCCGGATGCGCCTGCACGGCCGGGTCGCCCTCTGCGGCGCGGTCGCCGAGTACAACGAGGAGACGCCGCGGCCCGGGCCGGACAACTTCGTCGGAGTGATCCCGCGCCGCCTCAACCTGCGCGGCTTCATCGTCTTCGACCACGGCCACCTGATGAAGCCGTTCCTGAGCGAGGTCGGCGCCTGGGTGCGCTCCGGCGAGCTGCGCTACCGCGAGACGGTCGTCGAGGGGATCGAGAACATGCCGAGCGCCTTCAACGGGCTGCTGGCCGGCGACAACATCGGCAAGATGCTCGTCAAGGTCGGCCCCGACCCCGCCTGACGGTCCCCGCGCCCGTCTACCATCGACCTGCCCGGGTAGCCGAATTGGTCCAGGCAGCGCGCTTAAAACGCGTGACCCCTCGGGGTGTGCGGGTTCGAATCCCGTCCCGGGCACTCTCAACCTGACCGCAACATTGCCGTCGCTACCGTGTCTTGAGGGTGGGGAACGGGTACGCCCTGGGGTGATGGAGGCTTCCGCACTACATCAATCGGGCCTTGCGGCGTCCGCCGGGCGGTCGCCGCTGCTACGCCTGCGCAGCGACGAGCAGCTGATCGCGCTGACCCGGCGCGGCAACCAGTCCGCCTTCGAGACGCTCGTCCAGCGCTACCAGTCGCGCCTGCTGGCCTTCTGCCGCCACATGCTGAGCTCCAAGGAGGACGCCGAGGACGTCCTCCAGGAGGTCTTCGCCGCCTCCTACAACGCATTGATGGCCGACCAGCGGCCGATCAACACGCGTCCCTGGCTCTACCGGATCGCGCGCAACCGCTGCCTCAACCACCTGCGCAAGCCGCGCCCGTCGGGCCAGGACTCGATGGACATCTTCGAGCGCGACAACGGCACGTCGACCGCCGACACCGTCCACCGTCGCGAGGAGTTCCGCCAGATCGTCGCCGACGTCGGCCTGCTGCCCGAGAGCCAGCGCTCAGCGCTGCTGTTGCGCGAGATCGACGCGCTCTCCTACGAGCAGATCGCCGAGGCGATGGACACCACCGTGCCGAGCGTCAAGTCGCTGCTCGTACGCGCCCGCGTCAGCCTCGCCGAGGCCGCCGAGGCGCGGCTGCTGACCTGCGCCGAGGTGCGGCTCGAGCTCGGCCAGGTCGCCGAGGGCCTCGCCAAGACGACCGCGCCGGTCCGCCGCCACCTCAAGGGCTGCCGCCAGTGCCGCGTGTTCCGCGGCGAGCTGCGCCATACGACGAAGGCGCTCGCCGCGATCGCGCCCGTGGGACCGCTGCTGATCATCCTCAACAACGCGGACCCCGAGCGGACGGCGAAATTCTTCGACGACGTCACCGCCATGGGGGTCGGCTCCATCATGGTCTCGCCCGGCTATGCCTATGAACGGGC
>DATABV010000211.1:0-17111 GCA_036259395.1 Thermoleophilaceae bacterium | reverse complement strand
GCCGAGCGCCGCGCGAGCGCGCCCGGCGCTGACGTGGCCCTCGCGCCAGGGCACCGACGGCCCGAGCGCCGCGACGCCGTCCCGAAACGCCGCGGCCAGCTGGGCGCGGCGGCCCGGCGCGTCGGGGTCCGGAACGAGCGCGCAGGCCCCCGGAGCCAGCTCGGCCGCGATCGTTCCCGCCCCGAGCCGGTTGGAGAGCCGGTCCGGGTCGGCCGGCGCCTCGCCCGCGCCGGCCTCGACGTAGACCGCGGCGACGGTGCGCGG
The DNA here is from genome assembly GCA_036259395.1 of Thermoleophilaceae bacterium. GTDB lineage: Bacteria > Actinomycetota > Thermoleophilia > Solirubrobacterales > Thermoleophilaceae > JAAYBF01. Next base: position 16,847 of record DATABV010000211.1, on the reverse strand, counting down.
AAGTGGCCATCCCGCGGCGAGCGCGGCGGCCTCGATCGCCGTCGCGTCTGCCGGCGGGTCCTGGACGAGCAGCGCGGCGAGCTCGCGGCGGCGGCGCTGCTGGGCGCCCGCGACCGCAGCCTGCTCCATCGCGTAGCCCTCGACCGACTCGCCCGACAGCTCGTCGATGTAGGCGAAGATCGACTCGGCGAGCAGATAGAGCGTGCGCGGCTCGAGTCCCGCCCGCTCGCCCGCCGCCGCCAGCCGTCGCCAGGCCACTCGGGCCCCGAGGCGGTAGGCCGCGAGCAGCGCCTCCAACGGCCGGCCCGCGCGCAGCTCGCCGCGTCCGAGGTCGACGTAGACCTGGCGGCCGGGGTCGGGACCGCCGTCGTCGCTCCCGCTGAGGTCGAGGAAGCGCTGCAGCGCCCGCTCGACGCCCATCCTCAGCCCCTCGCCAAACCGGCCCTCGAGCGGCAGCGCGTACTCCGGCACGCCGTCGCTGATCGCACCGATGATCTCCTCCGCGATCGCCGGCAGCTCGGGCCGCAACGCCTCGGCCGCCGCGGGCGGCAACGCAACCCAGGGCCGCTGGTCGAGCACGGTCATTGTGTGAAAGCTACAAGTTCTCGCGGAGCGGTCGTTGTCTCAGTGGCCAGGAGACAAGCAATCTTAGTCCTAGATTCTAGTTCCATGACCCGTCTCCAGCGAAACGCGAACATCGCCGCCGTCATCGTCCCCTTCGTCGCCGTCCTAGCCGCGATCCCGCTGCTCTGGAACCGGCTGATCGGCTGGACCGACGTCGGGATCATGGTCGGCGTCTACCTCGCGACCGCGTTCGGCATCACGATCGGCTTCCACCGCCTGCTCACCCACCGCGCCTTCGAGACCCACCGGCCGCTGAAGTACCTCTTCGCGATCCTCGGCTCAATGGCCGTCCAGGGCCCGGTGATCGGCTGGGTCGCCGACCACCGCAAGCATCACGCCCACACCGACGAGGAGGGCGACCCGCACAGCCCGCACGTCGGCGAGGGCAGCGGCCTGCGCGGCCTCTGGCACGCCCACGTCGGGTGGCTGTTCGAGCACAACGGCGTTGCCGACGCCAAGCGCTACGCGCCGGACCTGCTCGAGGACCCCGGCATGCGCTTCATCAGCCGCCACTTCCTCTGGTGGGTGATCCTCGGCCTCGCGATCCCGTTCGGGCTTGGCTTCGCGATCGGCGGAACGCTCGAGGCCGCGGCGCTGGCGCTCTTCTGGGGCGGCCTGGTGCGTGTCTTCTTCGTCCACCACGTCACCTGGAGCATCAACTCGATCTGCCACTTCTTCGGCGAGCGCCGCTTCCAGACCGACGACCGCTCGACCAACGTCGCCTGGCTCGCCCTCCCCTCGCTCGGCGAGGCCTGGCACCACAACCACCACGCCTTCCCACGCGCCGCCGTCCAGGGCATGCGCTGGTGGGAGATCGACATCTCCGGCCTAACCATCCGCGCGCTCGAGAAGCTCGGCCTCGCCTGGAACGTCATCACCATCTCGCCTGAGCGCCAGCAGCAACGACTCGCTGAGGGCCCAGCCCGCCAGGTCCGCCAAGCCGCCTAGCAACCCTCGGTCGATCTCAGCGCCGTCAGAGAGCGGCAGTGAGGATGCCCGCGAGATCGACCTCCGCCGGCGTGCCGCCCGGCGTGTTGCCGATCGCCGGATGCCCGATCGCCGCGTGGGCGATCGCCGAAATCGAATCTGAGTCGAGGCCGAGCTCCGCCAGCCCTCCCACGCCGATCCCCGCGGCCAGCTCGCCGATCCGATTCGGCGCGGCCAGCGGATCGCCGGCAACGTCACCGAGCGCCGTGGCAAAGCGCCCGACCGCGGCGGGGGCGCGGCTAGCCATCAGTCCCGCCGTATGTGGCAGCACGAGCGCATTGACCTGCGCATGCGGCAGCCCAGCGACCCGCACCGTCGTCTGACAGAGCGCATGGTGGATCGCAAAGCCAGTCGTCCCGACCGCATAGCCAGCCAGCAGAGCCGCTAGCGCCACATCCACCACGTTCGGCGACTCGCGCTGGAGCTGCTCTCCGAACAGCGACGCCGCCCGCAGCGCCGCCATCTCCGCGACCGGATTGGCGTGCGGCACGTAAAGCGACTCGAACGCATGCGCCAAAGCGTTCATCCCCGTCGCCACCAGCTGCTCCCGTGGCAGCGTCCCGATCAGCTCCGGATCCCACACCACCAACGACGGTCGCACCAGCTGCCCACCCCTGGTCCCAGCCGGCAGCCGATGAAACGGCGTCATCGGCGACCCCGCCAACGTCGTCGGCACCGCCGCGCACGGCAACCGCTCCACGCCCGCGACCGCCTTCGCCGCATCGACCACCCTCCCCCCGCCGAGCGCCACCACCGGCCGATCGCCCACATCCGGCAACACCGCCGCGGCAATGTCCGGCACCGATCCCACGGGCACGTGCAGCACCGTCGACGCGCCCTCAGCCAACACAGGCACCCCAGCCACCGCCCGCTCCGTCGTCAACAGCGCATACCCCTCGAACCCCCGCTGAGCCAAGAGCCCCGGAGCCTCCCCAAGCACCCCGGCCCCGAACCGAATCAGCCGCTCCCCATCAACCCACGTGAAGTCCACCCAACCATTGTCCCTCAGGCACCCAAACGCCCCACCCGCGGGTGGCGACGATTTTGCGTTTGGGCGCGCAGCTTGCGAGCACCCAAACCAAAATCGGAGACAGGACCCGCGGCCACCAGCGCCCGCGCCCTACGCCCTAAGGCGTCGCACTCTTCGCCGCCGCATCGATGTGATGCTCCGCCTCAGCCACCGGCGAATCCGCCAACGCATTGGTGATAGCCCGCAGATAAGCCCGCCCCGAAGCCTCCATCGTGTCCGGCGACACCCCCTGCCCCTGCGCCGTCACCCCATCGAGCTCCAGCAGCACCGTCACCTCCGCCAGCGCATCGCGCCCCGCCGTCACCGCCGACACGTGGTACTCCTTCAACCGCGCCTCGCGCCCCGTCGCCACGTTCAGCGCGCTGAAGAACGCGTCGACCGGCCCGTCCCCGGTGAACTCGCCGTCGGCGACCGCGCCCCCCGGCATCCGCACCCGCACGCGCGCGAACGGCGACCGGTCGGACCCGGCCTCGACGTCGAAGGACTCGAGCTCGAACGCGCTTTCGGACTGGCGCATCTCGTCGGATACGATCGCCTCGAGGTCGAGCGCGGTCACGTTCGACTTGCGGTCGGCGATCTCCTTGAAGCGCTTGAAGGCGGTGTTCAGCGCCGCGCCGTCGACCGTGAACCCCAGCTCCTCGAGCGCCTTGCGCAGCGCGTGGCGGCCGGAGTGCTTGCCGAGCACGATCGAGTTCGACTCGAGCCCGATCGTCGTCGCGTCCATGATCTCGTAGGTCGAGCGCTCCTTGAGCACGCCGTCCTGGTGGATGCCGGACTCGTGCGCGAAGGCGTTGCGCCCGACGATCGCCTTGTTCGGCTGCACCTGGTAGCCGGTCAGCCGCGAGACGAGGCGGCTGGTGCGCGCGATCTCGGTCGTCTCGACGCCGGTCCAGAGCCCGTGCTCGGCCTCGCGGACCGCGAGCAGCATCACGATCTCCTCGAGCGACGCGTTGCCGGCCCGCTCGCCGAGCCCGTTGATCGCGCACTCGACCTGCCGGCAGCCCGCCTGGACGCCGGCGAACGAGTTGGCGACCGCCAGGCCGAGGTCGTCGTGGCAGTGGACGGAGGTCACGACGTCGGCGAGGCCGGGCACCAGCCGGTAGAGCTCGCGCCACATCGACGCGTACTCCTCGGGCATCGAGTAGCCGACGGTGTCGGGCACGTTGATCGTCGTCGCGCCCTCGTCGAGCGCGATCTGCAGCACCTCGGCGGTGAACTCGAGGTCGGCGCGGGTGGCGTCCATCGGCGAAAACTCGACGTCGTCGCAGTAGCCCTTGGCGTGCGCGACGGCCGCGCGGGCCTGCCCCTTGACGTCCTCGCGGGTGGTCTGCAGCTGGTGCTGGATGTGGATGTCGCTGGTCGAGATGAAGGTGTGGATCCGCGGCCGCTCGGAGTCCTTGACCGCGTTCCAAGCGGCGTCGATGTCCTGCACGCCGGTGCGCGCGAGCCCGCAGATGATCGGTCCGTGGACCTCGCGCGCGATTGCCTGGACCGCCTCGAAGTCGCCAGGCGAGGCGATCGGGAAGCCGGCCTCGATGATGTCGACGCCGAGCCGTCCGAGTTGGTGGGCGATCTCGAGCTTCTCCTGCGTGTTCAGCGAGATGCCGGGCGACTGCTCGCCGTCGCGCAGGGTCGTGTCGAAGATCCGTACCCGGCTCGCTTCGTCACGTGTCTCTGATGTCGCCATGTCGTCCTACTCCTTCTAGATCTCGACCTGCTTCTCCTGTGCTTTGCGGCTTAGCGGCCGCCACGCATTAGTCCCCCCGAGGGGGGAGGAGAAGGAGAAGCTGCGCGTCGAGCACGAACGACATCTCGTCCCAGGGTATCGAACGGCCTGCAGCCGTCAAGGCTCAGACCAGGCTGACGGTGCGGCCGGCGACGAAGCCGTCGGAGGCGACGATCGCGTTGACCACGTCCTGCGGCACTTCGGCATCGGCGGTCACGACCATCACGGCCTCGCCGGTCGCGGCGTCGTCGGGCTGGCGGCCGACGGCCGCCGAGACGATGTTGACGCCGGCCTCGCCGAGCACCGTGCCGACACGGCCGATCATTCCGGGCTGGTCGCGGTAGCGGAAGATCGCGAGCTGCGGCTCGAGCTGGACGTTGAAGCGCGAGCCCCAGGCCTCGAGCAGGTGCGGCCGGTCGCGGTTGCCGAGCACCGTCCCGACGACGCGTGCGCGGTCGGACCCGCTGACGACGGTGACCCGGACGAGGTCGGTGAAGTCGCGCGCGCGCTCGCTGGTCGTCGAGCTGACGGCGATCCCGCGCTCCTCGGCGAGCGTCGGAGCGTTGACGTCGTTGACCTCCTCCTCCGTGTGGCCGGCCAGCACTCCCTTGATGACCTGGACGGTGACGAGGCGGGTGTCGCGCTCGGCGAGCCGGCCGAGCACCTCGACCTCGATGCCGTCGACGCTCGTCCCCTCGGTGAGCGTGGCGGCGATCCGGCCGAGGTGGGCGGCCAGCGGTAGGAACGGTCCGAGCGCCTCGAGGTCCTCGCCCGCGACGGCGGGCGCGTTGACGGCGTTCGTCACCGTGCCGCCGGTCAACGCCGCGATCACCTGCTCGGCGGCCTGGTAGCCGGCGCGATCGGTCGCCTCTGCGGTCGAGGCGCCGAGGTGCGGCGTGACGACGACGCTCGGATGGCCGAAGAGCGGGTGCTCGGTGATCGGCTCGGTCTGGAAGACGTCGAGCGCCGCGCCGCCGACCTTGCCGGAGTCCAGCGCCGCCTGGAGGTCGGAGTCGACGAGCAGCGGGCCGCGCGCGACGTTGAGGATCCGCACGCCGTCCTTGCACTTCGCGAAGACCTCGGCGTTGAGCCAGCCCTCGGTCTCGGGGGTCTTAGGGAGGTGGATCGTGAGGAAGTCCGCGACGGCGTAGACGGCGTCGGCGCTGTCGGCGCGCTCGACGCCGAGCTCGCGGAAGCGCTCCTCGGAGATGAACGTGTCGAAGGCGATCACATGCATCCCGAAGCCGCGCGCGCGCTGGGCGACGAGCTGGCCGATGCGGCCGAAGCCGACGATCCCGAGCGTCTTCTCGTAGAGCTCGGTGCCGCTGTACTTCGAGCGGTCCCAGGCGCCGCCGACGAGCGACGCGTGGGCCTGCGGGATGTTGCGCGCGAGCGCGAGCAGCAGCGCCATCGTGTGCTCGGCGGCCGTGACGACGTTGGACTGCGGCGCGTTGGCGACGACGATGCCGCGGCGGGTGGCGGCCGGCACGTCGACGTTGTCGACGCCTACGCCGGCGCGACCGATCGCCTTGAGGTTGTCGCCCTTCTCGATCAGGTCGGCTGTGAGCTTGGTCGCCGAGCGGATCAGGATCCCGTCGAACTCGCCGATCCGGCGCTCGAGCTCCTCGTCGTCCCAGTCGATGCCGAGCTCGACCTCGAGCCCGGCGTCGCGCAGCAGCTGGACGCCCGACTCGCCGATCTTCTCCTTGACGAGCACCTTCATCGGGTGACCTCCCCCACGTTCTCGATCGTCCAGTCGATGCAGGCGGTCAGCGCCTCGACGTCGCCCGGCTCGATCGCCGGGAACATCCCGACGCGCAGCTGGTTGCGGCCCAGCTTGCGGTAGGGCTCGACGTCGACGATGCCGTTGGCGCGCAGGGTCGCGGCGATCGCCGCGGCGTCGATCGAGTCATCGAAGTCGACCGTGCCGACGACCAGCGAGCGCTTCGCGGTGTCGACCACGAACGGCGTCGCGTAGTCGCGCGCCTCGGCCCACTCGTAGAGGTGGCGCGACGAGGCGCTCGTCCGCTGGACGCACCAGTCGAGGCCGCCGCCCGAGAGCATCCACTCGATCTGGTCGGCGAGCAGCAGCAGCGTCGCCAGCGCCGGGGTGTTGTAGGTCTGGTCCTTGCGCGAGTTGTCGAGCGCCGTCGTCAGCGAGAGGAACTCCGGCCGCCAGCGGTCGGTAGCCGCGCCGAGCTCCTCGATCCGCTCGATCGCCGCGGGGCTCAGCAGCGCCAGCCAGAGGCCGCCGTCGGACGCGAAGCCCTTCTGCGGGGCGAAGTAGTAGACGTCGGCCTGACTGGCGTCGAGCGGCAGGCCGCCGGCGCCAGAGGTGGCGTCGATCAGGACGAGCGCGTCGCCGGAGTCCGCGGGCCGCTGCACCGGGACCATCACGCCGGTCGACGTCTCGTTGTGCGCCCAGCCGATTACGTCCGCGGCCGGGTCGGACGCCGGTGCGGGCGCGTCGCCCGGGTCGGCGGAGACGATGATCGGGTCCTCGAGGAACGGCGCTCCGGCGGTCGCGGTGGCGAACTTCTGCGAGAACTCGCCGTAGGTCAGGTGCAGCGCGCGACTGCGGACGAGCCCGGCGGTGGCCGCGTCCCAGAACGCCGTCGTGCCGCCGTTGCCGAGTGCGACCTCGTAGCCGTCGGGCAGCGAGAAGAGCTCGCCGAGCCCCGAGCGGATCTGGCCGACGACCGCCTTGACCGGCTTCTGGCGGTGCGAGGTGCCCATCATCGCCGCGCCGCTGCCGGCGAGCCGGTTCAGCTGCTCGGGGCGGACCTTGGTCGGGCCGCTGCCGAAGCGCCCGTCGGCGGGCTTGAGGTGGTCGGGAATCCGCACCCGGCGCCTAGAACTCGGTGTCGATCCAGGACATCTTCGAGCGCAGCTCGCGGCCCTCGCGCTCGATCTGCTTGCCGGCCTGCTCCTCGCGCATCCGCTTGAAGCTCTCCTGGCCGGCGTTGTTCTCGGCGATCCACTCGCGCGCGAACTGGCCCGACTGGATCTCGCCGAGGATCTCCTTCATCGCAGCGCGCGTCTCATCGGTGATCACGCGCTTGCCGCGGGTCAGGTCGCCGTACTCGGCGGTGTTGGAGATCGAGTAGCGCATTCCGGTGATGCCCTTCTCGTACATCAGGTCGACGATCAGCTTGAGCTCGTGGAGGCACTCGAAGTAGGCCAGCCGCGGGTCGTAGCCGGCGTCGACGAGCGTCTCGTAGCCGGCCTGGACGAGCTCCGAGACGCCGCCGCAGAGCACGGCCTGCTCGCCGAAGAGGTCGGTCTCGGTCTCCTCCTTGAACGATGTCTCGATGACGCCGCCGCGCGTGCAGCCGATGCCCTTGGCGTAGGCGAGCACGAGGTCGCGCGCGTTGCCGCTGGCGTCCTGGTGGATCGCCATCAGCCCCGGGACGCCGGCGCCCTCGGTGAACTGGCGCCGCACGAGGTGGCCGGGGCCCTTGGGGGCGACCATGCCGACGTCGACGCCGGGGCCGGGGTCGATCTGGTCGAAGTGGATCGAGAAGCCGTGCGCGAAGAGCAGCAGGTTGCCGGGCGCGATCCCGTCCCTGATCTCCTCCTCCCAGAGCTTGCCCTGCTTCTCGTCGGGCAGCAGGACCATCACGACGTCGCCGCGACTGGCGGCGTCGGCGATCGAGGCGACCTCGAGACCGTCGGACTTCGCCTTCTCGACCGACGAGGAGTCCTCGCGCAGGCCGACTACGACGTTCACGCCGGAGTCGTGCAGGTTGAGCGCATGGGCGTGGCCCTGCGAGCCGTAGCCGAGGATGGCGACGGTCTTGCCGTCGAGCTTCGAGAGGTCTGCGTCGTCGTCGTAGATCACGGCCGACGACTTTATTTGATCGGGGGGCTCGCGCCCCCCGCGCCCCCCGGCGGCGCCTGGCTGGCTTCGACGGGAAGGCGCGCGCGTATCAGCTTGCCCCCAGCATTGCGCGGCAGCTCGGCGACGCGGACGACGCGCTTGGGGACCTGGTAGCCGGCGAGGCGCTCGCGGCAGAAGCCGAGCAGGTCGTAGTCGGAGACCGGGTGGCGCTCCACGACGAAGGCCGTGACGGCTTCGCCCCAGTCGGGGTCGGGCGTGCCAGCGACGCCTGCGTCGGCGACGGCGGGATGGGCGGCGAGGACGGCCTCGACGGCGGCCGGAGCGACCTTCTCGCCCCCGCTGACGATCAGCTCCTTGAGCCGTCCGACGACGTGGAGCCGGCCGCGGCGGTCGACGCTGCCGAGGTCGCCGGTGTGCAGCCAGCCGTCGGGACGGACCGCGCCGGGCGCCACCATCGGGCCGCGGACCAGGATCTCGCCGTCGGGCGCGACCTCCAGCTCGACGCCCGGCAGCGGAGTGGCGGCGGACTCCCACGGCTCGGTGACGGCGACCTGCGACGCGGTCTCGGTCATGCCGTAGGTGCAGCGGACCGGCAGGCCGGCGCTGCGTGCCCAGTCGACGAGGTCCGGAGGGATCGGACCGCCGCCGAGCAGCAGTGCGCGCAGGCCGGGCGCCTCGGTGAGACCGGAGTGGCGCAGGCGGCTCAGCTGCGTCGGGACGAGCGAGATCAGCGAGACCCCGCCTTCGGCGAGCGCACCGGCAACCGCGGTGGGGTCGAAGCGGTCGCGAAGCACCGCCGTCGTGGCGTTGCGGGCGCAGCGCGTGAGGATGCTGAGGCCCGCGACGTGGAACAGCGGCAACGGCGACAGCCAGCGGTCGCCGCTCTCGACCCCGAAGGCTGCCGCCGACGCCGCGGCGGAAGCGTCGAGGTTGCCGGCCGTCAGCTCCACCGGCTTGGGCTCGCCCTCGGTGCCGGACGTGAAGAGGACGGTGTGGACCGCGGAGGCATCGAGTTCGCGCCGCGGCTCGATGGCGGCCTCCATCCCGTCCAGGGGACCGTTGACCACGACGTCGGCGCCGACGGCCGCGGCCTGGGCACGCTGTTGGTCGACGGTCAGTCGGGTGTTGAGCGGCACCAGCGCCGCGCCGATCCGCGGCGCGGCATGCAGCAGGAGCGCGAAGACCGTCGACGGCGGCACCGTCGTCGCGACCCTCCCCCCCTCCCCGACGCCGAGCGCGGCCAGCCGGCGCGCAACCGCATCGGCGCGCTCGTCGAGCTCGGCGTAGCTCAGGACGCCGTCGGAAGCCTCGACGGCCCCGCGGTCCGGTTTCCTGCGCGCCGCTTCGCGGACCCAGTCGTGCATCGGGCGAAGCGTACGTGCCTTGTGGAGCCAGCCACCGATGTCGTGGACAGCGCCGCAATCCTCGGTCGCGGCGCCGCTCTTGCGGCGCCGGCCACCGAGGCGGTGGTCGACGCCACAAGGCGGGACGGCGGTCTAACCTCTCGGCGATGGCCGCGACCGACGAGACCCGGGCCGGCGGCGACTGGGCGGCCGAGCAGGCGAGGCGATCGATCGCCGCGGGCGCCGAGTGGCAGCGCGCCGGCGACTACGAGGACATCCGCTACGAGACGGCGGACGGGATCGCGAAGGTCACGATCGACCGTCCCGAGGTGCGCAACGCGTTCCGGCCGCAGACGATCGTCGAGATCTCCGACGCGCTCGAGCGGGCGCGCGAGGACACCGCGGTCGGGGTGATCGTGCTGACCGGCGAGGGACCGCTGGCGTTCTGCTCCGGCGGCGACCAGCGGGTGCGCGGCGACTCCGGCTACATGACCGACCCCGCGGGCGGCAAGGCGGCGGTCGGCCGCTTCCACGTCACCGACCTGCACGTCCAGATCCGCCGGCTACCGAAGCCGGTGGTGGCGATGATCGCGGGCTACGCGGTCGGCGGCGGCCATGTCCTGCACATCGTCTGCGACCTTTCGATCGCCGCCGACAACGCGCGCTTCGGCCAGACGGGCCCAAAGGTCGGCTCCTTCGACGGCGGCTTCGGCGCCAGCCTGCTCGCCGCGCAGATCGGGCAGAAGAAGGCAAAGGAGATCTGGTTCCTCTGCCGCCAGTACGACGCCCGCGAGGCGCTCGAGATGGGCCTGGTCAACAGCGTCGTGCCGCTCGAGCAGCTGGAGGTCGAGACCGTCCGCTGGTGTCGCGAGATGCTCGCGCTGTCGCCTTTCGCCCTACGCCTGCTGAAGGCGAGCTTCAACGCGTCCGAGGACGGGATGGCCGGCATCCAGCAGCTCGCCCACGACGCCAACCTCCTCTTCTACGGCAGCGAGGAGGCCCAGGAGGGCCGCGACGCCTACCGCGAGAAGCGGAAGCCGGACTTCGGCAAGTTCCCGCGCCGGCCGTGACCCCGGTCGCCGACGCTCCCCACGCCGCCGGCGGCGCGCTGCGCCTGTGGGCGCTGGCCGCGCGGCCGCGGACCCTGCCCGCGGCCGTGGCGCCGGTCCTCGTCGGCACCGCGCTGGCGATCGTCGACGACGAGTTCAAGCCGCTCGCGTTCGTAGCGGCGCTGATCGGCAGCATCTTCATCCAGATCGGGACGAACCTCTCGAACGACTACTCCGACGCGCGCCGCGGCGCCGACACCGAGGACCGCCTCGGGCCGGTGCGCGTGACCGCAGGCGGCCTGATGCCACCGCGGCGCGTGCTGGTCGGGACCTACGTCGCGTTCGGGATCGCCGTGGTCGCGGGCATCTACCTGGCGGCGATCACCGGTCCGGAGCTGCTGCTGGTCGGCGTGGCGTCGATCGCGGCCGGCGTGCTCTACACCGGCGGACCGCGGCCCTACGGCTACGAGGGACTCGGCGAGCTGTTCGTCTTCCTCTTCTTCGGGGTCGTCGCGGTCGTCGGCAGCTACTACGTCCAGGCCGAGGAGCTGCCGTGGGAGGCGTTCGCGCTCTCGGTGCCGGTCGGGCTGCTCGCCGCGGCGATCCTCGTCGTCAACAACGTCCGCGACGCCGACACCGACCGCCGCGCCGGCAAGCGGACGCTCGCGGTCCGGTTGGGCCGCGCTCGCGCCCGCGGGCTGTTCGGGGCGATGATCGTCGTCTCGTACCTGACGGTGGTGGCGATCCCGCTCGCCGGCGGGCTCTCGCGCTGGGTCGCGCTGCCGCTGCTCACGCTGCCGCTGGTCCCGTCGCTCTGGCGAGCGGTCGCCTACCGCAGCGACGGCCCGTCGCTGAACGCGGCGCTCGCCGACACCGGGCGACTGCTCGGCCTCTTCTCGCTGCTGCTGGCGGCGGGCATCCTGTTGTCGTGAAGCGCTCGCTGCTGCGCCTGCGAATCCCGCTGCGCGTGCCGTTCGTGACCGCGAACGGCGTCCTTGCCGAGCGCGAGCTGGTCGTCGTGCGGCTGGAGGACGACCAGGGCACGCCCGGCTGGGGCGAGGCCGCGCCGCTCGAGCCCTACGACGGGGTCAGCGTCGACACGGTCTGGGCTGCGCTCGCCGACGGCCCGCCTCCGCGTGACGCGCCGCGCCACGCGCGCACCGCCTGGGAGCTCTCCGAGCTCGACCTCCAGGCGCGCCGGCGCGGCCGCCCGCTCGGCGACCACGGGGCCGACGCTATCCCGGTCAACATGACGCTTCCGGCCGGCCCCCCCGGCGAAGTGGCCGCGGCGGCCGCGCGCGGCCTGCGCGAGGGCTACTCCTGCTTCAAGCTGAAGGTCGGGCTGCCCGACGACGACGTCAGGGTCGCGGCGGTGCGCGAGGCGCTCGGGACCTGGCCCGCGCTGCGCATCGACGCCAACGGTGCCTGGACTGCGGCGCAGGCGGTGGAGCGGATCCGCGCCCTCGCCGTCCACGACCTCGAGCTCGTCGAGCAGCCGTGCGCCACGCTCGAGGAGCTGGCCGAGGTACGGGCCAAGGTCGAGACGCCGATCGCCGCCGACGAGCCGATCCGCGGTCCCGAGGACGTGCGGCGGGCTGCCGAGCTGGGCGCCTGCGACGCCGTCAACCTCAAGCTCGCCGGCAGCGGCGGCTTCCTGCCCGCCCGCGACGCGCTGCGCGCCGCGCGCGAGGCGGGCATGTCCGCCTGGCTGTCGAGCACGCTCGACGGGCCGTGGACGATCGCCGCCGCGCTGCAGCTGGCAAGTCAGGAACACGTCACGCTCGCCTGTGGCCTCGCGACGCTGGACGTCTTCGACGCTCCGATCGCGCGTGCCCTGCCAGGCCCGCGGCAGGGCCTGATGCACGTGCCGGAGGGTCCGGGCCTCGGTGTCGACCTCGCCGGCGAGGTGCTCGACCCGCTGCTAGTCGACCGGCTCGACTGAGCGCACGCGCTCGTCGAGGAAGGCGAGCAGCGCGTCGGCGAACTCGCCCGGCCGCTGCAGGTGGGCGGCGTGACCGGCGTGCTCGATCACCGCGGCATATCCCTGCGGCGCCTCGGCGGCAATCCTCCGCGTAGCGCGGCGGTAGCGCTCGTCGCGCGATCCGGCGAGCGCGAGGATCGGCAGGTCCAGCGTGTGCAGCCGCCCCCAGATCGGCTCCATCGCCCCCTGACCCGCGGTTCGCAGCAGCACGGCCAGGGAACGCGGATCCTGGGAGAGGCGGCCTGGCCGCTGGGCCTCGATCAGGCGCTCGGACTGGTCGCCGAACAGCGGCTGGCGCTCCCAGACCTCGACGATCTTCTCGATCGGCTGCGTCTCCATCCATGCGGCGAGCTTCTCGTCGGCCTCGCGGCGCGCCTGGCGCGCCGCCGGCTCGTCGATCCCGGCGGCCGCGCCGAGCACGACGACCGCGGCGTAGAGGTCGGGCCGACGCACCGCGGCGTTGAGGGCGAGCCGTCCGCCGAGCGAGTAGCCGCAGAGGACGACCTCGCCGTCGACGGCCTCGGCAGCGGCGGCGATCTCCGCGATCCGCCCCTCGCGCTCGTGCTCGGAGTGGCGCAGCAGGAGGCTCGGGTAGCGTTGCGGCAGCCGCTCGGCGACATCCGCCCACGCCTCGGCGGGCTGCATGAAGCCCGGGACGAAGATCACCGACGGGCCGTTGCGCTCCTTGCTCACAGGCACATGATCCCGATCAACCGCACCTTTGCGCCTGTACAGGCGCTCGTCGACGAGCTGGCGCGCTGTGGGATGCGGCAGGCGGTGACCTCGCCCGGCTCGCGCAACGCGCCGATCACGCTGACCCTGGCGGCGGACGAGCGGATCGATGCGGTGTCGGCAATCGACGAGCGCGCCGCCGGGTTCATGGCGCTCGGAATGGCAAAGGCGAGCGGCCGGCCGGTCGCCGTGACCTGCACCTCGGGGACGGCGGCGGCCAACCTGCTGCCAGCCATCGTCGAGGCGCGCGAGGCGCGCGTGCCGCTGATCGTGCTGACCGCCGACCGGCCGCCGGAGCTGCGCGACGTCGGCGCCGGCCAGGCGATCGACCAGATCAAGCTGTTCGGCTCGGCCGCGAAGTGGTTCGTCGAGGTCGGCAACGGTGAGCCAGGGCCCGAGTGGGCGACGCATGTGCGGGCGCTGGCCTGTCGCGCGTGGTGGACGGCTGGCGGTGGACGGCCGGGGCCGGTGCATCTGAACTTGCCGCTGCGTGAGCCGCTGGCGCCGGTGGCGGAGGAACTGGAGGCCGGTGACTGGCAGGGGCGTGAGGACGGGCGGGCGTGGGTGGAGGCGATCGAGGGCGCGGCGGTGCCGAACGACGAGGACGTACAGGCGCTGGCCGAGCGGATGGCGGCGACTGCGCGTGGGGTGATCGTGTGTGGGGGCATGGCGACGGCGTCCGACGACTCGGCAACCGTGAGCCTTGTCGAGGCCGTCACTCGACTGGGCCGCGAGGCCGGCTGGCCGCTGCTGGCCGAGCCGACGTCGGGACTGCGCTGCGGCGAGCACGACCGCTCCCAGGTCGTGGCGCACTACGACGTGCTGCTGCGTGACGAGGGCTTCGCCGACGCTCAGCGTGCCGACCTCGTGCTCCGGATCGGCGACATGCCGACGTCGAAGTCGTTGCGAGCGTGGGTCGGCCGAGCCGAGCAGGTGGTGATCGATCCGCAGGCGGTCTGGAACGAGCCGACGCGGACGGCGGAGACGATTCTGGCAGCGGATCTGACGCTGACCTGCGAGGCCTTGGCTGCCGCGATCGAGGACGTTGGCACTAGCGCTGACGGCGGCTGGGTAGGGAGGTGGCGGGCTGCTGACGGGGTGGTGGCCAGTGCGTTCGCCGAGGCGCCCGAGACGTTCGAGGCCAAGGCTTATGCGGGGATCGAGGCGGCGCTGCCGGACGATGCGCTCGTCTGGGTGAGCTCGTCGATGCCGATCCGCTACGTCGAGTCCTACTTCCCCGCGTCGCCGAAGCGGCTGCGCTTCCTGTCGAATCGCGGTGCGAACGGGATCGACGGCGTCGTCGCTTCAGCCGCGGGCGCAGCGCGTGCCACCGGACGGCCGACGTTCGTCTTGATCGGTGAGGTTGCCCTGGTGCATGACGTCGGCGGCGTGCTCGCAGCTAGACGGGCGGGCATCGACCTGACGATCGTGTGCGTGAACAACGGCGGCGGCGGGATCTTCGACTTCCTGCCGGTGGCCGAGCTCTCGGACAAGGTGGCATACGAGCGACACATCGCAACGCCCGCGGGTGTCGATCTGGCGTCTCTCGCTGCACTCGCTGGCATGCCGCACCGGCTCGTCACCACGAAGGCCGAGCTTGCCTCGGCGATCGCCGCCGGCCCGCGTCTGATCGAGTTGGTCGCCGACCGCGGCGACAGCGTCGAACGCAGTCGCGCCTTGACGGCGACGGTGGCCGACCGCCTGGGGGACTGACCTCCGATGTGGGTTTGTGCCGGCCAGGGCGAGCAAACCCCTCATCGAGTCGTCGGCGACGGCGCGTCCGACGGTCGACCGAAGGATTGAGCGGGCTATAGGGCCAACAATGCTTCGCTCGATCAGGCGAGGAGCGGCAATAGGGCCTGGAGCTTGACCTCGGTCTCGGCGAGCTCGTCGGCGGGGATGGAGTCGGCGACGATGCCGCAGCCGGCGTAGAGGTGGGCGAGGTCGTCGCGCAGCAGGGCGCAGCGGAGGGCGACGCAGAGCTCGCCGTCCTCCGCGAGGTCGGTCCAGCCGACGGCGCCGGCGTACCAGCCGCGGTCGAGGCCCTCGAGCGCTGGGATCAGCGGCTGGACGGCGGCGTTGGGCTCGCCGCCGACGGCAGGGGTCGGGTGTAGCCGGCCGGCCAGCTCGAGCACAGGGATCGGGTCGGCGAGCTGGGCGCGGATCGGCGTGGCGAGGTGCTGGACGTTCTGGACCTTGACGAGCACCGGTTCGTCAGCGGCCGCGACCCAGAGGCTGACGGGATCGAGCGCCCGCTCGATCCGCTCGGTGACGATCTGCTGCTCGCCGCGGTCCTTCGCGCTGCGCAGCAGCTGCTCGCCGAGGTGGTCGTCGACGGCGGGGTCGGCGCTGCGACGGGTGGTGCCGGCCAGGGCCACCGTCTGCGCTCGTTCGCCGTCGCGGCGGACGAGCAGCTCGGGGCTCGCGCCGAGGAAAGCCAGCTCCGGCGTGCCGACGCAGTAGGAGTAGCAGGCTGGAAAGGCGCCACGCAGCGCGTCGAGGATCGGGGCGGGATCGATCGGGGCGGGCGCGTGGACGCGCACCTCGCGTGCCAGCACGACCTTCGCGAGGGCGCCGGCGCGGATCCGCTCGACCGCCCGTTGGACGGCTTCCTCGTAGTGAGCCGGCGGCGCGGCGGCCGCGACGCGCGGACGCACGGCAGGATCGGGGTCGAGCATCGGCATCGTCGCCGGGCGCAGGTCCGCGAGGCGGGCCTCAGCGCGGGCGAGCAGCTCGTCGACCGAGGCGCTTCCGTCGACCTCGAGCGAGAGCGTCATCCGCGCCTCGCCGCCCTGGCGGGCGAACGCGACCTCCGGCAGGACGAGCTGCGCCGGGGCGAGCGAGCACCACTCGGGCGCGCGTCCGCCCTCGGGCGCGAACGCGAACCCCCCGACGAAGACCGGTCCGGATCCCGGCGGGCGGCCGGGATCGGACGACGCGTCGTCGGCGAGGATGTGCGCCCCGAGGTCGCGACAGACCGCGGCGACCATGGAGAAGCGACCCCGACCCTCCGAGCGCGCCACGGCCGCCGTCCCCAGACCGCAGACCGCATAGCGGTCGCGGTCCGGCTGCTCGAAGCAGAACCAGCGGTCATCGGCACGGCGCGCCGCGAGCACCACCGCCGCGACGTCGATCGACGCCTCGATCGGCACCGTGACCGAGGCGAACGTCCGCCCCGCCCCGCGCGTCGCCCACTCGAGCGCGTTGACCACCCGCCCCTCGAAGCGGTCACGAGACTCGTCGTCGAGCCCGAACGGGCTCTCGACCTGGCCTGCGCCGAACTCGAGCGTCACGCGCTGAAGCTTAGGCGCGACGCCGGCGACCGGCTAGGTCGTTCCTCTCCCCCGCGAGACGGCGATCTCGCCCGTGCGGACCATCTCGATCAGCCCGAACGGGCGGACCATCTCCTCGAAGGCCTCGATCTTGTCGTCGTTGCCGGTGACCTCGACGGTCAGCGAGCGCTTGTGGACGTCGACGATCTTGCCGCGGAAGATCTCGGCGAACTGCATGATCTGGGCGCGGCTGTCGCCGTCG
>DATABV010000210.1:0-9028 GCA_036259395.1 Thermoleophilaceae bacterium | reverse complement strand
CCGCGGCCCGCGCCGGCCGGCGGCCGGCGCGGCAACCGCTTCCGCGTCAACCAGTGGTTCGCGATCGCGACCGGCCTGCTCAGCCTCGCGACGCTGACCGGCATCGTCATCGGCGTCGTCGCGATCGTCCGCCTCTCCGACGAGCGCGAGCTGGTCGTCGACCACCTCGACCCGGCCGCGGTGGAGTCGCTGCGGCTGGCGAACGCGCTCGTGAGCGAGGAGACCGGCGTGCGCGGCTACGTGCTGGCGGGCGACGCGACGTTCCTCGCCCCCTATCGCGCCGGACGCGTCGAGGAGCGCCGGGCGGTGCGGCGGCTGCGCGTCCAGCTGCGCGGCGCCGGGCTCGACGAGCTCTCCAGCGACCTGGCGGAGGTGGAGCGGCGAGCCCACGCATGGCGCACGCGCTACGCGCGCCCGACGATCGCTCGCGTGCGCCAGGACGGGGCCGGCGCGATCGGCAGCGCCGGAGTCGAGCGCGGGCAGCGCCTGTTCGAGGCGCTGCGGCGAGCGCTCGAGCGCCAGGAGGCAGACCTCGCGCGAGCACGCGAGGACGGCAGGGACGGGCTCGCGGGCGCCGCTACGTTCCTGTCGGCCTCCTTCGGCGGGATCGCCCTGCTCGTCGTGGCGGCGCTCGCCACGACGCTGATCATGCTGCGCCGTACCGTGACGCTGCCGATCGGCGCGCTCGCTCGTCGCGTCCGACGGGTTGCGGCCGGTGAGTTCGACGCTCCGGTGCGCGGCGCCGGGCCACGGGACATCGCCGACCTGGCCGCGGACGTCGACTCGATGCGCCAGCGGATCGTCGCCGAGCTGGCGTCGCTGCGTGACGCGCACGCGCAGCTCGACGAGCAGGCGCGCGACCTCGAGCGCTCGAACGCCGAGCTCGAGCAGTTCGCCTACGTCGCGTCGCACGACCTACAGGAGCCGCTGCGCAAGGTCGCCAGCTTCTGCCAACTGCTCGAGCAGCGCTATCGCGGCCAGCTCGACGATCGCGCCGACCAGTACATCGACTTCGCCGTCGACGGCGCGAAGCGGATGCAGCAGCTGATCAACGACCTCCTCGCCTTCTCGCGCGTCGGACGGACGTCGGGCGACCTGACGCCGGTCGACCTCGGCGAGACGGTGCGCCGCGCGCTCGCCGACCTCGACTCCGCCGTCGCCGACTCCGGCGCGACGATCGAGGTCGGCGAGCTGCCAATGGTGCGCGGCGACGCCTCGCTGCTGACACTCGTCTTCCAGAACCTGATCGGCAACGCGATCAAGTTCCGCTCCGACGCCCCGCCGGAGGTCCGCATCGCGTCCGAGCGCGAAGGCGACGACTGGGTCGTCACGTGCTCGGACAACGGCATCGGGATCGAGCCCGAGTACGCCGAGCGGGTGTTCGTGATCTTCCAGCGCCTGCACGGCAAGGACCAGTACGCTGGCACCGGAATCGGCCTGGCGATGTGCCGCAAGATCGTCGAGCACCACGGGGGACGGATCTGGCTGGACCCCGGCGCCGGGCCCGGCACGACCTTCCGCTTCACACTGCCAGCACTCGAGGAGAGCCGATGACTTCCCCACCGCCGGACAACGCCAAGTCGATCGACGTGCTCCTGGTCGAGGACGACCCCGGCGACACGCTGATGATCCGCGAGGCGTTCGAGGACAACAAGGTCCGCAACCGGCTGACCTCGGTCACCGACGGCGTCCAGGCGCTCGATTTCCTGCGACGCGAGGGCGAGTACGCCGGCGCGCCGCGGCCCGACCTGATCCTGCTCGACCTCAACCTGCCGCGCAAGGACGGCCGCGAGGTGCTCGCGGAGATCAAGAGCGACGACGACCTTGCGACGATTCCGGTGGTCATCCTCACCACCTCCCAGGCCGAGGAGGACGTGCTGCGCAGCTACAAGCTGCACGCCAACGCCTACGTCACCAAGCCGGTCGACTTCGAGCGCTTCATCGAGGTCGTGCGCCAGATCGACAGCTTCTTCGTGACGGTCGTCAAGCTGCCCAACGGCGACTGAGGCCGCTCGCCGCGGCGAGTAGATTCAGTGGGATGCGACTCGAGGGCATCCATCACATAACGGCGATCACCGGCGACGCGGCGGGCAACGTCGACTTCTACGCGCGCGTGCTTGGGCTGCGGCTGGTCAAGAAGACGGTCAACCAGGACCAGCCGTCGGTCTACCACCTCTTCTACGCCGACGAGCAGGGCAGCCCCGGCGCCGACATAACCTTCTTCGAGTTCCCGGGGGCGGCGCGCGGCCGCGCCGGCGCGGGCATGGTCCACACGATCGTCTGGCGCGTCGCCTCAGAGGCGGCACTCGACTTCTGGGCCGGCCGACTGGCTGCCGAGGGCGTCTCGATCGAGCGCGGCGAGGGCTCGCTGAAGTTCGCGGACCCAGAGGGGCTCGGCCACGAGCTGCTGGTCGCCGACGTACCCGACCAGCCGCTGATCGCCGACCACCCCGAGGTCCCGCGCGAGCTGGCGCTGCAGGGCTTCCACGCGGCGCGCGCGTACACGAGGGACCCTGAGGCGAGCCGGCCGCTGATCGAGGAGCAGCTCGGCTTCGGGCCGGTCGACGAGGACCCCGCCCATCCCGGCGACATGCGAGCCACACGCGCCTACGAGGTACGCGGGGCGAGTCGCGGCGGCCTCTGGATCTACGACGAGCCGCCGTCCGAGCCGGGGCGCGAGGGCGCTGGGACCGTCCACCACATCGCGTGGGCGTCGGAGATGGACGACCACGAGGCGTGGCGCGAGCGCGCGCTTGCGGGCGGGGCACGCGCGACCGAGGTGATCGACCGCTTCTGGTTCCGCTCGATCTACTTCCGCGAGCCGAGCGGCGTGCTGTTCGAGATCGCGACGCTGGGGCCCGGGTTCGACGCGGACGAGGATCCGGCGCATCTGGGAGAGAAGCTGGTGCTGCCGCCGAAGTTCGAGCCGCTGCGCGAGCGGATCGAGGCGACGCTGACGCCGATTGAGAATCCGAGGGCTTCGGGATAGGCGGGGCTGCCCGCGGGTCCTGTCTCCGCCACCGCGGAGGCGAGCCTTGACGGACCTATCGGTGTGATATATCTTGCTGCTATATGGAGGTTGGCAAGACCGGCTATGTGATCCTCGGGATGCTCTACAAGGGGCCGAAGAGCGGCTATGAGATCAAGGCGAAGGCCGACGTCTCGACGCGGTTCTTCTGGGCGATCAGCTACGGGCAGATCTATCCGGAGCTGAGGCGGCTGGAGCAGGCGGGGCTGATCGAGGGCGAGGCCGACGCGGGTAACGGGCGGCAACGGCGGGTGTTCTCGATCACGGCGTCGGGGGAGGATGCGCTGCGAGAGTGGCTGAAGCGACCGGGCGAGCTGCACTCCGAGCTGCGGCACGAGGGCGTGCTGCGGTTGTTCTTCGCTGACGCGCTGGACCGCGACGAGCGGATCGAACTGCTCAACCAGATCCGCGTGAAGCACACGCGAATGCGTGAGGAGCTCGCGGGCATCGAGCCGGCGGCGACGGCGCTCGCCGAGGAGACGGGTGACGCGATGCCGCTGTTGACGCTGGAGACCGGGATCGCCTACCAGCAGTTCTTCGTCGATCAGTGCGACCGCCTGGAGCGGCGGCTGGCCGAGACCGAATCCACCACGGGAGGTAGCTGAGATGTTCGACGCGCTCGCAGGCCTTGCCGACCGCCGCGGCAAGCTCGTGGTCGTCCTGGCCGTCCTGTTCTTCGCGGTCGCCGGCGCGGTCGGCGGCGGCGTGGCGGACAAGCTCCACCCCTATGGGGCCGACGACCCGGACAGCGAGACCTACGAGGCCCGCGAGAAGCTGCGCGAGGCGGGGCACCGCGCCACCAGCGTGGTCGTGCTGATCGACGGCAAGGTCGAGAGCCCCCGCACCGAGCGGCGCGTCGCTCAGATCCAGGCGCAGCTCCAGGAGGACCCCGACGTCGCCTCGGTGGCGGGCGTCGGGACCACGCGTCAGCTCGACTTCGTCGCCGAGGACGGCAGTGCGCAGTACCTCGCGGTAACCCTGAAGCCGACCGACGACAAGGAGTGGCAGGCTGCCGCCGAGCGGATTGCCGACGACCTCGCGGGCACCCCCGGGGTCAAGGTCGGTGGGCCCGCGCTCGCGCAGGCACAGGTCAACGACCAGGTCGAGGCGGACCTCCAGCGCGCGGAGATGCTCGCCTTCCCGCTGCTGTTCCTGCTGTCGCTGCTGTTCTTCCGCAGCCTCGTCGCGGCGGCCTTGCCGCTGCTCGTCGGCGGGCTGGCGATCGTCGGAACCTTCCTGACCCTGAGCATCGCGTCGGAGCTCGGCTCGATCTCGATCTTCGCGCTCAACCTGACGACCGGCCTGGGGCTCGGGCTGGCTATCGACTACTCGCTGTTCGTCGTCTCGCGCTACCGCGAGGAGATCGCCAAGGACGGCCCGGGACTTGCGGCGATGCGACGGACGATGGCGACCGCCGGGCGAACCGTGCTGTTCAGCTCGCTGACCGTCGCCGCGGCGCTCGCCTCGCTGCTGGTCTTCCCGCAGCGCTTCCTCTACTCGATGGGGCTCGGCGGAGCGGCCGTCGCGCTGCTTGCGGCGGCGGTCTCGCTGATCGTCCTGCCGGCCGTCCTGACGCTGCTCGGCAACCGCGTCAACGCGGGTGCGCCGAAGTTCCTCCAGCGCCGCGCTGAGGCCGACGCGCGCCCGGACAGCGCGGGCTTCTGGTACCGCCTGTCGCGCTTCGTGCAGCGCATACCGGGCCGGATCGCGATCGCCGCCACCGTCCTCATGCTTACCCTGGGAATCCCGTTCTGGTCGATCGAGTTCACGTCGGTCGACGCACAGGTGCTGCCCCAGGACAAGAGCGCCCGCCAGGTCGACGACGTGCTGCGCAGCGATTTCCCGCCGTTCCGCGACACGCCGATCGACGTGCTGGTCAGCGGCGCCGACTCCGATCCCCGAAAGATCGCCGCCGTCAGCGAGCAGATCGCGCGCCTGCAGGGCATCGACCGGATCTTTGCGCCGACCGCCCTCGAGAGCGGCGACACGCTGATCCAGGCGATCTCCGCCACGCCGCACATCTCCGAGGCGAGCCAGGAGACGGTGCGCGAGATCCGCGGGCTCGATCCGCCGCCCGGCGTGACGGTCCAGGTCACGGGCGGAACCGCGGACTTCATCGACTTCCAGAGCAGCCTCGTCGACCACCTGCCGACCGCGGTCGCGATCGTCGTGATCGCGACGCTGCTGATCCTCTTCCTGATGACCGGCTCGGTCGTGCTGCCGCTCAAGGCGCTGCTGATGAACGTCCTGAACTTGAGCGCGGTCTTCGGGATCCTCGTGTTCATCTTCCAGGACGGCCGCCTCGAGGGGCTGCTCGACTACACGAGCCAGGGCGCGCTCGAGCAGACGATGCCCGTGCTGCTGTTCGCCGTCGCCTTCGGGCTGTCGACCGACTACGCGGTCTTCCTGCTCTCGCGGATCAAGGAGGCGCGCGACAAGGGCGCCTCCGACACCGACAGCGTCGCGATCGGGCTCGAGCGGACCGGCCGGATCGTCACCGCCGCGGCGCTGCTGTTCGCGATCGCGATCGGCGCCTTCGCGACATCGGAGATCATCTTCATCAAGCAGAACGGGATCGGCACCGCACTGGCCGTGCTGCTCGACGCGACGATCATCCGTGCGCTGCTCGTGCCGTCGCTGATGGAGCTGCTCGGCAGGTGGAACTGGTGGGCGCCGCGGCCGCTGCGGCGGCTGCACGACCGCTTCGGGCTCAGCGAGACCCCCACCGGCGAGCCGCGCCCGGCCGAGGCTTAAGCTTCAGCGGAGGATGGCGCCGCGCACCCGCAGCTTCCGCCACGACGGCCACCGGCTCGTCTACGACGAGTACGGCAGCGGCGACCGGCCGGTCGTGCTGATGCCGGGGCTGCTCTTCAGCCGCAAGATGCACGGGCCGTTGGCTGAGGAGCTCGCCGCCCGCGGCCACCGCGTCCTGTGCCTCGACCTGCTCGGCCACGGCGACTCCGACCGCCCGGAGGAGATGTGGGAGTACTCGATGACGGCCTTCGGCGGCCAGGCGATCGGCCTGCTCGACCACCTCGGCATCGAGCAGGCCGTGCTCGGCGGGACGTCGCTCGGCGCCAACAGCGCGCTCGAGGCGGCGGCGCTCGACCAGTCGCGCGTCAAGGGCCTGCTGGTCGAGATGCCGGTGCTCGACAACGCGCTGCTCGGCGCCGCGATCGGCTTCACGCCGCTGTTGGTGTCGCTGACCTTCGGCGCGCCGATCACAAGACCGCTCAGTCGGGCCGCGCGGCTGCTGCCCCGTCGCGGACCGCTGCTCGGCAAGATGCTGCTCGACTGGGTCAGCCAGGACCCGAAGCCGTCGGCCTCGGTCCTCCAGGGCCTGTTCTTCGGCCGCGTCGCGCCACCGCGTGAGGTGCGCCGCACGCTCAAGCCGCCGACGCTGGTGATCGGCCATCCGCGCGACCCGATCCACCCCTTCTCGGACGCCGACATGCTCGTCCACGAGCTGCCGAACGCGACGATCGTCGAGGCGTCCTCGATCGTCGAGCTGCGGATCACCCCCGAGCGGCTGACCGGCGAGATCGCCACCTTCGTCGACGGGTGCTGGTCGCTTCCGCACATAGGTGTGGCGCGAGCCGCGCGCGCCCACTAGTCTTCCGTCGCGAATGGCCAGCCGGAGGGAGCAGAAGGAGCAGTTGCGCAAGGAGCGCGAGCAGCGCGAGGCCGCCGCCAAGGCGGGCCAGCGCCGCAAGCAGCTGATCGGCTACGGCGTCGGCGGCGCGCTCGTCCTGGTGGCCGTGATCGTCGCGGTCGCGCTCCTGGGCGGCGGGGGCGGCAGCAGCTCGGCGTCCGGCGACGTGCTGCCGGACGGAGGCAGCTACCCCGAGCCGCGCGACGACGTGCCGGTCGCGGCGGCGGCGAAGGCAGCCGACTGCGAGCTCAAGAGCTACCCAGCCGAGAGCCGCGAGCACCTCGCCGACCTCAGCCAGAAGGTGAACTACGCGTCGAAGCCGCCGACGTCCGGCCGGCACTACCAGGTGGCCGCCGAGGATGGCGCCTACGAGGACCCGCCCGACGTCAAGGAGCTCGTCCACACGCTCGAGCACGGCCGCATCCTGATCTGGTTCAAGCGCAACCTTCCCGCGGACCAGCGCGCCGCGCTCAAGAAGTACTACGACGACGACAGCTATCAGATGGTCCTCGTCCCGGACATGACCGGCATGAAGTACGCCGTCGCGGCAACCGCCTGGAACCGTGACCCGCAGCCGAACGGGACCGGTCAGCTGCTCGGCTGCGCGAAGTACAACGAGGACATCTTCACGGCGATCGAGTCGTTCAAGGACGAGAATCGCTCGCGCGGCCCCGAGCCCGTCCCTTAGACACTCCTAGCTCGTCCTAGCGCAACCGCGGTTGCAGGCCGCAACGGATGCGGCCGGGTCGTGTTCGATTGGTGGATGGGACGCGCACTGGCAATTGCGGCGATCGCCCTCGTCGCCGCACTCGGCGTCGTGGCGGCGCCCGCGCTCTCCACGAAGCCGTACCGGCCCGAGCCGGTCGACTTCGCGGTCGCGGCCGGCGGTGTGCTCGGCGATCCCGATCCGTCCGAGGGCGTGGTGTCCGAGCCCATCGAGGCGCCGAAGCGGTTCAACCTCGTCGGGCTGACCTGGTCGGACGGAGCGCCCGTCGAAGGGCACGGCAGCGAGCCGGCGCTGGCGATGAGAACGCGCACGGACGATGGCGAGTGGTCGCGCTGGGCGCCCGTCACAGCACACGCCGAGGACGGGCCGGACCCGGGCAGCGACGAGGCGCACGCCGCCGGCATGTCGAACCCGGTCTGGGCCGGTGAGGCGGACTGGGTGCAGTACCGCTCCTCGGAGCGGCTCGGCGGCGTGCGGCTGCACTTCGTCAACACCGACGGGACGGCGACGGCGGCCGACAGCGTGAAGAGCGCGCTGCGCGGGGCCGCGAACACCGCCGTCACGACGGCCGCGGGCCTGCTGAGCGCCGAGCTCGCGGGCGCCCAGGACACCCAGCCGGAGATCGTCCCGCGCTCGAGCTGGGCCGGCAACGACTGCCCGCCCCGGACCGGCGCCGTCTACGGAGAGGTCCGTGCCGCCTACGTCCACCACACCGTCAACATCAACGACTACAGCCGCGCTGAGGCACCCCAGGTGGTCCTCGGGATCTGCCGGTACCACCGCAACACCAACGGCTGGAACGACGTCGGCTACAACTTCCTCGTCGACCGCTTCGGGACCCTCTACGAGGGGCGGGCGGGGGGCGTAGGCGCGGCGGTGGTCGGCGCCCAGGCGGAGGGCTTCAACTCCTACTCGACCGGGATCGC
Source organism: Thermoleophilaceae bacterium (assembly GCA_036259395.1). Classification (GTDB taxonomy): domain Bacteria; phylum Actinomycetota; class Thermoleophilia; order Solirubrobacterales; family Thermoleophilaceae; genus JAAYBF01. The sequence goes on along the minus strand of DATABV010000210.1, from coordinate 695 downwards.
GAACATCGGCACGTTCAGCAGCGTGCCGCAGAGCGACGAGGCGCTCGCGGCGATGGCGCGGCTGATCCGCTGGAAGCTGCCGCTGCACGGCTATCCGACCAACGGCACGGCCGTGATGCAGAGCGCCGGCGGCGGCACCAACCGCTACAGCGCCGGGACGACCGTGCGCGTGCCGCGCGTGCTCGGCCATCGCGACACGAACGCGACCGAGTGCCCCGGGACGACGCTCTACTCCCAGCTCGAGGAGCTGCGCTCGATGGTCGCCGGCGTCGCGCCGACCGGGGTGGGGACGAACATCGCCGCCGAGCTCGACGCGCCCCGCTCGGCGATCGACTATGGCGACGAGGCGACCGTCTCGGGCACGCTGACCACGCGCGACGGCGCGCCCGTTCCCGGGCAGCCGGTGACCGTGCAGGCACGCGTCGACGGCACCTGGCGGACGTCGTCGACGCCCGTCACGGCCGCCGACGGGAGCTTCGCCGCGACCGTCAAGCCGCGCGTCAACCGCCAGCTGCGCGTCCGCTTCGCGGGCTCCGGCGAACTGCGCTCCTCGGTGACGCCGACGCTGACGCTGGCTGTGCGGCCATTGGTCGGCTTACGCCTCCTGCGTGCGCAGCCCGCCCGCCACGCCGCGCGGGCGCGCGCTCCGCGCGGTCGGGTGGCCGTCGTGGCAGGCGAGCGTGTGATCCTGCGCG
>DATABV010000209.1:0-26834 GCA_036259395.1 Thermoleophilaceae bacterium | reverse complement strand
CCCAGCGCCGGCGTCCCACCGCGAGCGACGGCAGGCGCTGGGACTCGGGCAGCAGATTGACGGGCCTCACGCCGCCACCCCCAGGGCGAGGCCGGCGGCGACGGTGTAGCGATAGCGGTCCTCGCCGGCCGGCACGGCGGTCGCGTCGAGCGTGCCGAGCGGCTCAGCCGCGGCGACCGGCAGCCCCAGCTGGGTCGCGAGCTCGCCGACCAGCGCCTCGTCGCGGGCGCCCTCGCCGGAGACAACGGCGTCGCCGACCCCGAGCGCGCCCGGCTGGGCCATGTAGTAGTCGATCGACATCCGGATCTCGTCGGCGAGGCGCGAGCCCGCTGCCTCGTCGTCGAAGTGGGTCGCGAGCGCGCGCGTGAAGAAGCACGAGGAGCCGAGTGCGATCGCGAGGTTGGAGACGCCGCCGAGGTGGCAGAAGACCCGAGCGGTCTGCGGGCCCGCGGCGAGCCCGTCCTGCACCGCGCCGTCCTCGTCTCCGACCGCGGAGAGCGGCGACGCGTCGGTGGTCGCGAGCATGCGCACGAGCGCGAAGGCGTCCAGGTCGATCCCGTCGGCCTTGAGGCCGGCGTCGCTGGCCGCGCCGAGGTACTCGTCGATCATCGAGCGGCGGGCGGCGACGACCACGACCTGCATCCGCTCGCCGCTGTCCCCCCCGCCGGTGTAGCCGGCGATCTGGTGGTCGAGGACCGCCTCGTCGAGCGGCATCGCGATCGCCTCGGCGGCCTGAAAGCGCAGCGCGGCGTCGCGCTCGCTCGGGTCGTCGATGCGCGGCAGGTCCAGCACCCGCACGACGATCTGCTGGTTGGAGACGCCGAGGCGCACGCGGCGCGGCAGCTTGTTGGCGGCTGCGAACTCCTTCAGCGCCGCGGCCAGCGCGGCGCGGTCGGCGACCTCGCCGTCGGCGAGAGCACCTGCCGGCAGCTCGGCGCTCGCCACCGATGCGAGCCGTCCGCCATGCATGCGCGCGGCCGCAACGAAGCGGCCGTCGATGTCGAGCCCGACGGTGCCGCCGTCGGAGTTCTTGCGTAGGGAGAGCGCCATGGGAGGGTCCCGTCCCTTATCGGCACGTCCGCCGGCGGCTTGAACCGCGGGCGAACTAGAGGAAGTGGTCGCTGTAGAGCGAGATCGCGTCGCTCCCGGCCAACAGGCCGATCAGGCCGCCGAACGCCAGGAAGGGCGCGAACGGGACCCCCGTCTTGCGCGCGTCGCGCCCGTCGCGCAAGACGATCGCGATCCCGACGACCGAGCCGGCGAGGAACGCCGCCAGGAGTGCCGGGACCACCGACAGGCCGAGGTACAGGCCCATCACCCCGGCCAGCTTGACGTCGCCCATCCCCATGCCGGCGGGATAGGCGAGCGCGGCGAGCAGCAGGAACGCGAACGCGCCCGCACCGGCGGCCAGCGCCTCCGGCAGGAAGTCGAGATCGACCGCCGCCCATGCGACTACGGCCCAGACGGCGGCAGGCGCGAGCAGCCGGTTGGGGACGATCCGGTGCTCGAGGTCGATCGCGGCCACCGCGATCATCAGCGCCGCGAACGGCAGCGCGAGCCAGAGGCCGGCGTCGACGCCCGCGATCGCCGCCACGCCGGCGAAGGCGACGCCGGTCAGCGCCTCGATCGCCGGGTAGCGGGGCGATATCGGCTCGCCGCAGTGGCGGCAGCGGCCGCGCAGCATCAGCCATGAGAGGACCGGGACGTTGTCGTAGGCGGCGATCTGGGTGCCGCAGCCGACGCAGCGCGAACGCGGGTGCGAAAGCGATTCGCCGCGCGGCAGCCGGTGGACGACGACGTTGAGGAAGCTGCCGACCACGAGGCCGAGCAGGGCGAGCACGGCGATCGCGATCGGGTCAGGCATGGCGGCGCGACACGCTATCCGCGGCGCCGGTCGTCGCAGCGCGCCACCGCGCGCGCCGTCAGCAGCCCGAGTGCGGATTCTCGGGGTCCGACGGCGCGCTTCGGCACTCGCGCCAGGCGCTGCGCTGGAACAACGTCAGGGTGTTCTGGGGCGTGTCCGTGTCGGGAGTGAGTCCGCTGATGCCCTCGGCCGGCCAGTGGAAGCTGCTCGCGTTGCCGAACTCGACCCGCTTGGCGTTGATCGCCCCCCAGAAGGAGGCGGCGTTCTTGAACTCGACCGAGGCGAGCGGTGCGTGCAGCAGCGCGTGGAAGCCACTCGAGTTCTTGACCTCGAAGGCGGGATTGCCGTCGACGTCGCCGCCGTAGATGTAGATCTGGAACTGGGCCGACTTCTCGTCGGCCTCGAGGTCGAACGCATTCTTCGCGACGAACGTACCGGTGCCGGGGCGGCAGCCGGAGCCCGGGCGTGTCGGCGAGTCGATGAACAGGCGTACCTTGGCCCCCGGCGTGACGGTGAACCTCGTCGCGTTCTTCGCCTCGAGACGGCAGAGGTTGTAGTCGCCGCCGCTGAAGTTCAGTCGGGCGGCGTTCTTGATCTCGAGCTCACGGTATGCCGAGCTGTAGGTGGCGGTCCCGCTCTCGACCGTCCAGCCGATGCCGTTGCCGTTGCGGTTGACGGTCGCGGTGTTGCCGATGTCGACAGGGGCGAGCACCCACGGTCCCTCCGCTGGCGAGCGGTAGACCGTGCCCTGTCCGATCGTCGCGGCGTTGCCGACATCCGGCGCGGGGGCGCCGGGGCCGAGGATCGCGGCGCCGGTGACACGGGCCGCGTTGCTCAGCTCGACCTGCCCGTTCGACGCGACGCTGCCGCTGACCTGCGCCGCGTTGCTGAGCGTGACGCCGTCGAGCCCGATGATCCCGCCGACGGGGAACAGCGTCGTGCCTGGGGTCTCGCTGCTCGTCCCGGTGAACAGGGCGAGCCGCGCCTGCACTCGCCGGGTCTGCCCATGGGCGGTCCCCGTCGCGGTGATGCAGCGCGACCGCAACGTGAGGTCGAGATCGTCGGCGTCGAACTGGATCGGGAAGCCGGCGCAGCGGCCGCCCGGCAGCAGCTCGTCGTAGTTCTCCTCGTCGAGGTCCGGGGTGACCTCGTAGCTCCAGGAAGCGCCGTCGGCCAGCTGCTCGCCCGCGACGCAGCTGCCATCGGCCGTCGCGTCCTCGACGCCGGCGACGCAGCCGGCGCCGCCGCCGAGTGGCAGCAGGTTGTTGATGCGGTAGGTGGCGACGTCGAGCCCGGCCTCGGCCGCCTGAAACGCGCTGCGCGCGCTGCGGTCCACCTTCGACGTGTCGCTGAGCTGCGAGGAGGCCGAGAACGCGACCGTCGACAGGATCAGCAGCACGCCGAGCGCGCCGATCGCCACGACGATCGCCACGCCGTCCTGCTCGGTGTGCAGGCGGCGACAGATGCGAAGGCGGGAGGTCATCCGGTCTCCTCCACCACGAGGGTCAGCCTCGATTGATTGAGCGGGTGGTCATAGAGCAGGACGATCTCGTCCGCCGAGCCGTCGGCGACCCAGAGGCGCAGGCCGATCCGCTCGTCCGCCTCCACGGTCGCGTGAGGGTCACCGGGATCGAGGTCGAAGTCGAAGGTCGCCGCCACCGGTTGGAAGGTCTCCGGCCAGGGGGTCGTGACATCGATGCGGCCGATCTCATGAGGCGGGCTCAGGACCGGGTTGGCGACGCTAGCCGGCGCCCTGTAGACGATGCCGCAGAGCGTGACGTCGGCGGCAGTCTCGCTCCAGGTGCGCGCGTAGAGGTACAGACCTCCGACCCCGCGGAGGTGGATCGGCGCGTCGAGGACGGGCGAGACCCAGTAGGCGCCGCGAAGGTTCACGTCGTCGCCACCGTGCCGGGTCGGCGTGGCGTCGCAGGCGACGTCCTCGAGCAGCGGGCGGCCGGCCGCGACAGACGGCTCGACGTCGGCCGCAAAGGTTCGCAGCGGCGGGACGGGGTCCTCCTCGGCGAGCTGTGCGAGCGGCTCGCCCACCATCAGGTCGGGGACGGGGCAGCCGACCGCGGCGCCGGCGTGGCAGGACGGCGGGATCGCGACCGTCTTGTGCAGCGGCCCGGACGCCGCCGGCTCGACCCGCGCGTCGTGGCCGCCAGCCGGTGTGTTGGTCAGATAGAGGTCCATCGACGTGCCGTCGACCTCCTCGCTGCACAGCTCCAGCCCGCTGCCGTCGGGCTTCTGGCAGAGCGTCTGCGGGGTTCCGTCGTTGTTGGCGGCCGCGGCGGGGTCGATCACCGTCGTCGAGGTCCAGACCGGTGCGAGTGTCTCCCCCACGCCACTGACCCGCACCACGACCGTCACGCGCCTGTACCCGCCCCCGTCGTCGGGGCACTCCACTGCGGCGACGCAAGCCGGCTCGTCGGTTGCCGTCACGAAGCGCCAAATCGTGTAGCCGAAGCGGTCGCCGGCGCCCCGGGCGATCGTCTGCTTCATCGGGACCGCGCCGTCCGCCGAGATCACGAGCGGCTCGGAGGCGGCGTCGTTGGAGCGGTCCCAGGCAAAGCTCGCTCCGCTTACCCTCGCCGCCGGATCGGCCTCGTCGCCCGCCGCGGGGGCGATGCCTCCGAGCGGGTGGGCGACCTGCTCGTAGGGGAGCGAGCGGATCGCCTCGATCTCGCGCTGGGCACGGTCGACCGCCGCCGTCTCAAGCTCGGACTGGCTGGTCGAAGCGCGCGAGAAGTCGAACGTCGTGGCGACGGCGAAGATCCCGACCGTCAGCAGCAGCAGAGCCACCATCACCTCGATCAGCGTGAAGCCGTCCTGGGACCGCGGCGACCGCCGGCCGGCGTTGCGGGGCGCGCGGCCCACCTCAGTGCACCCCGCCGACGTTGCGGACGTACAGACCGTCGTCGAGGACGACGCTGTGCTGGTGGCCGCCGCTCCCGCGCTCGCCGGCCGCTGGCACCTCGATCCGCACCGAGACGTAGGTCGGACGCACGCTGGCGGCGGTGACCCCGACGCTGCGGTCGGGGCTCTGGTCGAAATCGAAGACGTGGCGGCCCTCTGGTGGCGCGGCGCCCCCGTTCAGCACGCGGCCGACCACGACGATCCCGGTGGCCGGGAGGGTCGTGCCCACCGGCGCCTCGCGCCGCACGCAGCGGCCCGGGTCGCCGCCGCAGCTGTAGTCCACGGTGACGTTGGCATAGTCCGGGCCGGCGGTCGACGGATCGTCGCGCAGGATGTTGACCCGCATCTGGACCGAGCTCGGCGTCCAGCCGACGATCCGGTAGGCCTGGCGCAGCTCGCGCACGATCCGGTTCAGGCCCGTCTGCGCCTCGCCGATCGCGTTGGCGCGCTCGACGTCCTTCGGGGCGATGCGCGCGCTGGTGTCGAGGACCCCGAGGATCCCGGTCACCACCAGCCCCATGACCAGGATCGTGACCAGCAGCTCGACCAGCGTCAGGCCGCGCTCGTCACGGAGCTTGAAGGCGATTGCGTGACCGACCACGCAACCGATATCGGCATGGCGCTCGAAAAGCTGAGTGCGGACGGGCGGCGTCTACAGGTCGTCCGGGACCTCGCGCCAGGTGTTCTGGACGACGCCAGCCGTTCCGGCCGCGCGCACGTTCTGGAAAGCGAGCGGGTTGAAGACGATGTTGTCGCCGCTTGAGCCGGCGAGCAGGCCGCGGTCCATGCCGTCGATGATCACGCCGCCGGAGATCAGCGAGGTGCCCTGCGTCGTGACGACGTAGCCGGTCAAGGAGCAATCGCCCTGGGGCATGTAGATGATCCCGTAGAACTCGATGTTGCCCTTGAGCGTGACGGTGCCGCACTTGACGATCAGCAGCCCCGGCCGGGTCGGCGTGTTGCAGCACTTCGACGCTCCGGGGGCGGCAGGCGAGCTGTTGCTGAACGGGCAGTCCCCGGACTCGATCACCACGACGGCACCGTTCGGGTTCGGGCCCGGGCACGACCCGTAGTAGGTCCCGCTCCCGCGCGCGTACTCCTCGAGCGCCTGCAGGTCGTCCAGGCTGATCGCCGCCGTGTCGGGCACTCCGGTGGTATAGGCCTTGGGTGGATTCAGCTGGTCCTTCTTCGGGTCGAACTTGAGGCAGCTCGACTGCTTGCTCGGCTCGCCGACGCAGCGCACGGCGATGCCCAGCGAGCTCGGGTCGGTCGCGTCGACGATCGTGCCGCGACCGCTGTTCGAGGTCGCGAACATCCCGCCCAACAGCGCATAGCTCGGGAATGTCACCGGGCGGTCCTCGACGCGGATCAGCGCGACGATCTGGCGCGTCCGACCGCGCACGGTCGCCTCCGCGCTCACCCAGAGCTGGCGATCTCCGTTGGCGTCGTAGCGGGCCGCGGCCGCGACTGCGGTCGGGTCGTAGAAGGTGCCGTTGGGGTTGTCGCGCACGCGCGTGGTCCAGTTGGTGTCGTCGCCGTAGTCGACCTGGACCGCCGCGCTGTAGCTGCGGGCGAGCTGCTCTTCGCTCGGACAGAGGGAGTGGGTCGTCCCGTTGACGCAGGCATCCGGGAACTGGGACGCCCCGGCGTCGCCGGTGCCGCGGCGCGCGAGCACGTAGGTCTGGGCGTTGAGCACGCCCTCGGCGAGGTTGAACGAGGACTCGTGCTGGCGCTCCTTCATCGCGACGTCGGTCTGGGTGTCGACGATCGACAGCGTGGCGAACCCCGTGACCATCATCAGCGTCATCATCGTCATCGCGATCACCAGCAGGTTGCCGTCCTGCTCTGTCCGCAGACGCTCGCTCAGCCTCAGCACGATGGTCCTCCCGGGACGCAGACCGACTCGTCGGGCGCCTGGTCGGTCAGACCGGCCGGGTCGGCGACCACGAGGTAGAGGCTGCGCGAGCCCGGCTCGGGCGGCGTGTAGGTGGCCACGATCCCGGTGGCGACGCAGCCGTCCTGCGGCAGGTCGGACGGGAGATCCTCACCGCAGGCCTCGTGGCCCGACACGGCTCGGTCGTACCAATAGAAGCGCAGAGAGCGGCCCTCCGGATCGAACGACTCGGAGCCGTTGAGGACGATCGACGAGCCGCTCAGCTCCGCCGTCGAGACCGCGGTCGGGCTGCGGTTCTGGTTGCGCAGGAAGATCGACGTCTGCAGCGAGGTCTCGGCCGGCGCGACGCCGGGGTTGACGTCCACCCAGACCGTCGCCGAGATCTCGGTGATCCCCATCGGATCCTCGACGTTGTAGCCGAAGACCGGCCGCGCGCCGTTGACGACGTCGGCGATCGCCGTCCGCTCGCTGCCCCAGCCGACGTCGGGGCAGGCGGTCTGCGAGGGATCGCTGAACGGCTCGAGCTGGACCTGGCGCCAGAGCGTCCGCTGCTCAGCGTCGAGGCAGTAGCGCACCCGTCGCGTGACCGTGCTGCTCATCGACTGGAAGACGAGGTCGCTCGCCCCGGCGTGCCGGATCGCGTGCGGCCGCTCGTTCGTCGGGCTCGCGAGGTTGCGCAGCTCGCGAGCCACCGCGGCGAGGCCGACGCGCACCTGCTCCTGCGCCTCTGTCTGGCGCTGGTTGGTGCCGGTCGTGCGCTCGAACTGGTTGAAGGTGGTCAGCGTCGCGCCCAGCACGATGCCCGACAGGACCATCACGACGAGCAGCTCGACGAGCATCAGGCCGCTCTCCTCGCGGACGATCCTCGTCACGGGGCACCCCACTCGACCGGGCCGACCGGGCCGGACTCGGCGAAGCGCTCGTCGACGGCGGTCACCCAGTAGCGGTGCGGGCCGCTGGCCGTCCCGTCGACGAAGACGAGCGGATCGACGGGCTCGCCCTGCTCGTCGAACACCGGGAAGAGGACGTCGAGCCGGTCGGCGTAGGTGGGCGCGGCAGCGCCGATGCCGGCGCGGTAGACGCGGTAGAAGCGGATTGCGTCGCCGTCGGTGTCGGGATTGGCGACGGGCGGCCAGGAGAGCACGGCCGTGCCGTCGGATGCCGGGTTGCCCTCGATGTCGAGGCACGGGCCGTCGAACTGGCCGCCGGTGCACGCCGTCAGCCCGGCGGGAGCCTCCGGCGCGTCGTTGATGACCGGATCGGGAACGACCACCGCATGCGGGCTCGGATCCCCGCGCCGCTCGTTCCCGTCGCGGTCGAGGTCGAAGGCGAAGACACGGTAGGTCAGCTCGCCGGTCGACGGCGCTGCCTCGTCGACGCACTCGGTTCGCTCGCCTCGATCGACCTCGCACACCGGGCCGTCGTCGGGCACGCCGTCGACCTCGCGGTACACCTCGTAGCGCTGGACGTCGCACTCGAGGTTCGCGTCCCACTGCAGGTCGACGTCGCCGCGGCCGCCGCCGTTCCCGTTGGCGCCGCCGGCGAAGTCGCGCGGCCCGAACGGCCGGCGGCGGTTGACGGTGACCGTCAGCGCGCGTGGGGCGCCGGCGCGCGCCTTGTCGTCGAACGCCTCGGCCTGCACGACGTAGGTGCAGTCGTAGACGGCTGGATCGTCCACGGGGCCGAGGTCCCAGGTGAAGTCCCACTCGGTCCCCGCGCCCTCGGCGCTGCCCATCCGGCGGCCGTTGACCGACCAGGCGACGTCCTGCGCCGCCGCGGAGGTCAGGACGTCGTAGTTCGCGTGCTGGTCGTCGCCGGTGATCGTTGGCGTGGCGGGGCTGATCGGCGTCAGCGCCAGCACGTTGGGCCCGAGCCCGCCGACCGGGTTCGTGACGATGCCGGTCTGCGTGAGGCTCTGGACCGGCCCGCCTGCGCCCACGCGCCAGCTCAGGCGGACGACGACGCGGCGGTAGTCGTCGGGGTTGCGGTCGACGGTGGTCGCGCCGCCGGCGGCGACGTCGCTGTTGGCGCAGAACGTCACGCCGAGCTCGTCGTGCGGACCGAGCGAGTCCTTCGGGTCGTCCATCGAGCAGACCGTTGGCTCAACCGTGTAGACGAAGCCGCGGCTGGCGATCTGGTGGCCGGCGGCGGCATCGCCATCCGCGAATCCCGCTCCGCGCGCGTCGAGTTCGGCCAGCACGCGCTCGGAGGTCAGCTCGGCGTAGGGAACGCCGCGCGAGATCTCGAGCAACGAGCGCGCCAGCGCCGTAGCGCCCTCACGCGCCTTGGTCGTCGAAGTCTGCGCGTTTGCGCGGTCGATCAGCGATACGGCGCCTAGCACGCCGACCAGCAGCAGGACGATCGCGACCATCACCTCGACCAAGGTGAAGCCGCTTTGGGAGCCGATTCTCGCGCGGGCCATCGCTACGCCATCGGCCGTTCGGGACGACCCTTGACGAGCACGCGCGCACTATGGCGGAACCGACAGCGCTACCGCCGTCGGCGTCCATCTTTCGGCCAGATCCTTGCAGCGGCGGCGCCCGATGGGAAGTGTCGGGAGAACAAAAAAGGGCGGGCCCGAAGGACCCGCCCTTTCCTGTCTGAAGCGCCTTGCTCCGCGGTGCGGCTAACTTCCGCTACCAGAGCCGGTCCAGCTCTCGGTGCAACCGCCGTCGTCGCCGCCAACGACTGTGCAGCCACGAGTCGTGGTGCCATCCGCTGCCTTGGAAATGGTGAAGATGTTGTCCGACTTGGATACCGCCGTGACGGTAAAGGTGTCCGCCCCGGTCTCGATGCTCGCGCCCTCGACGTTGAGGGTGTCGAAGCCAACGGCGGCGTCGGTCTCACAGCCGACATAGGTCTGAGCGTCGGTGTAGCACGACTCCAGTTGCGACACGGCATTTCGAGCATCGCTCTTGGCCTCGGAGTCCTGGCCCTTCGTCTGCTGACCGAGGAACGCCGGCAGCGCGATCGCCGCCAGGATGCCGATGATCAAGATGACGACGAGGAGCTCGATGAGCGTGAAGCCCGACTCGTCCTTCTGGATTCGCTCGCGGAGCTTCCGCAGCATGTGGTCTTCCTCCTTGTGAGGTGACTGGTTGGGTCTGGGTCGCCAATCACCGCGGTTGCCCCGGCGATTTCCTGGCTCGGTCCTGATCGACCCCCCGTCGCGGTTCCTTTAGCGGCGATCCGCCCTGGAGCTCGTCCATTCGTCCAGCGGTCGCGGCGCGGCCTCTCTGAACCGCAACGTCCTCCCCGCGCTTCAAGGGCCGGCGCGGATGCGCCGATCCCCGGTCCATGCGGCGCGCACTCGCGGCTCTGACCGTCCTGGTCCTGATTGCGCTGACGGCGCGGGCGGCCGCGTCGATGGAGGCCGGGCTCGACTACCTCAACGACGCCGGCGACTCGATCGACGCGCTGGCCCGCGGGGACCTCCAGGGGTTCGTAGCCAACCAGCCGCTGATGGGCAGCTTCTCGATGCTCCTACGGGCGCCGTTCGTCGCCGCCGTCTTCCACCAGAGCGTCGAGGCCGTGTACTTCGCCGGCGCCGTCCCATGCCTCGCGGCGACCCTGGTCCTCGGCCTGACGCTCGCCCGCCTGCTCGCGGAGCGCGAACAGCCAGCGACCGTGCAGGGCCTCGCCGCCGGACTGGCCGTGATCAACCCGCTGACCTTCCAGGCGCTCCACTGGGGCCATCCGGAGGAGCTCCTGGCCGGGGCGCTCTGCGTCGGCGCCGTACTGGCCGCCATGCGCGAGCGCGCGCTGACGGCCGCGGTCCTGCTCGGCCTGGCGCTCGCGACCAAGCAGTGGGCGCTGCTGGCGGTGCTGCCGGTCCTGCTCGCCGCGCCGTCCCGGCGACTGACGGTCGCACTCGTCGCCGGCGCCATCGCCGCCGCGCTCACGCTGCCGCTGATGCTCGGCGACCCCGGTCAGTTCGGATCCGTGGCGCGAGCGGCCGCGGGGCAGGACGCGATCGGGACCTCGACGACGCCCTGGAACGTCTGGTGGCCGTTCGCCGACAAGGTCGCCGTCGCCCCGTTCGGCCCCCGCTGGATGGCCCCGCAATGGGTCGCGACGGTGTCACACCCGGGCATCGTCGCCGTCGCGCTCCCGCTCTCGCTGCTGCTATGGCGCCGGGCGGACCGCCGACCCGACGACGCGCTGCTGCTGCTGGCGCTGCTGTTCCTGCTGCGCTGCCTGCTCGACAACTGGAACAACGACTACTACCACGTGCCGCTCGTGCTCTCACTGCTCGCGTGGGAGAGCGTGCGACGACCGGGTGTTCCCTATCTCACGATGGCCGTCTTGATCCTCGTGAGCGCAAGCTTTTGGCCGATCGAGGACCGGATGTTCGGCGACTCGCGCGATCACGCGGGCGTTCTCTTCGCGCTCTACATGGCATGGGCGCTGCCGCTCGCCACCGGCCTGGCCCTCCTGCTCTACCGTCCGGCCACGGCCGCGAGCGCCCTAGCCGGGTCGGTGCAGCTTCTGCGCGGCGAATACCATCGGCGCCGTGGAGCTTCGGCGCGCCCTGCTGCTGTTCGTGGTCGTCCTCGGCGTGGCGGCGATCGCCAGCTCGATCGTCCGTCCGCCTGACGGCCGCGACGAGCGGTCCGCGACCGATCGGAGCGGCGGCACCGGCACGCGCCCCGGATCGGCAGCCGCGGAGCCGACGCCCGAGTCGCCACCACCGACGACGATCGAGTTCGAGCCGGCCGCGAAACCACAGACGCATGAGCTGACGGTGGGCCAGCCGGCCACCGTGCTCGTCAACGTCCAGACGCCGGCTGAGGTGCGAATACCGAGCCTCGGACTGACCGGGGTCGCGGAGCCGCTGACGCCGGCGGTCTTCGAGGTGCGCGCAACCGAGCCCGGCCGCCACGCCATCGCCATCCAGCCCGCCGCGGCCGACACCTTGCCGTCCAAGGCGGGCGTGCTCGAGGTGGTGGCTCCCTCCTGATCGACGCCCTTCCGATCGCCGCGGCAACAGAGGTCGCCGACACGCTCGTCGCGCTGTTCGTGCTGCTGCTCGCCGCGAAGATCGGCGACGAGGTCTTCCGCCGTATCGGCCAGCCGACGATCGTCGGCGAGATCCTCGCCGGCGTGATCGTGGGGCCGTCGCTGCTCGGGTTCGTCGAGCCGGACGCGGTGCTCGAGGTCTTCGCCGAGCTCGGCGTGGTCTTCCTGCTCTTCTGGGTCGGCCTGGAGACGAAGGTCTCGGAGCTGCGCGAGGTCGGCAAGACGGCGCTGCTGGTCGGCATCCTCGGCGTGGTCCTGCCGCTCGCCGGCGGCGTCGGCCTCGGCCTTGGGCGCGGCGATGACGCGGCCACCGCGGTGTTCCTCGGCGCCGCGCTGGTGGCCACGAGCGTCGGCATCACCTCGGCGGTGCTGATCCAGCTCGGGGTGCTGCGAACGCGCGTCGCTCGCACGATCCTTGGCGCGGCGATCGTCGACGACGTGCTCGCGCTGATCATCCTCTCGGTCGCGGTCGGCTTGGCCGCCGAGGGCGGCGTCGACGTCACGGGCATCCTCTGGGTGCTGGCGATCTCGCTCGGCTTCGTCGGCTTCTTCGCGCTCGGGGGCACGCGCGTCACCCAGCGCTGGCCTCAGGTCTTCAAGGCGCCCCGCTTCTCGGAGTCCCCCCTGCTGCCAGCCGTGATCCTCTGCCTTGGCCTGGCAGCCTTCGCCGCGCAGATCGGTCTGGCGGCGATCATCGGCGCGTTCTTGGCCGGCCTGATGGTCGCCGAGACCAAGGAGCAGCACCCCGTCGAGGACGAGGTCGCGCCGCTCTACGCATTCTTCCCGCCGTTCTTCTTTGCTTTCATCGGCACCGAGCTGGACCTCGGCGCACTCGCCGACCCGGGGGCGCTCGGCCTGTTGGCGCTCGTCACCGTGCTCGCGATTGCGACGAAGTTCGGCGGCGCCTGGCTCGGCGCGCGCTCGCTCGGGCGCAGCGAGGCGGCCGCGGTCGGCTTCGGGATGGTCCCGCGCGGCGAGGTCGGGATCATCGTCGCCGGCATCGGCCGCACAACCGGGGTCATCGACGACGAGCTGTTCGCGGTGATCGTCGGAATGTCGATCCTCACCACGCTGCTCGTGCCGCCTGTGCTGCGCAGGCTGCTGGCTCCTGCGGCAGCCGAGACCGCCTCCGAGCCCGTCTGATCGGGCGCTCGTCCTCCGTGCGAGCGGCCGCTAACCTCGAACGAGCACCCGGCGCTGTGGCCCCCTGCGGCGTCGGGTGTGTTTCGTCCCACCGGCGGGTGGCGCTCCCCTCAGACCGCGGTCGCGAGTCGAAGCCGGTCAGGGATTCGGCTCACCGGTCCACCCCCAGCCGCCCGATTCCGGGCAGGAAGCGGCCCACGCGCGCGGCGTACTCGCGATAGCGGGAACCGTGGGCGCGGAGCAGGTACGGCTCCTCGACGACCCGCACCTGGAGCTGCAGGGCGATCACGAGCGCCGCCAGGCCGACGAAGGAGACGACGCTGGGAACCATCAGCGCGAGCCCAGTGCAGGCCGGCAGCATCGCGGCGAAGATCGGATTGCGAACGACCGCGAACGGGCCGTCTACGACGAGCTCGGTGACGGTGCTGTCGTCGACGCCGATCCGCCACGAGTCGCCCATCGCGACCTGGGCCGCCAGCGTGCCGGCGAGGCCGGCGCCGAAGAGGACCACTCCGACGGCGTGGACGGCGGTCACGTCGAACGCGCGGACCGGCTCGACGATGCCGAGCAGCGCGAGCAGCGGCGCCGTCACGCCGACCGCGATTGCGACGGCGAACAACACACCGGCCCACCACTCTGCCGACCCGGGACGGCCGCTGACGCCCTCGAACCCGGACGCGCCGGTCCGGCGCAGCTGCACGGCGGTTCGAAGGCCGAAGGCGAGTGCCATGTAGAGCGCGTAAGCGCCGAGCGCGAGGGCTGCCATGGCTATCCGCCGAGCGCCTCGGCGACGAGGACGGTAGTTCCAAAGACAGCCGCGAGGACAGCGATCGCGGCGACCAGCTTCGTCGGCGGCCCCCCGTGGATGCCGGTCTCGTGCAGGACGGCGTGGCCCTTGCCGCGCTGGATCAGCCAGCGGTTGACGGGGAAGGCGACGATGCCGGCGACGACGAGCGCGACCGACAGGGCGCCCCAGAACAGGATGTCGCCGGCGCCCGACTTCATCGCGCCCGGAATCGCGAGCATGATCGCGTTGTCGACCGTCTCCATCAGCGCGATGCTGACCGTGTCGACCGAGAGCGCGATCGGGACCACGGCGCGGAAGGCCATCCCGGCCCGCAGCAGCGGCAGGCTGGTCAAGCTGTAGCCGAACAGGAACGCGAGGGCGATCGCCAGGGCGACCGTCCCGAGCTCCGGGAAGCCGAGCGCGGTGCCCACGACCATGCCGACGACCTCGCCGATCGCACAGCCGGTCAGGCAGTGCAGCGTCGCGCTCAGCGCGACCGGGTCGAGCGCGCGACCTGAACTCGCCACGGCGGCGTGGTGGCTGTGCCCGTTCATCGCTTGCTCCCCTGCCCCGCCCTGAACCGCCTCAAGCGCAGCGCGTTGGCGACTACCGACACGCTCGAAAGCGCCATCGCCGCCCCGGCGAGCAGCGGGTTGAGCAGCCCGGCGGCGGCCAGCGGCAGCGCGGCGACGTTGTAGCCAAACGCCCAGCCGAGGTTCTGCTTGATCGTGCGCAGCGTCGCGCGCGACAGCCGAATCGCGTCGGGCGCGGCGAGCAGGTCGCCGCTGACCAGCGTCAGGTCCGACGCCTCGATCGCAACGTCGGTCCCTGTCCCGATCGCGATGCCGAGATCGGCCTGGGCGAGCGCGGGAGCGTCGTTGACGCCGTCGCCGACCATCGCTACGACGCGACCCTCGTCCTGCAGTCGCCGCACCACGCCGGCCTTCTCTGCGGGCAGCACCTCGGCGATCGCCTCGTCGATGCCGACCGCGCGCGCGACGGCCTCGGCGGTGGCACGGTTGTCGCCGGTCAGCAGCAGCGGGCGCAACCCGAGCCGCTTCAGCCGTTGGACCGCCGCAGCGCTGGTCGGCTTGGGCGTGTCGGCGACGGCCAGGACGGCCCGGACCCGGCCGTCCCAGCCGGCGAGGACGGCCGTGCGTCCGTCGGCCTCGGCCGTGCGGCGCGCCTGCTCGAGCCCGTCCGGAAGCTCCAGCCCCCGCTGCTCGAGCAGGCTGGGGCGGCCGACGACGATGGCCCGGTCGGAATCGACGACCCCATCGACGCCGAGGCCGTCGCGATTGGCGAAGCTCGCAACCGGCGCCAGCTCACCGAGCTCGGAGCGGGCGGCGGCCGCGATCGCCCGCGCGACCGGATGCTCGGACGCGTCCTCGACAGAACCGACGATCCGCAACGCCTCACGCCGCTCGGTCCCGTCGACCGTCACGTCGACGAGCTGCATCCTGCCCGACGTCACCGTGCCGGTCTTGTCGAGCACGACCGTATCCACCCGGCGCGTCGACTCGAGCACCTCCGGGCCCTTGATCAGCAGGCCGAGCTGCGCCCCGCGGCCGGTCCCGACCATCAGCGCCGTCGGTGTCGCGAGTCCGAGCGCGCACGGGCAGGCGATGATCAGCACGGCCACCGCCGCGGTGAAGGCGAAGGCCGCGCCCTCCCCCGCGCCGAGCCAGAAGCCGAGCGTCGCCACCGCGAGCGCCACGACGATCGGCACGAACACTGCCGAGACCCGGTCGGCCAGCCGTTGGACGGGCGCCTTGCCGGCCTGGGCGTCGGTCACCAGCCGCGCGATCTGCGCGAGGGCGGTGTTCGAGCCGACCTTCGTCGCCCGCACGATCAGTCGCCCGCCGACGTTGACCGTCGCGCCGGCGACCTCCGAGCCGGGTCCTACCTCGACCGGTACGGACTCCCCAGTCAGCAGCGACATGTCGAGCGCCGAGCTGCCCTGCTCGACCACGCCATCGGTGGCCACCTTCTCCCCCGGACGCGTGACGAAGCGGTCGCCGGCCTTCAGCTGGTCGATCGCGATCCGCTGCTCGGAGCCGTCCTCGCCAAGAACGCCGACGTCCTTCGCGCCGAGCTCGAGCAGCGCGGTCAGCGCCGCGCCCGCGCGACGCTTCGCGCGCGCCTCGAAGTAACGCCCGGCGAGGATGAACGTCGTCACGACCGCGGCGACCTCGAGGTAGATGTGGTCGGCGCCGGCGCCGCGCTCGGGGATGAAGTCGATCGTCATCGTCATCCCCGTCATGCCGGCCTCGCCAAGGAAGAGCGCGTACAGCGACCAGAGCCAGGCGGCGAGCGTGCCGAGCGAGATCAGCGTGTCCATCGTCGCCGCGCCGTGGCGCAGGTTCCGCCATGCCGCGAGATGGAAGGGCCAGGCGCCCCAAAGGACGACCGGCGTCGCGAGCTGCAGCACGAGCCACTGCCAGTAGTCGAACTGCAGCGCCGGCACCATCGAGATCACGAGCACCGGCAGCGAGAGAGCGGCGCTGACCGCCAACCTGCGGCGAAGCTGCACTGTCGAGTCCTCCGCGGCCGGGGGCGCCTCCTCGCCACCGCCGGCGTCGACTACCGGCACGACGGCCTGGTAGCCGGCAGCCTCGACCGCCGCCACCAGATCGTCTGTCTCCACGGTGCGCGGGTCATAGGCGACGGTCGCCTTCTCGGTCGCGTAGTTGACCGCGGCGTCGACGCCGTCCAGGCGGTTCAGCCGCTTCTCGATCCGCGTCGCGCATGATGCGCACGTCATCCCCGCGATCGGCAGGTCGAGGCGCTCAGTAGCCATGGCCGTCGTCTCCGTGCGCCGGCTCCCCGCCGCCCACACGCTCGGTGAAGGCGGCGGTGCGAACCTTGCCGTCGTGCTTGAACTGGAGGAAGAGCCGGTAGCGGCCGGGGCCGCCGAACGCGACGTCGAAGCGGATCTCACGCCCCTCGGTGGCGCCGTCCTTGGGGTGGACATGCTCGAAGGCGAGGTCGCCCTCGGCGATCGCGACGAGGTGTCCCCGAGCGCCGAGGTATGGCTCGATGTCGTCGACCGGCTCTCCGTCCCTGGAGACCGTGAAGCGGCGCTCGCCTCCGTGACGCGCGACCTCGACCTCGTAGCCGTCGCCCGCGTCCGAGCTGGTCGCCGGGGCGGGAAGCGTCTGGGCGGCATAGCGCCCCGCGACGTCGACGTCCGCGCTCAGCGTGTACGGCTTCCCCCGCGTGACGAAGTCCGCGTAGACGCGGTGCGGCCCGGCGGCCATGAAGTCGACGTCCACGGTCCAGCCGCCGTCGCCGGTCGGGCGCGGATGGAGGTGGCGATACCCGGTCAGGTCGTGGCGCACGGCGATCAGGTGCATCCGGCGGCCGTGCTCGACGTCGAAGTCCTCGACGTTACGGCCCTCGCGGTCGACGACGCGGAAGGCGAGCGTCTGGCCGGCGCCGCGCTCGAAGCGGCTGCTCGCGAGAAGAACTCGCGCAGGGGCCGACGCATCGCCCTCGTGCGTGGCCGCGGCAGCTCGGTGAGCGGTCGGCTCACCGTCCTCGACATCGGGGTCGAACACCCCGCCGGCTAGGAAGGCCGCGCCAAAGACGACCGCCAGCCCGCCCGCGAAGACCCCGATGCGCATCGCGGACCTCATGGCGCGACCTCGTAGCCGGCCGCCTCGATGGCAGCGCGGATCGCTGCGTCGTCGAGCGCCCCGCCGCGCACGACGACACGCTTGGCGTCGAGGTCCACCTCGACACGGCGTACGCCCGCCACGCGCTCGACCTCGTCGGCGATGGCCGTGTGGCAGTGCCCGCAGCTGACGCCTGGGACTGAATACTCGAGCTCGGCGGTTGCGGGCGTCATATGGTTCCTCCTGTATACGGTCGGGGGGTATCTGAAAGACGACTGTAGCATACCCCCTCCCGGTATTGCTACGATTGCACGGCATGAACGACGAAGGCATCATCGGCTCCACGACGAAGCACGGCTACAGCGGCGATCGACAGAAGATCGTGAATCGGCTGCGTCGCATCGAGGGACAGGTGCGCGGCGTCGAGCGGATGGTCGACGAGGATCGCTACTGCATCGATGTCGTGACGCAGATCTCCGCCATCCAAGCGGCGCTCGACAAGGTCTCGCTCGGCCTGCTCGAGGACCACGCCCGCCACTGCGTGGTCGGTGGCCACGGCGACGGCAGCCCCGATGAGCTGACCGATGAGCTGATGGCAGCCGTCGCGCGCCTCGTACGCCGCTGATCGACCGCTGGCTCGCGCGATGCTGTGCGATCTGCCTGGCCGGCGGCGCTTCGTTCAGCGAGGGTTGCCGGCGCCGTCGCTTCGGCCGGGGCTTCCACCGCCGTCGCCCTGGCCGATCGGACCGCGGGTCCCCCTGCCGCCGCCGGGGTCGCCTTGACCGCCCGGAGGGCCGCCTTGACCGGGCTCGGGAGGCGCAGGCCCGCCGTCGCTGTTGCCGGGGCCGCTTCCGTTGCCGCCGGAGTTGCCGGGACTGTCGCCGCCGTTCCCTTGGCCGGCACCGCCCTCACCTGTGCCTTGGCTGCCGCCGCTGCCGTTGCCTCGGCCGGCGTTGTCCTGACCCCCGCCGTTGCCGTTGCCCTGACCGCCACCATTGTCCTGCCCGCGGGTATCTCTTTGGCCAGCCGGGTTGCCTCGGCCCGGCGCGTTGCCATCGCCGGGCGGGGCGCCGCGGCCCGCGCCGGGGGCGCCTCCGGACCGGCCCGGCGACGCGCCGTCGCGCTTGGCGAGGCCGGGCGGCCGTCCGTCACGCCGGATCAGCCCCGGGGGCAGCTCGTCGCGCTTGGCGAGCCCGGGCGGCAGCTCGTCACCCGGCGCCGATCCGGGTCGGGACCCGGATGGATCGTCCCCGCCGTCTCCCGCGTCTCCAGCCACGCCGCCGCTCGCATAGCTGTCCCGCACGCCGACGCGAGGCGCGTCGCCGTCGCTCCGTCCGCCGTTCACCGTACCCCGCATGGCACTGTCGCGCCGGTCCAAACCGTGTTTCCGGTCGCCGGTCGAGTCCCGGTCGGACCCGTCTCCCTCCCCGGCGCTCGGCGTGGTCTGTTCCCCGTCGTCCGTGCCGCCGGGCACGGCGGAGCCAGCGCCCCGGTCGCCGCTGGCGTGCCCGGACGAGCCGATCGACAGCACGGCGGCGTCGATCCGTGACGGCAGGTCGGCGGCGACCGCGCCCGCACCCCCGCCGCCGACCGCAACGGCCACTACGGCGATCTTCGCGGCACCCCCGGCGCCGACCAGGCCGAACGTACCGGCAAGGCCGCCACCACCCGCGCCGGCGCCTCCGATGGCGCCACCCCCCACTCCGACCGTCGTAGCCCCGCCACCGCCCGCGCCGGCGGCAGTCGCAGCTTCGCGGCCAGACGCGCTGTCGAGCACCGCCTGTCCGAGGCCGGCCGACGGCACCACCGGCAGCAGCGACGCGAGCTCGCGTCGCTGGCGCAGCACCGTCTGCTCGAACTCGCTGCACCCGTCGCACTGGCCGACGTGGCGGCGGAGCAATCGCCGGCGGAGCGCAGACCCGCGAGCGGTCGCGATCTCGCGGCGGATGTCGAGGCACGGGGCCTCGCGCGCGTCACGAGCCGAGGCCAGCGAGCTGCGCGCCTGGAAGACGAGCGCCTTGACCTTCTCGGGCCCGACATCGAGCACCGTACCGATCTCGCGGTAGTCGAGCGCGTCGAGCTGCGACAGAACCAGCGCCGCGCGCTGGGGCTCGGGGAGCCGCGCCATGTCGCGGACGAGGTGGCGCAGGTCCTCTCGCCGCTCGACCTCCGCGCTGAGGCCGTCGAAGACCCTGCTGTCGGCGTCGACGGCCGGCACCGCGAGCTCCCTGCGGGCGCGCAACAGCGAGAGGCAGCGGTTGCGCGCGACGACGAACAGCCACGGCCGCAGCTCGAGCTGGTCGTCACCCGGACCCGTGATTCGGCGGTAGGCCGCGAGGAAGGTGTGCTGGACGGCGTCCTCGGCATCCTCGCGGTTGCCGGTCAGATGGCGGCAGAACGAGAGGATCGCCGGCTGGTGACGCGCGTAGAGGCGCTCGAACGCCGCGTCGCTGCCGCGCCTTGCGCGTGCGACGAGGCGGGCATCGAGAGACAGGGCCATCGGCCCATTATCCACCCGCCGAGGGCGGGAGCGCCGCCGCAGCCGCTATCGCGGCCGTAGGGCCGGCGGCGCGTCGGCGCCCTCGCCGGGCGCCTCGTGCTCGCGCCGGACGCCGGCACCGTAGGCCACGCGGAACAGGGCGGCGTCACGTACGTACTGGGCGACGCTCACCTCCTCGCGCTCGGCCTCGCGCTGCAGCAGCGCCCACAGCTCGGGCGTGAACCTGATCGTCGTCGCGCGCATCTACCCCTACAACGCGCCAGCTCCCCGAGGGTTGGGCGGTGGCCGAGCCGGCTACTGAATCTGGTCGTAGACCCGGAACATCGGCAGGTACATCGAGATCACGATGAAGCCGACTATCGCCCCGACCAGCATGATCATGATCGGCTCGAGGATCGAGGTGAGCGCCTTCAACGAGGCCGCCACCTGGTCCTCGTAGAAGTCGGCGATCTTCGACAGCATCTGATCGAGCGCGCCGGTCTCCTCGCCGACGCCGATCATCTGGACGACCATCACCGGGAACGCCTCGGGCGCCGCGCGCATCGGCGCGGCGATCGTGCCGCCCTTCTTGACCGACCGCTCGACCTCCTCCATCGCCATCTCGACGACCTTGTTGCCGGAGGTACGGCCGGTGATGTCAATCGCCTCGAGCATCGGCACGCCGGCCGCGACGAGGCCGGAGAAGGTGCGCGAGAAGCGCGCCAAGGCGACCTTCTGGACGATGTCGCCGATCTTCATCGGCGTCTTCAGCTTCAGCGTGTCCCATTGCACCCGGCCGCGCTCGGTGCCCTTCCACTTCCGGAACGACCAGACGACGGCGACGGCGACCAGAATCAGCACGTACCAGCGCTGGGTGAACATGTGCGACAGCCAGACGGTGAACTGCGTGATCGCCGGCAGCTCCCCGCCGAAGTCCTTGAAGATCTGCTCGAACACCGGCACGATGAAGCTGACGAGCGCGATCAGCACGAGGCCCGCGAAGCTCGCGATCAGCCCGGGGTAGATCATCGCCGCCTTGATCTGTCGCCGCAGCGCGTCGTCCTTCTCGAGCTGGTCGGCGACGCGCAGCAGCGTCGACTCGAGGATGCCGCCGCTCTCGCCCGCGCTCACCATCGCCACGTAGAGATCGTTGAAGACGTCGGGGTGGCGTCCAATCGCCTGCGACAGCGAGAGACCTGCCTCGATGTCCTTTCGGACCGCGGTGAACGTGTCGCGCAGCTTGTCGTTCTCGGTCTGCTCCTCCAGGACATGGAAGGAGCGCAGCAGCGTCATGCCCGACGAGACCATCGTCGAGAGCTGGCGCGTCGCGATCGTCAGATCCTCGGACTTGACTTTCTTGAAGCGCGCGAAGATGTCGCCGACGTCGGTCGGCTTCTGCTCCTCGATGTCGAGCACCGTCAGCCCGCGCGAGCGCAGCTGCGATACGACGACCTGCTTGTCGTCGGCGTCGATCTCGCCGCGCGTCGGGATGCCGGCGACGTCGAGGGCCTTGAAGGCGAAGGTTCCCATCAGCCGGGAACGCCCGGCTCTGCCGGGTGTGATCGGATTCTCATCATGCCGCCTGGACGGTTCCCATCAGCCGCCGCAGCTCCTCCGGCGACGTCGAGCGCGACTCCGCCAGCTCGCGCGTGATCTTGCCCTTGCGGACCAGGTCCGCCAGCGAAGCGTCCATCGTCTGCATGCCGTGCGCGACGCCGGTCTGCAGCGCTGAGTGGATCTGGTGCGTCTTGCCCTCGCGGATCAGGTTGCGTACGGCGTTGGTCGGCACCAGGACCTCGGTAGCGGCGACGCGCCCCATGCCGTCGGCGGTCGGGAGCAGCTGCTGGGTCACGATTCCCTGCAGCGCGACCGAGAGCTGCATCCGCACCTGGTGCTGCTGCTGCGGCGGGAAGACGTCGACGATGCGGTCGATCGTCTGCGCGGTGTCCTGGGTATGCAGCGTCGCGAAGACAAGGTGACCGGTCTCGGCCGCCGTCAGCGCGGTCGAGATCGTGTCGAGGTCGCGCATCTCGCCGACCAGGATCACGTCGGGGTCCTGGCGCAGCGCCGCCTTCAGCGCCAGCGAGAAGGTCTGCGCGTCCGCACCGATCTCGCGCTGGTTGACGATGCAGCGCTTGTGGCGGTGGAGGAACTCGATCGGGTCCTCGATGGTCATGATGTGCTCGTCGCGCTCGTCGTTGATCAGGTCGAGCATCGATGCGAGCGTCGTCGACTTGCCGGAGCCGGTCGGGCCAGTCACGAGCACGAAGCCGCGCGGCTTCTTGGTGAACTCACGCAGCGTGGCCGGTAGGCCGAGATCCGCCAGGCGCGGCATCTCCTGCGGGATCAGGCGCAGCGCGGCGCCGAGCGACGCACGCTGGAAGTAGGCATTGACGCGGAAGCGCGCCTTGCCGGGGATCGAGTAGGCGAGGTCGATCTGCCACTCGGTCTCGAGCCTCTGGCGCTGATCGTTGGTCAGGATCGAGTAGACGACCTCGCGTACCGTCGTCGGGTCGAGCGGCGGGTAGTCGAGCGCCGTCAGCTTGCCGCGCAGACGCACCATTGGCGGCGAGCCAGCGGTCAAATGAAGGTCGGAGGCGTTGCGCTCCATTACCTCGATCAGGACGTCTGCGAAGTCAAACTCCATGCTCGCCCCTATCGGCAGCCGCGTCCGCGGTCCTGAATCTCAGGAGACACGTGTCACCTCGGCGATCGAGGTCAGGCCCTGGCGGACCTTGTCGAGTCCGTCGTCGCGCAGCGGGCGCATCCCCTGGTGGACGGCGACCTTGACGATCTCGTCGGCGGAGGCGCGCTTCACCGCGAGCTCGCGGATCTCGTCGCTGAGCACCATCACCTCGTAGAGGCCGACGCGTCCCTTGTAGCCGGTGCCGTTGCAGCGCGAGCAGCCGACCGGCTCGTAGGCCTCGACGTCGAAGGCGGCTTGGAATCCGGACTCGCGCAGCGCGTCGACGTCGAGAATCGTGCGCCGCTTGCAGCTCGGGCACAGCCGTCGCGTCAGCCGCTGGGCGACGACGCAGTCGACCGCCGACGAGGTCAGGAACGGCTCGATCCCCATCTCGGTGAGGCGGGTGATCGCCGACGCGGCATCGTTGGTGTGCAGCGTCGAGAGCACGAGGTGGCCGGTCAGCGCCGACTCGACGGCGATCCGCGCAGTCTCGGAGTCGCGGATCTCGCCGACCATGATCACGTCGGGGTCCGCGCGCAGCATCGAGCGCAGGCCGCGCGCGAAGGTCAGGCCGGCCTTGTGGTTGACCTGCAGCTGGTTGACGCCGGCAAGCTGGTACTCGACGGGGTCCTCGATCGTGATGATGTTCTTGTCGACCGAGTTGATCGCGTTGAGCGCCGCGTAGAGCGTCGTCGACTTGCCCGAGCCGGTCGGTCCGGTCACCAGCACGGCTCCGTAGGCCTGGCGGAAGGCGAGCTCGAAGCGCTCGCGCGGCTCCCCGGACATGCCGAGCTTGTCGAGCGTCAGCAGCGCCTGGTCCTTGTCGAGCAGGCGCATGACGATGCCCTCGCCGTGAACCGAAGGCATCGTCACGACGCGGATGTCGACCGCGTGGTTCTCGACCTTCAGACCGACGCGGCCGTCCTGCGGCACGCGTCGCTCGGAGATGTCGAGGTCGGCCATGATCTTCACGCGCGAGACCACACCCGCGACCATCCGGCGCGGGATCGAGGTCGTCTCGCTGAGCACGCCATCGATGCGGAAGCGCACGCGCATGTCGCGCCCATCGGGCTCGAAGTGGATGTCCGAGGCACCCTCCTCGACCCCCTGGGCGATGATCGAGTTCACCAGCTTGATGACCGGCGCGTCCTCGGCCGACTCGCGGATGTCGGTGACCGCCGCCTCGGCCTCGTCGTCCTCCTCCTGGACCGCCTCCGCGACTGCGTCATCGAGGCGCGACATGCGGCTGATCAGCGCGGCGATGTCGTCGGGGGAGGCGACGACCGGCCGCAGCTCGTGGCCGGTCAGCAACTTCATGTCGTCGAGCGCGAGGACGTTCGACGGGTCGACCATCGCGACCAGCAGGTTGCCCTCATCGAAGCCGATCGGTACGGCGCTGAAGCGGCGCGCCGCCTGCGGCGGGATCAGGTTGGCCGCGCCGAGGTCCGGCTTGTAGACGTTGAGGTCGACGTGGTGGAGGCCGAAGCGCTCCGCGGTCGCGCGCGCGAGCTGCTCGGGCGTCAGGGCGCCGCTCTCGACCAGCACCTGCTCGGCGGTACGGCCGGACGCCCGGGCCTCGTCGACCGCGGCGTCGACGCGCTCACGGGCGGCGAAGCCGAGCTCAACGACAACGTCTGAGATGAAGCGGCCGCGGGCGCTCGCTTGGCGCGGCGGCGTCAGCCCCGTGCCCGGGTCGGGCTCCCGATCGTGCGCGGCCGCGGGACCGCCCGAGCCCGGCGAGGGCACGGGCCGCAGATGCGGCGGCCCGCCACCGCTGCCAAGCCCGCCGTCACCGCCGAAGCCGCCGGTCATCGCGCGTCGGCGACGTCCTGCGCGAGCGTGGTCGGGTCGATGTAGCCCTCGACGACGCGCGCCGCGCGTCCGCGGCCGATGATCACCACTGCAGGCGCCTGGGCGATGCCGAGGTCGCCGACGACCGCGCGGTAGCGCCCGAGCCGGCCGATCCGATCGGCGAACACCGTCACGCCGCGCTGGCCGCGCAGGCCGGCGACCGCTCGCGCGGTAGCGCGATCGTCGGCGGAGGGGCTGCCACGGAAGTAGAGGACGACCGTCCTGCGGGCGCGCAGGGCGCGAGCCACGGGGAGCGGCATCCCGATTCGCTTGGCACGCGCAAGGCGACGCTCCGCGGCGCTGTCGCGGCGGGCCTGCGCCTGCTCGGGCTTGCGCCGTGTCGGCTGCGAGGAGGCCTCGTCGGCCTGCGCGTCCTTTGTCCGCGAGCTGTTGGCCGTCTCCGCGGGAACGACCGGCGCGACGGGCGCGGCGGTCTCCGTGGAGTCGCGCGAGCCCTGCGTCGCGTAGAACGCGGCGAGGCCGAGCACGGCCGCCACCAGGGCGATCAGGAGGGGACGCGAGACAGCCATCTCCCGCCCTATCGGCAGATCGACAGCGAAGCCTTATGGCGGGCGAAGTTGTGCAGAGCCGTCGCGTCGCGGCCGTGCGAAGGCGACCGCCTAGCTGCCGAGCGCTCCCGACCGCATCGCCTCCAGCGGCGCCTCGCGGCCGGTCCAGCGCTCAAGGCTGCGCGCGCCCTGACGGACGAGCATCTCGAGCCCGTCGATCACACGAGCACCCCGCGCCGCGGCCCAACCCCCGAGCGCGGTGGTGCCTGATCCGTACGTGAGGTCGAAGAACGTCTGAGGCGAATCGATCCAGTCGAGTGGGAAGGCGGCAAGCGCCTCGGACTGCTTCTGGCGGCGATCGATACCGACGGAGGTGCAGTTGACGACCAGGTCTGCCGCCTCTGGCCTCGTCACCTGCCGTACGCCGAACTCGTCGGCCAAGGCCGCGGCCCGCTCGGCCGTCCGGTTCCAGACCGACACCTCGGCCGCTCCGGCCTCGCGCAGCGCCCAGACGACCGCCCGTGCCGATCCGCCTGCCCCCAGCACTAGGCAGCGCCAGTCCGTTGGATCGGCGTCGAGCGCATCGAGGAAGCCACCGGCGTCGGTGTTGTCGGCCTCGATCCGCCCGTCGTCGAAGGTCAGGGTGTTCGCCGCCCCGATCGCGGCCGCCGCCGGCGTCAGCTCGTCGGCGAGGTCGTGCGCCGCACGCTTATGCGGCATCGTCACGTTGATCCCGCGGTAGCCGGACGCCTCGAGCGAGCGCGCGGTCTCCGCGAAGCGCTCCGGCGGGAGCGGCAGGTGGACGTAGCGCCAGTCGAGCCCCAGTTCGGCGAGCGCCGGCGCAAACATCGCGGGCGAGCGGCTGTGCGCGACCGGCCAGCCGGCGACGCCGAGCAGCGTCTTGCCCATCAGCACTCGGTCGGCGACTGGCCGCCCTGGCGCTCACGCTCGGCGTTGTAGCGGGCGACGTCCTCCTGGAACTCGGCGTCGCTGGACGAGAACGCGTGCGCGCCGTTGCCGCACGGCTTGACGACGTAGTAGATGAAGTCGGTCTGCGCTGGCCGCGCCGCCGCCTCGATCGCCGCCAGCCCGGGGTTGCCGATCGGCCCCGGCGGCAGGCCGGGATTCAGGCGCGTGTTGTAGCCGGAGTCGATCGCCAGCTCGGACTCCTTCAGCGGCTCGCTCCAGTTCCCGGTCGCGAAGCGGATCGTCGCGTCGATCCCGAGGTGGATCCCCTGGCTGAGCCGGTTGTAGATCACCGAGGCGACGAGCCGCCGCTCGCGTGGCAGCTGGGCCTCGCGATCGATCATCGAGGCGATCGTCAGGACGTCGTAGGCGGTCAGGTTCTTGCTCTTCGCGTAGCGCAGGTCGACCTTCGCGAGCTCGCGCTCGAAGGCATCGAGCTGGCGGTCGACGAGCGCCCGCACGGACTGGCCCGGCTTCAGCTCATAGGTCGCCGGGAACAGGAAGCCCTCGAGGTCCTTCGCGCCTCGACCGCCGTACTCGGCTGGATCGAGTCGCGGCGAGCGGATCGTCGCCTTCATGTAGTCGCCGCGCAGCGAGTCGCCGATTAGCGCGGCCGTCTCGGAGCGCGAAAGGCCCTCCGGGACCGTAATCGTCACGGTGTCGGGCGGCGGCGGGCTCTCGCTCAGCGCCTCGATCGCCGCGCCGTAGCTCATGTCCTCGCGCAGTGGGAACTCGCCGGCCTTGAAGTCGCCGCCCTTGCCGGCCAGCGAGGCGCGAGTGCGGAAAAAGAACGCGGACGCGACCACGCCCTCCTGCTCGAGGATGTCGGCGATCTGTCCGACGCTCGCGCCACTCGGGATCGTGACCGTGACCTCGCCGGAACCGTCACCCTTCAGCGGCTGGAAGAGCGAGAGTAGGAACCAGGCGACGACCAGCACCGCGAGCCCGCCGACCACCGAGGCGATCGCCAGACGTCGCCCGCCGGTGCGTCGCTGGTCTCCAGCGGTAGCACGTCGCGGCGCGGCGCCCGCGGGTCGGGCAGTCCTCGCAGCGCCCCCGCGACCGTGCAGGAACTCGCGCGCGGCGGCGCGACGCTCGGCATC
>DATABV010000208.1:0-7676 GCA_036259395.1 Thermoleophilaceae bacterium | reverse complement strand
CCGGCATGCGTCGCGGTCAAGCCGCAGCTCGCCTGCTTCGAGCGCCTTGGCGCTCCCGGCTGGGCGGCGCTCGAGGCGACGCGCGACGTCGCTCGCGCGCACGGCCTGCTGTTCCTCGCCGACGGCAAGCGCGGCGACGTGCCGGTGACAGCGCGCGCCTATGCGCAGGCGCTGGTCGGGTCGACCGATGGGCCGTTCGGGACCGTCGAGGGCCTGCGCGCAGACGCGTTCACGGCCAACCCGCTGCTCGGCGGCGACGCGATCGCGCCGTTGGTCGAGGCCGCGGCCGCGGCGGACGCTGGCTGCTTCCTGCTCGTCAACACCTCCAATCCGGGCGCCGCCGATTTGCAGGACCTCGACGCGGACGGACGGCCGCTGCACGAGCGGCTCGCCCAGCTGGCCGACGTCTTCGGCGCCGACCAGCTCGGCGACTGCGGGCTGTCGCTCGTCGGGGCGGTCTGCGGCGCCACCCGGCCCGAGCGGCTCGGCCGCCTGCGCGAGCTGATGCCGCACGCGATCTTCCTGCTGCCCGGCGTCGGGGCTCAGGGCGGGAGTGTCGACGCGCTCGGACCCGCCTTCGCGCCGCACCCGGCGGCGGGCTTGGTCGCCGCCTCGCGTTCGATCGTCAACGCCCACGCGGATCGCGGCGGCGATCCGGCCTCTGCCGCGGCAGCCTCGGCCGAGGAGTTGCGCGCACTGGCCTGGCGCGCCTGAGCGCCTATGCTGCCCGCCTGAGCCAGGCCATGCCGACCCACTCCTCCCGCAGCTCCGCCCGCATCCTCGCCCCAGCCGCGATCGCCGTCTGTGCGCTCGCGGTCCTGGTCGTGATCGGCAGCTCGCTCAGCGGCGGAGGCTCCTCGGGCGGCGATCCGTCGGTCTCGCAGCCCGCGAGCCAGCAGACCGCCGGAACCGCAGAGAGGCCACGACCGCGGCAACGGGCGAACTACACGATCAAGGCGGGCGACACGCTCGGTGGGATCGCCGAGCAGACCGGCGTGCCTGTCGAGACGCTCCAGGAGCTCAACCCCGAGCTCGATCCGCAGGCCTTGATCGCCGGTCAGAAGATCAAGCTGCGCGAGTGATCGTGCGGCGGCTGGCCGGTGTCGCGGCGGCGGTCGCGCTGGCGTGGTCGGTCGTACCGGCGGCAAGCGGCCAGGCGCCGCAGCGTCCGAGCCTCGAGGGCGCCGACGCGGCGATCCTCGTCGACGCGGGCGACGGGACGCCGATCCTCGAGAAGGAACCGACGCAGCGTCGCTCGATCGCAAGCACGACGAAGCTGATGACTGCCCTGCTGACGCTCGAGCGCGCTCCGCTCGACGCGGTCTATGCCGCCGCCGACTACCAGGCGGCACCGGCCGAGTCGAAGATCGACCTGCGGCCCGGCGAGCGGATGCGGGTCAGCGACCTGCTCGAGGCGCTGATGCTCGAGAGCGCCAACGACGCGGCGGCGACGCTCGCCGAGGGGGTCTCCGGTTCGCGCGAGGCATTCGTCGCCGAGATGAACGCGCGCGCCGGCGAGCTCGGCCTCGAGGACACCAGTTACGCCAATCCGATCGGGCTCGACGACCCGCAGAACTACTCGAGCGCACGTGACCTCGCGACGTTGGCGCGCCGGCTGCTGCGCGACCGGCGCTTCGCCCGGATCGTCGACTCGCCGTCGGCGACGCTGGAGTCGGGCGCCGAGCCGCGCGTCGTCGGCAACCGCAACGACCTGATCGCCAGTGTCCCGGCCGTCGACGGCATCAAGACCGGCTACACGAGCGAGGCCGGTTACGTGCTGGTCGGCTCGGCAACCGGGTCCAACGGCGCGCAGGTCGTGAGCGTCGTGCTCGGCGAGCCGAGCGAGGCGGCACGCGACGCGGACACGCTCGCGCTGCTGCGCTACGGGCTCGCCCAGTACCGCCGCGTGCCGCTGTTGCGTAAAGGCCGCGCAGTGGCGCGCGCGGATGTCGCCCACCACGACGAGACGGTCGCCCTGGTCCCGCGACGTGCGCTGGCGGTGACCGCGCGGCGCGACCAACGGCTCGAGCAGCGGGTCAGGGCGCCCGAGGAGCTCGCGGGGGAGATCGCCGCAGGCACGCCCGTCGGGACCGTCGTCGTCCGCCGCGATGGTGAGGTCGTCGAGCGGGTCGCGCTCCTGACGGCGAAGCGGGTGCCGGGCGCCGGTCCGCTGCGGCGAGTCGTCGCGAGTCTGGGCCCGCCCTTGACGGCGCTCGCTCTCTTGGTCATCGTTTCGGTCACCGGCGCGGTGGGAATGCAGATGCGGCGGCGGCACCGACATCGCCGTGCAGCGACCAGGCGCCGAGAGCGGGAGCGAGTCAGAGCGCGGGATCAACAGGACCCAGCCGGGAAGCCATGATCATCACCGTCACCCTCAACGCCGCGATCGACAAGACGCTCGCGGTCCCCAGCTTCCGGCTCGGCCACCGCCACCGCGCAGTCGAGCAGGCCTCGATGCCCGGCGGCAAGGGCGTCAACGTCGCGCGAGCGCTGAAGTCGCTCGGCCGGCCGGTGATCGCCACCGGGTTCGCCGGCGGCCACACCGGCTCGCGGATCATCGAGCAGCTGACCGACGAGGCGATCCTCAGCGACTTCGTGCGGATCCGCGAGGAGTCGCGCACCTCGACCGCGGTCGTCGACCCGACCTCAGGCGAGCAGACCGAGATCAACGAGCGCGGCCCGTCGGTGTCCGAGGCCGAGCTGGCGTTGTTCGTCGACAAGCTGCTCTACCTCGCCAAGGGTGCCGCGCTCTGCGTCTTCAGCGGCAGCCTGCCGCGCGGGGTGGACGCCGGCCTCTACGCACGGCTGGTCGAGGAGCTGCGCCGCGTCGGCGTGACGACGGTGCTCGACTGCGAGGGCGAGCCGCTGCGGCTCGCGGTGCGTGCCCAGCCGAGCGTGATCGCGCCGAACGAGAACGAGGCGGAGGAGCTCGTCGGCCACGAGTTCGCCGACGACGAGGACCGTCGCACGGCGCTGCCCGAGATGGTCGACCTCGGCGCGCGCGAGGCGATCATGACGCTCGCCGACGGCTGCCTCGCGCTGCACGGCGACGAGTCGGACGCCACGCGCCCGCGACGGCTGACCCGCGCGACGCTCGAGCCGCTCGAGCCCGTGTCGTCGGTCGGCTCTGGCGATGCCTTCCTCGCCGGCTACGTCGCCGGCCGCTACGACGGCCTGCCCGACGACGAGTGCCTGCGCTTCGGCGTCGCCTGCGGCGCCGAGTCGACCCAGCACTTCGGCGCCGGCGTCCTCGACCCGCGCGAGGTCGACCGGCTCTCCACGGCGGTCGAGCTCGAGACGCTCGAGGCGCCGACGCTGCAGCCCGGGTAGCTCCGGCCGGCCAGGCACCACCGGGGGTACGGGGGCGTGAGCCCCGGCCAATTCCCGCAAGGTGCGGGAATTCCGCATGGCGATGCGGAAAACGCACGTTGGTAACCTCGGGACTCGTCCGCCGTCGAACCTAGGATCCGCGCCATGGAGATCGAGATCGGTCGGGGCAAGAAGGGCCGCAGGGCCTATGGCTTCGATGACATTGCCATCGTCCCCTCGCGCCGCACGCGCGATCCCGACGACATCGACATCACCTGGACGCTCGGCAACTACCGCTTCGAGCTGCCGCTGCTCGCGTCCGCGATGGATGGCGTCGTGTCGCCGCGCACCGCCGGCGAGATCGGCCGCCTCGGTGGCCTCGCGGTGCTCAACCTCGAGGGCGTCTTCTGTCGCTACGAGGATGCCGAGGAGCAGCTCGAGCGGATCAGCGGCTTCGACAAGGACGAGGCGACCGCCGAGATGCAGCGGATCTACCGCGAGCCCGTCAAGCAGGAGCTGATCGCGAAGCGGATCCGCGAGATCAAGGACATGGGCGTCGTCTGCGCCGCCTCGCTGACGCCGCAGCGCGTGCGCGACTACTACGAGACGACGATCGAGGCGGGCATCGACGTGCTGGTCATCCAGGGGACGGTGATCTCGGCCGAGCACGTATCGACCGACGAGTCGCGCCCGCCGCTCAACCTCAAAGAGTTCATCCGCGAGGAAGTGCCGCCGGATGTCCCGGTCGTCGTCGGCGGCTGCGCCTCCTACTCGACCGGCCTGCACCTGATGCGAACCGGCGCCGCGGCCGTCCTTGTCGGCGTCGGCCCGGGCGCGGCATGCACGACGCGCGGCATGCTCGGGATCGGCGTGCCGCAGGCGACCGCGATCGCCGACGTCGCCGCCGCCCGCTCGCAGCACATGCTCGAGACCGGCGAGTACGTCAAGGTGATCGCCGACGGCGGGATGCGCAACGGCGGCGACATCTCCAAGGCGTTCGCCTGCGGCGCCGACGCCGTGATGATCGGGTCGCCGCTCGCCCGCGCCTACGAGGCTCCCGGGCACGGCTACCACTGGGGCATGGCGACCTTCCACCCCGACCTGCCGCGCGGCGCGCGCGTCCAGACGACCCAGAACGGCACGCTCGAGCAGATCCTGCTCGGCCCGGCGCACGAGAACGACGGCACCTTCAACCTGATGGGCAGCCTGCGCACGTCGATGGCGACCTGCGGCTACGAGGACATCCCGTCCTTCCACCGCGCCGAGGTGATGGTCGCCCCGTCGCTGCAGACGGAGGGCAAGCAGCTCCAGCGCGACCAGGCGATCGGCATGGGCGCCCAGTCGGCCGCCAAGGCCGCGCCGGCGGCCGACGGGGTCACGAATGGGTCGGGCCCCGTGCATGCCGACCCCGCCCTGGTGGAGTAGGTGGCCGACGCGGCCGCGTCCTCCGGCGGGGTCGTCGACGCCGCTGCCGCGGCGATCACCGGCACCGATCCCGCCGGCGCCGCAGAGCTCGACGCCTCGCGCGAGGTCCGCCAGGACGAGGTCGTCGTGCTCGACTACGGCGGCCAGTACTCGCAGCTGATCGCCCGTCGCGTGCGCGAGTGCGGCGTCTTCAGCGAGCTGCTGCCGCACCATGTCGGCCTCGACGAGATCCGCAAGCGCCGGCCGCGCGGCCTGATCCTGTCGGGCGGTCCCGCCTCGGTCTACGCCGACGGCGCTCCGGCCCTCGACTCCGAGCTGCTCGAGCTGGAGATCCCGGTGCTCGGCATCTGCTACGGCATGCAGGCAATGGTGCACAGCCTCGGCGGCCGCGTCGAGAGCGCCGAGGTGGGGGAGTTCGGTCGCTCGCAGCTGACCGTCCAGGAGCCGGGCCGGCTGCTCGCCGAGCTGCCCACCGAGCAGAGCTGCTGGATGAGCCACCGCGACACGGTCTACGAGGCGCCGCCGGGGGCGGTGGCGCTCGCCTCGTCGACGGAGTCGCCGGTCGCCGCCTTCGAGGACGTCGAGCGCGGGCTCTACGGGATCCAGTTCCATCCGGAGGTCGTCCACACCCCCTACGGCACGCAGATCCTGACCCGCTTCCTCGAGGACGTCTGCGGCTGCGACATGTCCTGGAACGCTGCGTCGGTCGCCGAGGAGCAGATCCGCCGAATCCGCGAGCAGGTCGGCGACGGCAAGGTGATCTGCGGCCTCTCGGGCGGCGTCGACTCGTCGGTCGCCGCGCTGCTCGTCCACCGCGCGATCGGCGACCAGCTGACCTGCGTCTTCGTCGACCACGGGCTGATGCGCAAGAACGAGGCCGAGCAGGTCGTCAGCGCGTTCCGCGACCACTTCAAGGTGCCGCTCGTCGCCGTCGACGCCGAGCAGCGCTTCCTCGCCCGGCTCGAGGGGCTGACCGAGCCGGAGGCCAAGCGCAAGGCGATCGGCGGCGAGTTCATCCGCGTCTTCGAGGAGGAGGCCGCCAAGCTCGGCGACGCCGACTACCTCGTCCAGGGCACGCTCTACTCCGACGTGATCGAGTCCGGCGGCGGCACCGGCGCCGCCACGATCAAGTCGCACCACAACGTCGGCGGGCTGCCCGACGACCTCGAGTTCGAGCTCGTCGAGCCGCTGCGCACGCTCTTCAAGGACGAGGTCCGCAGGGTCGGCATCGAGCTCGGCCTGCCAGAGCGGCTCGTCTGGCGCCAGCCATTCCCCGGCCCCGGCCTCGGCATCCGGATCGTCGGCGGCGCGGTGACCAAGGAGCGCCTCGAGATCCTGCGCGACGCCGACTTCATCCTCCAGGAGGAGATCCGCTCCGCGGGCCTCTACCGGGAGCTCTGGCAATCGTTCTGCGTGCTGCCCGGCGACCTGCGCACCGTCGGAGTCCAGGGCGACGAGCGCACCTATGGCTACGTCGTCGTAGTCCGCGCCGTCACCAGCGACGACGCGATGACCGCGGACTGGGCCCGCCTGCCCTACGACCTGCTCGAGCGGGTCGCCTCGCGGATGATCAACGAGATCCGCCAGGTCAACCGGGTCGTCTTGGACATCACGTCCAAGCCACCGGGCACTATCGAGTGGGAGTAGGCGCTACCCGCTAGGGGGATCGGCCGTGGGGGCCGCGGGTCTGCCTCCGCGGGTGGTGACGATTTTGCGTTCGCGCGCGCAGTAACGAGCACGTGAACCAAAATCGGAGACAGGACCCGCGGGCAGAGCGGCCAGAGCCCTAGCCCGATGGACCCCGACCTACCGCCGCCAGGCCTTGAGGGCGGGGAGGGGGTTGAAGGGATGGCCGCCTTCGTAGTAGCCAGGGGCTGACCAGAGCTCGAAGTGGAGGTGGCAGCCGCGGGCGTTGCCGGAGTCGCCGACGGCGCCGATTCGCTGGCCGGTGGCGACGGTGTCGCCGCGGCGGAAGGGGCTGGGTTCGGCAAGGTGCATGTAGACGTAGTCGGTGCCGCTGTCGTCGGCGTCGACGACGACGTAGTGGCCCGCTGCGGAGTGGTACTTGCGGGCCTGGATCCGGCCGCCGCGGGCGGCGACGAGCGGGGTGCCGCAGCGCGCGAAGACGTCGTGGCCCTGGTGGCTGTGGCCGGAACGGCCGCTGCCGAAGTCGGCTCCGGAGCCGCCGAAGTCGTGGCGGCCGGCGACGGGGAAGACGTGGTCGCCGGCTGTCAGGACGTCCGTGGGCAGCGGCGGGAGGATCGCGATCGGGGCGCTCGGTGCCGAGGCGACGGCGGTGGTCGTCACCAGCGAGATCGGGCCGGTGACGGCGCTGGTCGGGACCTCGGCGCGCAGGCGCTTGGCGTTGAGCGGCTTGACGGCGGCGCGGACGTCGTCGTGGCTGCCTACGGAGCCGTGGAAGATCGCGGTGGTCACCTGGTCGAGCGAGCCGCCGGAGATCCGGGCGGTGCTGCCGCCCTGCAGCCGCTTGCGGGCGGCGCAGCGCTTGACGCAGGCGATCTTGGCGATCTTCGGCGTCTCGACGAACATCACGCCGCCGGCGGAGGAGCTCGACCCGCGGTCCGCGCTGGCGGTCGCCGGAGTCGCGATCAGGGCGAGCGCGAGGGCGGTCAGGACGTAGGTTGATCGACCCGAAGGCACTGGTTCGTACTGCCTCTCTTTCTTGGGCCTACGGGGTTAGCTGACGGGCTCGCGCCGAAAGAGCGGCGCTACGGCGGCGACTGTGCGCCTTCGATTCGCCCCTCGAGCGCCTTGACGACGCTCGATTGGTTCCCCCGTTCCCCTCCGGCTGGACCGCAGGGGACTCGGCTGACTCGAACTGCGCGGCAGAATAGCCCATCGCTCGGCGGCAATCACACCGGGGCTCGCGCCCCACGCCGACCGGCCACGCAACCTCGGGGGTCCGGGGGCGCGAGCCCCCG
>DATABV010000207.1:0-7450 GCA_036259395.1 Thermoleophilaceae bacterium | reverse complement strand
ATGCGCATGCTGCGCGCGAAGCTGATCGAGCGCGAGGAGCAGCGGCGCCAGGAGGAGATCGCCAAGGAGAAGGGCGAGGCCCAGGACGTCGGCTGGGGCTCGCAGATCCGCTCCTACGTGCTGCACCCCTACACGATGGTCAAGGACCACCGCACGAACGTCGAGATCGGCAACGCCCAGGGGGTCCTCGACGGCGATCTCGACGAGCTCGTGCGCGCCGAGCTGCTGCGCCGTGCCGGCGCCGCCTCCAACGGCGCCGGCTAGAGCAGGTACTGGCTAGCAGCCGCGTGCCTGGGCCTGCCGCTGGGCGTTCTTCAGCGTGGCCTTGCCGTCCTTGACCGCCGCCTTCGCGTTCCTGACCTTCTTCTTCGCCTTGGCGACCTTCGCCTTGGCCTTCTTGTTGGCCTTCGTGCCGGGCGTCGTCTTCTTCACGGCGTTACGCGCCTTGGTCAGGTTCGCCTTCGCGCGCCTGAGCTTCGCCTGGTCCTGAGACAGGTTGGCCTGGGCGATCTCCTCGCGGCGCGCGAGGCCGCGACACTGCGGGCTGGTCCGGTCGCCTCTGTCGCCGCGGTCGCGCGGGTCCTTGCTGCGCTGGGCGGCGCTGGCGCCGTCGTCGGCGACGGGCGTGGCGATCGAGCTGGCGGGCACGGCGACGGCGAGTGCCGCAAGCAGCGCGGCGGGAGCGGCGAGGCACTTGGTCGAGAGTCGCATCTGGTGCTGAGTCCTCCGAGGGTTGGGGTAGGAGACGCCAACCTAACCGCGAGACGCCACTTCCACCATCGCGCGGCGCCACACCGGCCGTCGGGCGTCTCCGGACCAGTCGTTTTCGCGTACAGTCGCCGCGATGCGCGACCTGATCCAGCGAGCGCTCGACGAGGACCTCGGCGCCGGCGACCTGACCTCTCGGGCGGTGGTGCCGGAGGGGACCCGCGCGAGCGGCGTCGTGGTCGCGAAGGCCGACGGCGTGCTCGCGGGAAGCGACATCGCGGCAGCCGTCTTCGAGTCCGTAGACCGGCGGCTCGAGGTCGCGACGCGGGCCACCGACGGCGATCGCGTCGCGCCAGGCGACCAGCTGCTTGACGTGTCCGGCGACGCACGCGCAATCCTCGCCGCCGAGCGGGTCGCGCTCAACCTGCTCGGCCGGCTCTCGGGAGTCGCCACGTTGACCGCCCGGTACGCCGCGGCGGTCGCTGGCACCGGCGCGCGAATCCTCGACACCCGCAAGACGACGCCGGGCATGCGTGCGCTCGAGAAGGCAGCGGTCCTTGCCGGGGGCGGCGTCTCGCACCGCTTCGGCCTCTACGACGCGATCCTCGTCAAGGAGAACCACGTCCGCGTCGCGGGCGGAGTGGGGGAGGCGGCGCGGCGGGCGCTCGCCGGCGCCCCGGATGGCGTGGTGGTCGAGGTCGAGGTCGAGAGCCTCGACGAGCTCGACGAAGTGCTCGAAGCCGGAATCGGCCGTGTCCTGCTCGACAACATGGACCCTGAGGCGCTGCGTGCAGCCGTTGCTCGAACCGCCCGACGGGCGCAGCTCGAGGCCTCGGGAGGAATCGACCTCGACAGCGTCCGCGCGGTCGCCGAGACCGGCGTCGACTTCATATCCGTCGGTGCGCTGACGCACTCCGCGCCCGCACTCGACGTCAGCCTGCTCTTCACGCCGTCCTAGCGCAGGCGGGCAGGCGGAGGTTTGGAGGTCTACACTTTGGGCAAGTCCCGCGCCCTCTCCCCGGGGCGCGGACGTTCATTTCGACACCGAAAGAGGTTCGAAACATGCCGGTCCAGCCGATTCCCCCAGCGGGAGCTGCATCCACACAGCTGTTGGAGCTGGAGAACGTCCCTGCGCTGAAGGACGAGGTCCGGGCGCTCGCGGCCGAGCGCGACGCGGTGATCCTGGCGCACAACTACCAGCTGCCGGAGGTCCAGGACGTCGCCCACTTCGTCGGCGACTCGCTCGGCCTGTCGCGTCAGGCGGCCGCCTCCGACGAGCAGGTCATCGCCTTCTGCGGCGTCCACTTCATGGCCGAGACGGCGTCGGTCCTCTCGCCGGAGAAGACGGTGCTGCTCCCCGACCTGGACGCCGGCTGCTCGCTCGCCGACGCGATCACCGCCGATCAGCTGCGCGCTTGGAAGGCCCAGCATCCCGGCGCCGTCGTCGTGATGTACGTCAACACGAGCGCCGAGGTCAAGGCCGAGACCGACTACTGCTGCACCTCCTCGAACGCCGTCCAGGTGGTCGAGCACATCTGGCGCGAGCACGGCGAGGACACCGAGATCCTGTTCGGCCCCGACATGTGGCTCGGCGCCTACGTGGAGCGCGAGACCGGCCGCCGGATGCAGGTCTGGGACGGCGAGTGTCACGTCCACGCCGGCATCCGCCCGCGCGACATCAACGACATGCAGTCCGCCCACCCCGACGCGGAGTTCATGGTCCATCCCGAGTGCGGCTGCACGACCCAGGTGATGGAGTTCGTCGCCTCGGGAGACATCGACCCCGAGCGCACCCACATGCTCTCGACCGGCGGGATGCTCGACTTCGCGCGCGACTCCGACGCGGACGAGTTCATCGTCGCGACCGAGACCGGGATGCTCCACCCGCTCGAGCAGGAGAACCCCGGCAAGCGCTTCATCCCGGCGAACCGGATGGCGTCCTGCAAGTACATGAAGATGATCACGCTGCCGAAGCTGCGCGACGCCCTGCGCGAGATGGCGCCGGTCGTCAAGGTCGATCCGGCGATTGCCGAGCGGGCGCGCGTCCCGATCGAGCGGATGGTCGCGATCGGCCCGGGCAGCGCCCAGCCGGCAAACGCTTGAACCGCCTCTACCCGCGGCCGGGCGAGACGACCGCCGAGGACCTCGTAGCCACGCTCGACCTCGGCTCGCGCGCACCCGAGGAGCGGCCGTACGTCGTCGTGAACATGGTGTCCTCGCTCGACGGGCGCGCGGCGCTCGACGGCCAGACGCGCGGACTGAGCAGCGGTGACGACCGCAAGCTGTTCCACCTGCTGCGCAGCGCGGGGGATGCGCTGCTGGTCGGTGCCGGAACCGTGCGGACCGAGCGCTACGGCGAGGCGGTCAAGAACGACGAGCTGCGCGGCGCCCGCGAGCGCCACGGCCTCGATCCGGTCCAGCCGACGGTGATCGTGTCGGGCCGGCTGCTGCTGCCGTCCGACCTGCCGCTGCTGCAGGCGCCCGGCGCTCCCGTGGTCGTCGCTACGGGTGCGAAGCACGAGCTCGAGGGCGTTACGGCCGACGTGACCTACGAGCGCGTCGGCGACGACCTGCGCCTGCTGCTCGCTCGCCTGCGCTCCGAGCACGGCTTCCGCTCGCTGGTCTGCGAGGGCGGTCCCACGCTCGTCTCCTACCTGCTCGCCGCGGGCCTGATCGACGAGCTCTTCCTCTCGATCGCTCCCCAGCTGGTCGGCGGCGGCGATGAGCCGACGATCGCCACCGGCCGCGCGTTGCCGGACCCCGCCGGCGCCGAGCTCGTCTGGCTTTGCGAGTCCGGCGGCGAGCTCTTCACGCGCTGGCGGGTCCGCGGCTGACCGATCCGCGTCTGCAACAAACGTTGCAAACTCTGCACGTGCAGTTGCACCTGCAGAGTCGGCGGCGGCGGACCGCTATCAACTGTGGCCCGCATGGCCCAGATACGCACCCGCAGGCGCCCGGACGTCGGTCCCGCGCCACAACCGCCCACGCCCTCCGGCGACGTCCCCGTCGTCGAGCTGCGTGACGTCTCGAAGGTCTACGACGGCGGCTCGGTCGGCCTCGAGCACGCGTCGTTAAAGATCGGCCGCGGCGAGTTCGTCTTCCTCGTTGGTCCGACGGGTTGCGGCAAGTCGACCTGCATCCGCCTGCTGATGAAGGAGCTCGAGGCGTCGAGCGGCGACGTGCTGATCGCGGGCAAGAAGCTCAACGACATCGATCGCTCGAAGGTGCCGTACCTGCGCCGCAACATCGGGACGGTCTTCCAGGACTACAAGCTGCTGCCGAACCGGACCGTCTACGACAACGTCGCCTACTCGCTGCAGGTGATCGGCGAGCAGCGCGACGAGATCCGCCGCAAGGTGCCGGACATCCTGCGCCTCGTCGGGCTCTCGACCAAGCTGCACAACTACCCCGACGAGCTGTCGGGCGGCGAGCAGCAGCGCGTATCGATCGCGCGCGCGTTCGTCAACCACCCGCCGCTGCTGCTGGCCGACGAGCCGACCGGCAACCTCGACCCCGAGACCTCGATCGGGATCATGCAGCTGATCTACCGGATCAACAGGACCGGGACGACGGTCGTCGTGGCGACCCACGACAAGGAGATGGTCGACAAGATGCGCCGGCGCGTGATCGAGCTGCGCGAGGGGCGAATCATCCGCGACGAGCAGTCCGGCCTCTACCGTCCGGACGAGTCCACGACCGAGTTCGCGATCCGGCTGCGCGGCGAGCTGGGCGTCGGCGCCGAGGGCCACCCGAACTAGCGATGAGCCTCCCGTTCTTCCTCAAGGAGGCCGTCCGCGGTCTCTCGCGCAACTCGGCCCCGGCGCTCGCCGCGATGCTGACCGTGCTGCTGACCGCGCTCGTGCTCGGCGTCTTCATCCCGATCGTCCAGGCGACGACGGGAACCGCGAACGAGGTGCGCGACCGGGTCGTCGTCAACGTCTACGTCGCCGACGACGCCACCAAGGGCGAGCGCGAGCAGCTCGCGACGGCGCTCGAGCGGACGGCGAACGTCGAGTCGGTCGAGTTCGTCTCGAAGGCCGAGGGGCTCGCCGAGGCGAAGCGCAAGAACCCCGAGGCGTTCGCCGAGGGCACCGACCTGCTCGGCGCGAACCCGCTGCCGGACATGTATCGCGTCGTGCCCGACGACCCGGACGAGGTCTCCTCGATCGTCGACCGTCTCGCGCCCGTCGGCGCGGACGGCGTCCGCGAGCCGTCGCTCGCGGCGATCGACGAGGTGCGCAACAAGGAGGAGGACACCGAGAAGATCCTTTCGGCGACCGGCCTGGTGAAGATCCTCACCGGCGGCCTGATGGCGCTGCTCGTCTTCGCTTCGGTAGCGCTGGTCGCCAACACGCTGCGCCTCTCGATCTTCGCCCGCCGGCGCGAGGTCGAGGTGATGAAGCTCGTCGGCGCGACCAACTGGTTCATCCGCTGGCCGTTCGTGATCGAGGGCGTCCTCGTCGGCGCGATGGGCGGGGTGCTCGCCGTGCTGCTGCTGACGATCGCCAAGGAGACGTTCATCGACCCGCTCGAGGCTCGCTTCGCGCTGCTCGCGGCGCCCGAGACGATCGACTTCCCGCTGCTGATAGCAGTGCTGCTGCTGGCCTGCATCGCGGTCTCGGCCGCCGGCTCGGCGATCACGCTGCGCCGCTTCCTGCGCGTCTGACCGGACGCGGCGACTACTCTTGACCGTCCTCGTGGGCGCTCTCCTCAAGGCATTCGCGGTCGTCCTCGCCTTCACGGCGGTGCTCGTCGGCGGCATCTGGCTCGGCGGCCATCCCGAGACGCTGCCCGATCCGCTGCGCGACGGGCTCGTCGCCGACGATCGCGGGCTGCGTGCCGAGCTCCAGGATGCGATCGA
Source organism: Thermoleophilaceae bacterium (assembly GCA_036259395.1). Classification (GTDB taxonomy): domain Bacteria; phylum Actinomycetota; class Thermoleophilia; order Solirubrobacterales; family Thermoleophilaceae; genus JAAYBF01. The sequence continues at coordinate 1,881 of DATABV010000207.1, read as the reverse complement.
GGACGATTTCTACAAGCAGGTCGACGACAGCCAGATCGAACAGGGGTCGCTCAAGGGGATGGTCGAGGGCCTCGACGACCGCTTCTCGAGCTACCTGACGCCGAAGGAGACGCGCGAGTTCGAGCAGTCGGTGCAGGGCCGCTTCGAGGGCGTCGGGATGAACGTAGACCAGGACAGGCGCGGGCTGCGCGTGCTCAACGTCTTCGAGGGCTCGCCGGCCGAGCGCGGCGGGATTAAGAAGGGCGACTTCATCACCGAGGTCGACGGGCGCTCGATCGCCGGGATGTCGGCCGACGTCGCGACGGCACGGATCAAGGGTCCGGCCGGCACGCGGGTGGCGCTCCAGGTGGTCGACCCCGAGAGCTTCGAGCCGCGCACGGTGCGACTGAAGCGCGAGCGGATCGAGATTCCGATCACCACCGGGCGGATCGTCGAGCGCGACGGCCGCAAGCTCGGCGTCGTCACGCTCAGCACGTTCAGCGAGGGCGCCCACGGACTCGTACGCAAGGAGATCGACGAGCTGCTCGGCAAGGGCGCCGAGGGCATCCTGCTCGACCTGCGCGGCAACGGCGGCGGACTGCTCAACGAGGCGGTGCTCGTCGCGTCGGTGTTCATCGAGGACGGCCTGATCGTCTCGACGAAGGGGCGCACGAAGTCCGAGCGCAAGTACGACGCCGCCGGTGGGGCGATCGACGGCGACATCCCGGTCGTGGTGCTGGTCGACCGCGGCACGGCGTCGGCCTCGGAGATCGTCTCGGGCGCGATCAAGGATCGCAAGCGCGGCACGGTCGTCGGCGTCCGAACCTTTGGCAAGGGCGTCTTCCAGGAGGTCCAGCCGCTCTCCAACGGCGGGCTGCTCGACATCACCGTCGGCCAGTACTACCTGCCGAACGGTGAGAACATCGGCAACAAGGGAGTGAGGCCTACGGTCAAGGCAGCTGACGACCCGGACACGGAGCGGGACGAGGCGTTGCCGATCGCGCTCGACGAGCTGGTGCAAGAGACCTCCGGCCGATGAGGTCGGGGGGCTCGCGCCCCCGGGCCCCCCGGGGCGGAAGCCCGGTGGCCGGGGCCTCGGCGGACGCGCTGGTCGTCCGCTGGCGCCCTTCGTCGGCGTGCTCGGCCGGCGCGGGCGGATGCTGGTCGCCGAGCCGTTCTTCGACTCCCATGGCCAGAGCGTCGAGGTGGCGCGCGGGAAGGCGGGGGAGGGCGATGTCGTTCTGGTCGGCGTGGGCAAGCGCGGCGCTCGGATCTTGCGGAAGATCGGGAAGCCGTCGGTTGCGCGCGATGTCGTGGAAGCGCTGATGCTGGATCGCGGCCTGCGACGGAGCTTCCCTCGACGCTCGGAGACGGAGGCGATCGAAGTAGCCAGCGATCCACCGGTCGGTGGCGGGCGCACGGACCTGACAGGGCTGCCGACGTTCACGATCGATCCCGACAGCGCGCGCGATTTCGACGACGCTATCTCGGCCGAGCAGCTCGAGGACGGGCTTGTGCGGGTCTGGGTGCACATCGCCGACGTGACGGCGTTCGTCAGGCCGGGCGGGGCGCTCGACCGCGAGGCGCAGCGGCGCGGCACCAGCACCTACGTGCCGGGCGCCGTCGAGCCGATGCTGCCCGAGCAGCTCAGCAACGGCGCGTGCTCGCTGCGGCCGGGGGAGGATCGGCTCGCGGTCACGGTCGAGCTCGACATCGCCGGGGTCGACGTCCGTCGCGTCGCCTTCCACCGCTCGCTGATCCGCTCGGACGCCAGGCTGACGTACGGCCAGGTCGACGAGGTCTTCGCGGGGCGCGCCCGCGCCGAGGCCCCGTGGGGCGAGCCGCTCGCCGCGGCGCGCGAGGTAGCGCGCGCCTTGCGCGAGCGCCGCGAGCAGCGCCGCG
>DATABV010000206.1:0-4434 GCA_036259395.1 Thermoleophilaceae bacterium | reverse complement strand
CTCTGGCGCGCGACCTCGATCCTGCGCTCGAGCGCTACCGTGGGCTCCTGAGCCGCCGCGGTCATGTGGCGGTGGTCGGGGTGCATCCAGAGCTCGCAGCCGGCCGCCTCGCAGATCGGCGCGGCGAGCCCGTAGTGGTCTGAGTGGGCGTGGGTGCAGACCACCAGCCGGATGTGCTCGACGCCCAGGCCGGCCTGGTGAAGCGCCCGCTCGAGCTGCGCGAAGGCGCCCGGTTCGTGCATCCCGGTGTCGAACAGGACGACGCCGTTGCCGGCGGCGATCGCATAGGCGTTGACGTGCGGGACGCCTAGCCAGGGCAACGGCAGACGCAGCCGCCAAACGCCGGGCAGGACGCGATCGGCGCGCGCCAGTTCGCGCTTGCGTCTGCCATCGCTCACCGCGCCGCCACTCTATCTTGCGCCGGATAGAGTGGGTTGCGGCCATGGCCGCCCCCGGAACGACCGTTCAGATAACGATGCCCGCGATGGGCGAGTCGGTCACCGAGGGCGTGGTGCTGGAGTGGCTGAAGCAGGTCGGGGACCGGGTCGAGGTCGACGAGGGCCTCGTCGAGATCTCGACCGACAAGGTCGACGCAGAGGTCCCGTCTCCTGCGGCCGGCGTGCTGACTGCGATCAACGTCCAGCCCGACGAGACTGTGACCGTCGGCACCATCCTTGGCGAGATCGAGGTCGGCGAGGGCGGCGCACCGCCGGGGAACGCCCCGGGCGGCGGTGCCGACGGGGAGGCCGGCGCCAGCGACGGCGCCGCCGCGGGCTCCGGCAACGGTGCGGCACAGGCCGCCGCTCCCGCCTCCGACCCTGTGGCGGTCGACGGCGACGCGACACCGGTCGCCGCCCGCATGGCGGCCGACCTCGGCGTCGACATCGCCGGCGTCAAGGGCAGCGGCCCGCGCGGCCGAGTCACCAAGGACGACGTGCTGGCGGCCGTCGCGAACGCCGTCAAGGGCAACGGCGGCGCCGCCACGCCGGCGAGTGCCCCGGCCCCACCCGACGGCGCCGCCGCGAAGCAGATCCGCGGGCCCGCGGCGACGCTCGTCCGCTTCATGGAGGACAGCCGCTCGATCCCGACCGCGACGAGCTTCCGCACGCTCGCCGTCGACACCCTCGCGGCCCGCCGCGCGACGCTCAAGGGCGCCGGCAAGAAGCTGTCGTTCACCCACCTGATCGCCTGGGCGATCGTCCGCGCGACCGACGACATGCCGGTGATGGCCGACTCGTTCGCCGCCGTCGACGGCAAGCCCCACCGCGTCACCCCGGAGGCGGTCAGCCTCGGGCTCGCCGTCGACGTCGAGCGCAAGGACGGCACGCGGTCTCTTGTGGTGCCCGTGATCCACGACGCCTCGAAGCTGTCGTTCCCCGACTTCGTCGCCGCCTACGACGAGCTGGTCGTCGGCGCGCGCGACAACACCCTCCAGCCCGACGCCTACCAGGGCGCGAACATCACGCTGACCAACCCGGGCGGCATCGGTACGGTCGCCTCGGTGCCGCGGCTGATGCCCGGCCAGGGGACGATCGTCGCCACCGGCGCGATCGGCTACCCGCCCGGCCTCGCCCAGGCCGACCCGCGCAAGCTCGCTGAGCTCGGCGTGGAAAAGGTCATGACGATGACCTCGACCTACGACCACCGCGTCATCCAGGGGGCGGAGTCGGGCCAGTTCCTCAAGCGCGTCGACGAGCTGCTGCAGGGCGCCGACGGCTTCTACGACTCACTCTTCGAGGCGCTCGGGATCGACGCCGCCCAGGTCGAGGCCGGACCGCCGAGCCCAACGGTCACCTCGGCCGACCCGGTCCCGGCGTCGACCACCCCGGCGGTCTCCGACGTCCCGGACGAGGCGCTGATGCAGGCCGTCCAGGCGGCCACCTCGATCATCAAGGCCCACCGCGTCCACGGCCATCTCGCCGCGCACCTTGACCCGCTCGGCTCGGCGCCGCGCGGCGACCCCGCGCTCGACCCGGAGTCGGTCAACCTGACCCAGGAGATGATGGAGCGCATCCCGGCGTCGGTGCTTCGCGTCGCGGTGCCCGGCAAGACGTTCGCCGACGCGCTGCCCCATCTGCGCGAGACCTACACCGGCACGATCGCCTACGAGGTCGAGCACATCGCCGGCCACAACCGCCGCGTCTGGCTGCGCGAGAACATCGAGTCGGGCGCGCACCGCACGCCGCTGACGGCCGAGCAGAAGCGCCGGCTGCTCGAGCGGCTGTCGCAGGTCGAGGCGCTCGAGGGCTACCTGCACAAGGCGTTCCTCGGCAAGAAGCAGTTCTCGATCGAGGGCCTCGACATGCTCGTGCCGATGCTCGACGCGACGATCGAGCTCTGCGCCGACAGCGGCGCCCGCGAGGCGGTGATCGGGATGGCCCACCGCGGCCGGCTCAACGTCCTGGCGCACACCGTCGGCCAGCCCTACGGATCGATCCTCGTCGAGTTCGAGGGCGAGCAGACGCTGTCGGCCGACACCGCGGCGCCCGAGGGCGGCACCGGCGACGTCAAGTACCACTACGGCGCGTCCGGGACCTACAAGACGCATGACGGCAAGGGCGTCCAGGTGACGCTGTCGCCGAACCCGAGCCACCTCGAGTACGTCAATCCGGTGATCGAGGGCCGCGCGCGCGCCGACCAGACGAGCCGCAACGGCCGCGAGATGACGCTCGACCCGAGCCTCGTCGTGCCGATCCTGATCCACGGCGACGCCGCCTTCCCCGGCCAGGGAGTCGTCGCCGAGACGCTCAACCTGCAGGCGCTGGCGGGCTACACGACCGGCGGCACCGTCCACATCATCGCCAACAACCAGCTCGGCTTCACGACCGACCCGACCGACGCGCGCTCGACGCGCTGGGCGTCGGACCTCGCCAAGGGCTTCGACGTGCCGATCATCCACGTCAACGCCGACGACGTCGAGGCCTGCATCGCCGCCGTCCGGCTCGCCGTCAGCTTCCGCAACGAGTTCGGCCGCGACGCGCTGATCGACCTGATCGGCTACCGCCGCTTCGGCCACAACGAGACCGACGAGCCCGCCTACACCCAGCCGCAGATGTACGAGAAGATCAAGTCGCACCCGCCGGTGCGCGCGATCTACGCGAAGCGGCTGATCGAGGAGGGCGTCGTCACCGCCGAGGAGGCCGAGCAGCTGGCCGCCGACGCCTACGAGAAGGTCGCGAGCGCGCACACCGAGCTCAAGGACACGATGGCCGGCCCGCCCGACACCGGCTCACTCGAGCTCGACACGACGATGAGCCGTGAGCCGAAGACGACCCTCCCCGCGGACCTGCTGCGCTCGCTCAACGAGCAGATCGTCAAACTGCCCGACGACTTCGAGGTCCACCGCAAGCTCAAGCCCTTCCTGAAGAAGCGCGTCGAGGCCGCGGAGCCGGGCGGCCGCGTCGACTGGGCGCACGCCGAGGCGCTCGCCTTCGCCTCGCTGCTTGCGCTCGGCGTGCCGATCCGCCTGACCGGCCAGGACTCCGAGCGCGGCACGTTCAGCCAGCGCCACCTCGTCCTGCACGACGCCGAGAGCGGCGACGGCTACACCCCGCTGGCGCACCTGCAGAGCGCCGCCGCGCCGTTCGAGCTGCACAACAGCCCGCTGTCGGAGACCGCCTGCCTCGGCTTCGAGTACGGCTACTCGATCCAGTGCCCGGACGCGCTCGTGCTGTGGGAGGCCCAGTTCGGCGACTTCGTCAACTCGGGCCAAGTGATCATCGACCAGTTCATGACCTCCGGGCTGGCGAAGTGGGGCCAGACGTCGCGGCTGACGCTGCTGCTGCCGCACGGCTACGAGGGCTCGGGGCCCGAGCACTCCTCCGGTCGCGTCGAGCGCTTCCTGCAGGCCTGTGCCGAGGGCAACATCCGCGTCGCGAACGCCACGACGCCGGCGCAGTACTTCCACCTGCTGCGCCGCCAGGCGCTGGTCTCGAAGGCGCGGCCGCTGGTCGTGATGACGCCGAAGAGCCTGCTGCGCCTGCCAGCCGCCACGTCGGCGTTCGAGGAGCTCACCGACGGCGAGTTCCAGCGCGTGATCGACGACCCGCTGTTCGCCGGCGGCGCGGGCGGCAACGGCTCGGCGCCGAAGGACCGCGACAAGGTCACCAAGCTCGTCCTCTGCTCCGGCAAGGTCTACTACGACATCGTCGCCAACGAGCAGCGCGAGGAGGCCGACCACATCGCCGTCGCGCGCGTCGAGATGCTCTATCCGTTCCCGGAGGAGCAGCTCAAGGAGCTGATGGACAGCTACCCGAACCTCGAGCGGGTCGTCTGGGTCCAGGAGGAGCCGCGCAACATGGGCCCGCGCGCCTACATGCGCCGCCGCATGGCCGGCATCCTTCCCGAGCACCTCCACTACTACTACGTCGGCCGCCAGCTCCGCGCCGCCCAGAGCGAGGGCTACACCGCCGCGCACCGCAAGGAGCAGGCGCG
>DATABV010000205.1:0-15619 GCA_036259395.1 Thermoleophilaceae bacterium | reverse complement strand
GTAGACGACGTCGCCGCTCGCGACGACGTCCTCCGACACGACCATGTCGACCATCGCCCGGTAGTTCGCATGTGAGATCACGCAGCCCTTGGGGGGACCGGTCGTGCCGGACGTGTAGATGAAGGTGCAGACGTCGTCGCCTGTCACCGACCCGTAGCGCGCGGTGGAGGACTCCGCCTGGACCGCCCGCTACGGGTCGGTGACCGGCGACGACATCTGCACGTTTATTTACACGTCCGGGACTACCGGCCCGCCCAAGGGCTGCGTGATCTCGCACGCCAACTACCGCGCGATGGTCGACATGGTCGTGTCGGAGGACGTCGTCGCGAGCGGCGACGTCGTCTACCTCTTCCTGCCGCTCGCCCACTCGTTCGCGTTGCTGATCCAGCTCGGCGTATTCGAGCTCGGCTCGACGATGGCCTACTGGTCGCTCGATCCGAAGAAGATCATCGACGACGTCGCCGAGGTCCGCCCGACCTACCTGCCGTCGGTGCCGCGGATCTTCGAGAAGATCTACACCAAGGCCACCGCCGCCGAGGGAGCGAAGAAGAAGATCCTCGACTGGTCGATCGCGACCGGCCGCAAGTACCGCGAGGCCGAGCGGGCGGGCCGCTCGCCCGGTTTCCTGCTCGAGAAGCAGTTCGCCCTCGCCGACAAGCTGGCGCTGAGCAAGATCCGCGCCCTGTTCGGTGGCAGGGTGCGGCTCTGCGTCACCGGCGCGGCGCCGATCAACCGCGAGATCCTCGAGTTCTTCTGGGCCGCGGGCGTCCTGATCCTCGAGGGCTACGGGATGACCGAGACCTCGACGGCCGCCACGATCAACCGTCCGGATAGGTACAAGTTCGGAACCGTCGGCCTGCCGTTCCCCGGCTGCGAGGTGAAGATCGCCGACGACGGCGAGATCTGCGTCAAGGGCCCGAACGTCTTCCAGGGCTACCACAAGAAGGACGACGCGACCCGTGAGACGCTGATCGACAGCTGGCTGCACACCGGCGATCTCGGCGAGATCGACAGCGACGGCTTCGTGCGGATCACCGGCCGCAAGAAGGACATCATCATCACCGCGGGCGGCAAGAACATCACGCCGGCGAACTTCGAGGGCGACATGAAGCAGCACCCGCTCGTGAGCCAGTGCGTGATGGTTGGCGACCGCCTGCCCTACCTGACCGCGCTCGTCACGCTCGACCCGGAGGAGGGGCCGGAGTACGCCAAGGCGCACGACCTGCCGACCGACGTCGCCGCGCTCGCCGCCAGCCCCGAGATCCGCGCCGAGCTCGAGCGTCACATGGCCGAGGTCAACAAGAAGTACGCCCAGGTCGAGCAGGTCAAGAAGCTGACGATCCTGCCGCACGACCTCTCGCAGGAGACCGGCGAGCTGACCCCGACGCTGAAGGTCAAGCGCTCGGTCGTGGTCGACAAGTACGCGGACGAGATCGATCGCATGTACGCCGGCTAGCCTCGAAGGCATGGCGTCCTTCCTGCACACCTGTTACCGGATCGGCGACATCGATCGGTCGGTGGAGTTCTACGAGACGCTCGGGTTCGAGGAGCGGCGGCGGATGCCGATCGGCGACGAGGCGATCAACGTGTTCATGGGACTGCCCGGTGAGGATCCCCGACTGGAGCTGACCTACAACCATGGGGTCGACTCCTACGACCTGGGAACCGGCTACAACCACATCGCGATCGGCGTGGACGATCTCGACGGAACGCTCGCCGGGCTCGCCCAGTCGGGGATCGAGCCGGAGAAGCCGCCCTACCGGCCCGGCGGCCGCACCACCGGCTCACGGATCGCCTTCGTCAGAGACCCGGACGGGTATCGAATTGAGATAGTTGAGCGTCAGCCTTGACGCTCGCGTAATGCAGTATCCCCATCTGTTCGAAGCCCTAGTCTGGTCGGATGCTTTGCGAGGGAAACGTCAGTGGCCAGGTCGCACGCCGAATCATGCGCTTCGGAGAGCTCGTATCTACGGGTCCGTGGTCTGGACCGTTGCCGTCTCGCGTCCTGATTGGTAGCGATTTCGCAAGCACGCTCCGCGCACACCTTTCGACGGACGAGTTCAGCCGCTGGGAGCGGAGACAACGCGCGCGGGGACAACAGCAAGGCGCACGCGGCGTCGGCATGGGTTTCCGCTCTACGAACGGCGAGTACGTGGCCGTCGTCGATGCGTCGCGGCTACGCGACGCCGCTGTTCTCACCATCGCATGCCATGAGATTGTTGAGTGCGCGCTGGGCGCCGCCAAGGGCACGGCCGACGAGGCTCATAGCGACGGGCTAGATGATGTGATGAAGCGGGTGATGTGGGAGGAGTACGTAGTTGAGCGTCGTCGAAGGACAATCTTCGAGGCTGAGGGTTGGGGCGACTCGATCATCGATCACAGCCACCTCAATGCGGTGACGGACGACTACGAACGGGATCTACCTCGCCTCGTCAGATGGGCGGCTGTCAACGATGCCGTGCCCTACGAGGTCTACGGACACTGGCAACTGGTCACGATTGAGGTTGCCCATGCCTCGGCGCGAGCGGACGCCGGCTTCAGCCCGGAGCGCTCCGAGATCGACACGTTTCTCGCCCGACCGTGGTCCCCTGCCACGGCAGCGGCTTGGCGAAGCGCGCGGGACCTGTTGCCTCGCCTCTATAAGCAGCCAGATGCCGCCACAGACGACCTAGATGCCCAGGTCATCAGTGGAGCGTGGCGTCCGATCTCCGACGCGCTGGCTGAGGACTACAACGTGCTGTATGACCGCGCCGCGCGTGACCAGCCTGTCTAGCCGAAGCTAGCGGGGTCGAAATCCTCGTAGTCGAGGACCGCGTGTGCGCCGACCATCGAGCGACAGCCTGCCTAACCTCGCGCCCAAGATGCACGAAGCCCGCGCACAGCGCGGGCTTCGCTCGTAGCTCAGTGCCGGTCGAGACCGGCTCCGGTGCGCCAAACTGGTGGTGATGCTAGCGCGCCCCCGGCAGGATTCGAACCTGCGACCTCCGGTTTGGCGCACCGGTGCTCTCTCCGCTGAGCTACGGGGGCGACGCGTGTTCGGCTTGCACGGTCCCGGAGGCATGGGCACCATCCCCGAGCATGTCTGACAGCGGGGGGCTGACTGCAACGCCACGGTGACAGTACGCACACGTCACTAACCGTGGTCGATCACCGCGGCGGCGATGAGGCCGATGAGCAGACCGATGGTGCTGCCGCCGACCCACGTCACCCACGTGGTCAGTAGACGAATGCGCTCGTCGATTCGATCGAGACGGCGGTCGACCTCGTCGAACCGTCGGCCGAACTGATCGAGGCGGCAATCAAGATGCTGGGTCATTCGTCAGGCCGCTCGTGTCCACCCGTCGCTCCACGTTCGACAGGATATTGAATCGACATAGCACATATAGTCTTCGATGTAACAGGATTGCGACGGACGTCCAGGGTGCTCGGCCGGCCTGACACGATGGGCGGGTGACGTCCTCCGCCCCAGCGCAGCCGTTCGCCGACGCGGCACTCGAGCGGCTGCGGGCGCTGACGGGCGATCCGGCCGCTGAATTCCGCGACGACCAGCTCGAGGCGATCCGCGACGTGGTCGAGGATCGTGCGCGGGTGCTGTGCGTGCAGCGGACCGGATGGGGGAAGTCGGCGGTGTACTTCGTGGCGACGGCACTGCTGCGTGAGGCCGGAGCGGGGCCGACCCTGATCGTCAGCCCACTGCTCGCTCTCATGCGCAACCAGATCGCGGCCGCCGAGCGGCTGGGGTTGCGCGCCCACACGGTCAACAGCACCAACCAGGACGAGTGGGACGACGTGCGGCGGATGCTCGGCGAGGGGACCGTTGACCTGCTGCTGATCAGCCCGGAGCGGCTCAACAACCCGCGCTTTCGCGACGACATGCTGCCGCTGTTCGCGGCCTCGGTCGGACTGCTGGTGATCGACGAGGCGCACTGCATATCGGACTGGGGCCACGACTTCCGACCCGACTACCGGCGCGTCAAGGACATGCTCGACGCGCTCGCCCCCGACGTGGCGGTCCTGGGGACGACGGCGACCGCCAACGACCGTGTCGTCGCCGACGTTGAGGAGCAGCTGTCAGACGGCGCCGACCTGCGCTCGTATCGCGGGCCGCTGGCGCGAACCAGCCTGCGGCTCGAGGCGCTCGAGCTGCCGCGGCCCGCGGAGCGGCTCGCCTGGCTCGTCGAGAACCTGCCGCAGCTGCCGGGATCGGGGATCGTCTACACGCTCACCAAGCGCGACGCTGAGCAGGTGGCGAGCTTCCTCTCGGCGCAGGGCGTGCCGGCGCTCGCCTACAGCGGCGAGCAGGACTCGGAGCTGAGGATCGCGACCGAGGAGCGGCTGCTGCGCAACGACGTCAAGGCCGTGGTCGCGACGAGCGCGCTCGGCATGGGCTACGACAAGTCGGACCTGACGTTCGTCGTGCACTACCAGGCTCCGGGGTCCGTGGTCTCCTACTACCAGCAGGTCGGTCGCGCCGGCCGCGGCGTCGACCACGCCGACGTCGTGCTGCTGCGCGGTGGAGAGGACCGCAAGATCCAGGACTTCTTCATCGCGCAGGCGTTCCCGCCGTACGAGCGCGTCCGGGCCGTGCTCGACGAGCTGGCGGCGGCGGGTGGCGCGGGACGAACGACACGCGAGCTGATGGCCGTCGTCAACCTTGGCATGGGCCGGATCGACGCGATGCTGAAGATCCTCGACGTCGAGGGCGCGGTCAGGCGCGACGGACGGCGCTGGTACCCGAACCCGGGCAGCGACTGGACCTACGACGTCACCCGCTACGAGCAGGTGACCGCCCTGCGGCGCGCCGAGCAGGAGGCGATGGCCGCCTACGGCGTCGACGGCCGCTGCCTGATGCGCGTGCTGCAGGAGGAGCTCGACGATCCCGACCCGCGCGACTGCGGGCGCTGCTCGGTCTGCACCGCGTCCCGCTTCGCCACGCCACCGGACCCCGCCCTCGTCGAGCTCGCCCAGCGCCACCTGCGCTCGCGGCCGATCGAGCTCGAGGCGAAGAAGATGGCGCCCGATCCCGAAACCGGCGCGATGCGCAAGATCGCGGAGGACGCGCGCACCGACAGCGGCTGGGCGCTCGCTCGGGTCGGCGACGGCGGCTGGTGGCCGGCGATCGAGCGCGGCCTCGCGGCGGGCCGGCTCGGCGACGAGATCGCGGCCGCCCTGGCCGACGTCGTGCGTAACGGCGGCGCGAAGCCGGCCTGGGTCACGGCTATCCCTTCGGCCCGTCTGCCCGACGGGCTCCTCGACGACCTCGCGACGCGGGTCGCCGCCGAGCTCGGGGTGCCGCGCGTCGCGGTCCTCGAGCGAACGGGCGAGCGACCGCCGCAGCGCGAGATGGCCAACGCCGTTCAGCAGGCCGCCAACGTGCGCGGCGCCTTCCGCGTGACCGCCACGCCGCCGCCCGGGACGGGCCTGCTGATCGACGACCAGCGCCTGTCCGGCTGGACGATGGCGATGGTCGGCGGTCAGCTGCGTCGTCAGGGCGCGGCGCGTGTCATCCCGCTTGCCTTGGCGACGCTCTAGCGGCGAGTGTCGCGTCCTCCGAAGGTTGCTTCCACGTCTGAGAACGTAAAAGCCCCCGACCGCAATTGGAGGGAGCGGCCGGGGGCGCTGATCCCTAGGGATCGATATGAAGTATGCCACACGTTTGGGTTGCTTGCAGCAGTTATTTCAAAAATCGCTGCAGGATCCCGCAAACACCGTGGAAATGCGGCTTTGCGGGCTGCTTTTCAGCCTTTGACGACAGCTAGTCGTCCCTCGGCGGTGCGCGGAAGACGATTCGCTTCACCTCGCCGGCCGATGCCGGACCGAGCCGCAGCGCGGTGTTGAAGCCCTCGGCGCCGAGGTCGCCGGCGTCGAGCGCGGTGCGCAACTTGTTCAGCGTGCGACGGTCCTCCTCGTCCACGTCGTCACGCGCCGGCTCGACGAGAATGATGTGACACGGCCGCTTCTGGGCGGCGGCGGGCCGCACGTAGCGCTCGCGCTCCTCGGCACCGATATCACCGGTGACGACGACCACGCTCTCCTTAGCCTCGATCCGCTTGAGCGCCGCGGCGTGCAGCAGCTCCGCCGCGCGCGGCTCAATCTCCTCCTCGGGCACCCGACCGGCGAGCAGGCCGCGCACCTTGCCGGGTGACATCAACACGCCACGCTCCTCGATCAGCCGCTCGGCGAAGCGCTCGCCATCCGCGATCACCGCCGAGACGACGATCACCACGCTGCCTGGCGAGTAGCGCAACAGCTCCACGGGGCGCAGCACCCGGCAGCGCACGGAGAGGTCCGCCGGGCGCGGAGGCGCGCCGTCGCGGCGCGGACGGTCCGAGGACCAGCCGCCGCGCTCGTCCTGATCGATCTTCACGCTGCGTCCGGTGGGAGGAGTGGGCATCCCCACATCCTCTCAGGCTCAGCCGGGGGCGCGCGCGGAGACGATCCAGGTCGACATCGAGCGCCATCACGTAGCCGCCGCGGCGTCGAGGTCGTCGCCGAGTCGCATCGGTGCGTCGGAGCGGTCGAGCATGACGTCCTCGAAGCGGCGCCGGGGTGTCGAGCTTGCGCCGCCAGACCACCAGTCGGCTGACCGGGCGGCGCGACGCCACCAGCCCCGGCATCATCGCCCGCGATGAGGGCGGTGGTCCAGCGGGTCGGCGAGGCGTCGGTCACGGTCGAGGGAGAGCTGGTCGCGCGGATCGGGGCGGGGCTGCTCGTGCTGCTCGGAGTGCACCGCGACGACGGTGAGGCCGAGGCCGACCGGATGGCCGAGAAGCTGCTCGCGCTGCGGATCTTTCCCGATGACGACGGCCGCATGAACCGCTCCGTGGCCGACACCGCCGGCGAGCTGCTCTGCGTGAGCCAGTTCACGCTCTACGGCGACGCGCGCAAGGGCACGCGGCCGAGCTTTGGGGAGGCAGCGCCCGGCGAGGTCGCCGAGCCGCTCTATGAGCGCGTGCGGGCCAGGCTGGGGGCCCAGGGCGGGGTGTTCGGGGCGCGAATGGAGGTCTCGCTGGTCAACGACGGGCCGATCACGCTCGTCGTCGAGGTCGGGCCCGGCTAGCGGCGGGCGATCAGCTTCTTGTAGGTCATGCGGTGCGGGTGGTCGGCGGCCTCGCCGAGCTGCTCGCGGCGCCAGGTCTCGTAGGCGTCGAAGTTGCCCTCGAACCAGGTGACCTTGGAGTCGCCCTCGAAGGCGAGCACGTGGGTGGCGACGCGGTCGAGGAACCAGCGGTCGTGCGAGACGACGACGGCGCAGCCGGGAAAGGCGAGCAGCGCCTCCTCGAGGGCGCGCAGCGTGTCGACGTCGAGGTCGTTCGACGGCTCGTCGAGCAGCAGCAGGTTGCCGGCGGTGCGCAGCAACTTCGCCATGTGGAGGCGGTTGCGCTCGCCGCCGGAGAGCGAGCCGACCTTCTTCTGCTGGTCGGAGCCCTTGAAGTTGAAGGACGAGACGTAGGCGCGTGAGTTGAGCGTCCGGTCCCCCACCTTCAGCTGGTCGTCGCCGCCGGAGATCTCCTGCCAGACCGTCTTGTCGGGATCGAGGGCGTCGCGCGACTGGTCGACGTAGGAGAGCTCGACGGTCTCGCCGACGCGCAGCGTCCCGGAGTCGGGCTGCTCCTCGCCGGTGATCATCCGCAGCAGCGTGGTCTTGCCGGCACCGTTGCCGCCGATCACGCCGACGATCCCCGCCGGCGGCAGCTTGAAGCTGAGGTCGTCGATCAGCAGCCGGTCGCCGTAGCCTTTGCTCAGCCCCTCCGCCTCGACGACGACGTCGCCGAGCCGCTGACCGGCGGGGATGTGGATCTCGACGTTGTCGAGCTTGACGTTGCGCTCCTCGGCGAGCAGCGCGTCGTAGCGCGCGAGGCGGGCCTTGTTCTTCGTCAGCCGCGAGGACGCGTTCATCCGCACCCACTCGAGCTCGCTCGCCAGCGTCCGCTGCCGCGCCGACTCCTGCTTCTCCTCCTGGGCGAGGCGCTTCTGCTTCTGCTCGAGCCAGGACGAGTAGTTGCCCTCGAACGGCAGCGCCCGCCCGCGGTCGAGCTCGAGGATCCAGCCGGCGACGTTGTCGAGGAAGTAGCGGTCGTGGGTCACAGCGACGATCGCACCGGGGTAGTCGGCGAGGTGGCGCTCGAGCCAGGCGACCGACTCGGCGTCGAGGTGGTTGGTCGGCTCGTCGAGCAGCAGCAGGTCGGGACGGCCGAGCAGCAGCCGGCAGAGCGCGACGCGGCGGCGCTCGCCGCCGGAGAGCTTGGTCACGTCGGCGTCGCCCGGCGGAAGCCGCAGCGCGTCCATTGCGGTGTCGAGCAGCGTGTCGAGGTTCCAGGCGTCGGCCGCGTCGATCTCCTTCTGGAGCCGGGCGAACTCGTCGGCAGTGTCCTCGGAGTAGTTCGCGGCGAGCTCGTTGAAGCGGTCAAGCAGGTCGCGCAGCGGCCGTACGCCGTCCTCAACGTTGCCGCGCACGTCCTTGGCCGGGTCGAGCGCCGGCTCCTGCTCGAGCAGCCCGACCGTCGCGCCCTCGGCGAGCTGCGCGTCGCCGCGGAACTCCGTGTCGACGCCGGCCATGATCCGCAGCAGGGTCGACTTGCCGGCCCCGTTTGGTCCGAGGACGCCGATCTTCGCCCCGCGCAGGTAGGCGAGCGTGACGTCCTTGAGGACCTCCTTGTCGGGCGGGTGGACCTTCGTCAGCTCCCGCATCGTGTAGATGAACTCCGCCATCGCGACCGATGAAGCTAGCGAAGGGTCAACCGTCGAACGCGTCCGAGCCAGGCTCAAGCCACATTGGGGAGCGGCCGATGACCCGGGACGTGAGCCGCCGAACCCTGACGCTGGCCCTGATCGCGGTGCTTGCCCTCGCGCTGACTGCGCCGGCGCTCGGCAACGGCGACAGCATGCTCACCCGAGCCCTGGGGATCGCGAAGTCCGCCGAGCGCAAGGCGAACGCGGCTCAGCGCGATGCGCGCACTGCGAAGCGGATCGCCCGCCAGAGCAAGCGGATCGCACGCGAGAAGGCGCGCCGCGGGCCGCATGGGCCGCGCGGCGCGATCGGACCGACCGGCTCGCCTGGATCGACGGGTGCGCGCGGCCCGAGCGGACCGGCGGGCGCACCCGGTCGGGACGCGAGCGTAGCCTTCGACCAGGAGACGCCCGACGTCTCGACCAGCTCGACGACCTACGTCTCGCTCGGCGGCCCCTCGGTCGAGGTCACGGTGCCGGAGTCGGGTCTGATCGAGGTGGCGGCCCAGGCCACGCTGCGCGACGGCTCCGACGACGACGGCGCCGTCGCCCTGTTCGAGGACGGCAGCCCCGTCGCCGGCCAGGCCGACTGCGGCCCGCCTGGCGCGATGCTGTTCTCGCTTCGCTCAGGCAGCGGCGACGACTTCAGTGGCGGCACGCCAGCGGGATCGCTGTTGTGCGCGACGTTGGGACCACCTGCGCCGGTCAGGCTCCTGGCCACGCCGGGGACCCACACCTACGAGCTGCGCTACGCCGTCTGCTGCGGCACCGGCAGCGCGACCTTCGCCGACCGCCGGCTATGGGTCAGCCCCCTGCCGTAGTTGCACGGCTTCGGCCTCGATAGCGGCACGAGTCGAGGCGAGCGGTCATGGCCGTCTAGGTTGACGGTCATGCGCGCTCGCCGAGCACTCGCGGCGATCTGCGTGGCGCTCGCTACGGCGGGCGCCGCGGTCGGGGCGAGTGCCGTCTTCGAGCTCGACCGCGAGCTGTCGACCGGCACTGTCCGGATCTCGGTCGAACCCGGCCACGAGGGCGCGCTCGACCTCTACATGCCTCTGGTCGACTGGGGCGTGCGCTTCCCCGGCGCCGTCCGGCTGCCGGCGAGGCTGTCGGTAGGCCTGCGTACCGTCGACCGTGCGGCGCTCGAGCGCGTGGCCGGCGGCGACGTTCCCGAGCTCGAGCAGGTCCGGGACGAGGGACGCGATGCGATCGCCGCCTACCTGCGCCTCCTGCTCGCCGTCGTGGCGGTGGCTGCGCTCGCCGCGGGGGTCCTGGTCGCGCTCGCACTGCGCGGCCGGCGGACGCCGCTGGCGCCACTCGTGGCGACGGCGGCGGCGACCGCCCTCGTCTGCTGCGCTGCGATCGCCCTGCTGCTGCCACCGCGCGGAGACTTGGGCGACCCCGACTACTACGCCCACGGCCCGGACATTCCCGCCGCCCTGCGCGCGGTCGAGCAGGCGACGCGCTCCTCGGCCGTGCTGTCGGAGGAGCTCGACGCCCAGCTCGTCGGGCTGGCGCGGTTGGTGTCCGAGCCGTCCGACCGCGTGCGCGAGGGCGACGCGCGGCAGCTGACGCTCGCCTCCGACCTGCACAGCAACCTGCTCGCACTGCCGACGCTCGAGCGCGCCGTCGGCGAAGGGCCGCTGTTCTTCGCCGGCGACCTCACGAGCAACGGCTCGCCGTTCGAGGTCGCCCTGACGCGGCGGGTGGCTCGAATCGGCAGCCGGCTGGTGTTCGTGACCGGCAACCACGACTCCGACCTGCTCGCACGCCGGCTCGCCGCCGCGGGCGCGGTCGTCCTGACCGAGCGCGGCCGGCTGCGCGCCGACGGCTCGCTCGGACCGGTCGTCGTGCGCGTCGCCGGACTGCGTGTTGCCGGCTACGGCGACCCCGACCAGCGACGTCGCGCTGACGGCTACCGCGACCGCTACGACGACGACGGGGACGACATCGACCGCCAGCGGCGGTTCGCCGACTGGCTGCTTCCACTCGC
The DNA here is from genome assembly GCA_036259395.1 of Thermoleophilaceae bacterium. Classification (GTDB taxonomy): domain Bacteria; phylum Actinomycetota; class Thermoleophilia; order Solirubrobacterales; family Thermoleophilaceae; genus JAAYBF01. Next base: position 4,896 of record DATABV010000205.1, on the reverse strand, counting down.
CGGGAAGATCGACGTGGCGATGGTCCACCAACCGAAGCTCGCCCGGCTCGCGGTCGCCGAGCTGCGCGCCGACCCGCCGCGAGGGCCGCTCGTGCTGCTCAGCGGGCACACCCACCAACCGGCGCTGAGGATCTCCGACAACCTCGTCGAGCTCAACGGCGGCACGGCCGGCGGAGGCGGGGCGGGCAACCTCGACGAGCACCAGCCGCTCGGGCTCGCCGTGCTGACCTACGCGACCGGCGACCGCTTCGAGCCGCTCGCCGCAGACACGGTCGAGATCGATCCCGGCAGCGGCGCGGCGAGCGCCGAGCGGACGCCGATCCCGGCCGGCGTCCGCTAGATCGGGTTCGCGACAGGGACGCCGGGCTCCTCGCCATCGGGCGAGGAGATCAGGATCGCGCCCTCGCCGGTCACGTAGGCCTCCTCGCCGTGCTGGACGATGTCCATCCCGATCGCCTCGTCGTGATGGCTGGCGCGCAGTGGCATGACGGCACCGATCAGCTTGAGCAGGACGAAGGTCGCGATGAAGGCGTAGGCAGGAGTCGCCGCGGCGGCGATCGCCTGCCAGAGGAACTGGTCGGCGTTGCCGTAGAGCAGGCCGTCCGAGACTCCGTTCCATGACGCCTGGGCGACGATCCCGAGCAGCAGAATGCCGCTGAAGCCCGCGACGCCGTGGGCGGCGAGCACGTCGAGCGTCTCGTCGACGCGCGTGCGCGGGCGCCAGACGATCATCGCGTAGCACGGCAGTGCCGCGATCGCGCCGAGCGCCAGCGCCCAGCCTGGGCTGACGAAGCCGCCCGCCGGGGTGATCACGACGCAGCCGACGATGATCGCCGTCGCGGCGCCGATCGCGGTCACCTTGCGACCGCGGATCAGGTCGAGCACGAACCAGACGACCAGCGTCGCGGCCGGTGCGAGCAGCGTGTTCGTGAAGGCGAGGATGCTCGCCTGGCCGGTGCCGAAGCCGCTCCCGCCGTTGAAGCCGAACCAGCCGAACCAGAGCAGGCCGGCGCCGAGCACGACGTAGACCGCGTTGTGCGGCAGCAGCGCCTGGCGGCCGTAGTCCTTGCGCGCCCCGACGACGAGCGCCGCCGCGAGCGCCGAGAAGCCCGAGCCCATCTCGACCGCGACGCCGCCGGCGAAGTCGAGCGTCCCGCCCTCCATCAGCCAGCCGCCGCCGAAGGCCCAGTGCGCGAGCACGGCGTAGACGAGCACCGACCAGAGCGTTGCAAAGACGAGGAAGGCGCCGAAGCGCATCCGCTCGACGACCGCGCCTGACACAAGCGCCACCGTGATGATGCAGAAGCTGGCCTGGAAGGCGAAGAAGACGAGGTGCGGGATCGTCGTACCGTCGCGCGGAGCGAAGTCGACGCCCTGCATGAAGGCGTGGCCGAGGCCGCCGACGATGTCGCCGTCGCCGTCGAAGGCGATCGAGTAGCCGACGAGCGCCCAGGTGACAGTCGCGACGGCGAGCGCGGCGATGCACATCATGAATGTGTTGAGGGTGTTCTTCGAGCGGACGAGCCCGGCGTAGAAGAGCCCGAGGCCGATCGTCATCAAGACCACCAACGCCGTCGCGACCAGCATCCACGCGGTGTCGCCGGTGTCGACCTGTGCGGCCTGCGCGATGAGTGTCACGTCGCCGAGGCGCGTCACGTGCCCACCGGCGTCACGGCGCCGTGGTCGGTCTCGCCGGTGCGGATGCGAACCGCCCGCTCGAGCGGAACGACGAAGATCTTCCCGTCGCCGACGTCACCGGTACGCGCGCCGGCGCAGAGCGCCTCGACCGTCGGGTCGACGAAGTCGTCGGAGACCGCGATCTCAAAGCGCAGCTTCTCCGCGAGCCCCATCTTCACGGTGGTCCCGCGGTAGGTCTCGACCCGGTCGAGCTCGCCGCCGTGTCCCTGTACGCGACTCAGTGTCACACCGCGCACCTCGGCGCGGTAGAGCGCCTCCAGCACGTCGTTGGCCTTCTCGGGCCGGACGATGCCGATCACCAGCTTCACTTGCCGCTCCTTCTTGGACAGGCCAGGTCGGGAGCGATGCACGCCTCCCGCGAGCGCGCGAGAGCCTAACCGGATCGCGCGCGGGCGGTCAAGGACGGCGGCCTACTGCTTCTTGGCGATCGCCTCCGCGAGCTCGCCCTTGGACATCTTCGAGCGGCCCTCCACGCCCAGCTTCCTGGCGCGGTCGTAGAGCTCCTGCTTCGAGTTGCCCTCGGCGTCGACCCCACCGTAGGTCTTGCCCTTGCCCTCGCGAGCGCGGGGGTTCTTGGCACGCGGGTCCGACGGGCCCTTGGAGTCCTTGGCGACCCAGCGGTCGCCCTTCTTCTCGAATGAGTGCTTGAGCGCGGCGTAGGCCGTGCGGTGAGCACGCTCGCCGTCGCCGTACTCCTCGGCGGCGCTGTCGTGGGCCTTCGCCCAGGTCCGCTGGGCCTTCGCTGAGGAGCGCCGCAGGGTCGACGGAAGCTCGCTCTGCTTGGCGGTCCCCTTGCTGGTCGTCTTCGGCATCGAATCGCCTCCTCTTGCAGCTCCGTCTCCGAAAACCCCTACCCGAGCCGCAGTGGCAGGAAACGGTTTACCGGTCGACGCAACGGGTAGCGCGACGACATGACAGATCGCGGACGCACACCAGCTCAGGTCTACTCCCTCGTCTTCGGCGCCGTGCTGCTGCTCGCCGGGATCCTCGGCTTCTTCGCCGACTCCAGCTTCGGCAACCTCGGCAGCGACGTCCAGGGCGACGAGCTGATCATCTTCGAGGTCAACGGCTGGCACAACCTCGTGCACATCGCCTCCGGACTGCTCGGCCTGGCGCTGATGGGCAGGGCCGACACCGCGCGCGCGTACGCGCTCGGCTTCGGGGCCGTCTACCTGCTCGTGACGATCTGGGGGATCGTCGACGGCAACGACGTGCTCGGCGTGCTGCCTGTCAACGCCGCCGACAACGTGCTCCACATAGCGATCGCCGCCACCGGCATCCTGGCGGGGCTGCTGTCGTCGCCGGACCGGACGACGGCCGGGCGGCCGCGCGGCGCGACGTCGGCCTGAGTCCTTCCAGGGTGAGGCGCGCGGCTGCTTCCGTCTAGGCTGCCGCGCGTGGAAGTCATCGACGAGCTGGTCGCCAACAACCGCCGCTTCGCGGAATCTCTCCCGGTCCAGCACCTCGACGTTCGCCCGAGCCGCCGGCTGGCGATCGTTACGTGCATGGACTCGCGACTCGACGTCTTCGCAGCGCTCGGGCTCGGCCAGGGCGAGGCGCACGTGCTGCGCAACGCCGGCGGGGTGATCAGCGACGACGTGATCCGCTCGCTCGCGATCTCGCAGCGCAAGCTCGGCACGCGCGAGGTGATGTTGATCCATCACACCAACTGCGGCATGCAGACGCTCAGCGACGACAGCTTCCGCGCCGAACTCCAGGAGGCGACCGGAGTCGCGCCGGCGTTCGCGATCGAGTCGTTCAACGACGTCGGCGCGGACGTCCGCCAGTCGATCCTGCGCGTCCGCCGCTCCGGCTTCCTGTTGCACCGCGACCGCGTGCGCGGCTTCGTCTACGACGTCGACAGCCACCGGCTGGACGAGGTCCACGTAGACGAGAGCTGACGACGGCGCTACCGCTCAGGCACCTAAGAGCTCGAAGGCCAGCAGGCAGACGTCGTCCTCGCCGCCGCCGGCGTCCATCGCCAACGGCAGCTCCTCCACGAGCTGGGTCAGCGGAGCCGAGCTACGCCTCGCCACCTCGTCCAGCAGTCGCTCAAGGCCCTCGTCCACGGACCGATCGCGGCGCTCGACGAGGCCGTCGGTGAACAGCAGCAGCCGTCCGCCGGGGCGAAGAGCCAGGACGGCCTCGTCGCGCGCGACGCCGCCGGAGCCGGCGCCCAGCGGCGTCGAGCGCCCATCCCAAAGCGCTCGCGGATGCTCCCCGGGCTGGACCAGCACGGGTGGCGGGTGGCCGGCGGAGGCGTAGCGGACGCCGCCGTCCGACAGGTCGACCTCGGCGTAGAGGACGGTTCCCATCCAGGCCGACGCCACCCGCTCGACGAAGGTGTCGAGACGAGCGAGCAGACCGGCCGGCGCCATCCCGGTGCTGGCGAGCGCGAGGATCGCGCTGCGCAGCTGGCCCATCGTGGCGGCCGCGTCGATGCCGCGCCCGACGACGTCGCCGACGACGATCGCCACGCGGTCGGGGTCGAGCCGGATCGCGTCGTGCCAGTCACCGCCCACCTCCAGCGTGTCCCCCGCCGGGCTGTAGTGAGCCGCTGCGGCGAAGCGCGCGTCGCGCGGCGGCTCGCCGGCGAGCAGGCTCGCCTGCAGCGCACGCGCGACGCGCCGCTCGTGCTCGTAGAGCTCGGCGTTCTCGGCGGCCAGGCGCCCCATCGTCCGCTGTAGGACCTCGGCCCGCTCGCGCGCATCCTGCTCGCGGTCGCGCGAGCGCAGCAGCTCGCGCTCGTACTCGCGGCGGTCGGCGGCGCCGAAGATCGCCGTCCTGATCTCGACCGGCACCCCGGCGGAGTCCTTGTGAAGCGTCGAGTTGACCAGCACCGGCATGCGAGTGCCGTCCGCCCGCACCATCTCGAGCGCGATCTCGCGAACGGCCCCCTGCATCGCCAAGAGCGGTGCGTAGTGGGTCTCGTGGTAGATCCGTCCGCCTCGCTCGGCCTGATGCAGGTCGAGATGGCGATCAACTCCGCCGTGCTGGCCTGGAACGAGCGCCTCTCGGTCGGCATGACGACCATGCAGACCACGATGGCCAACGGGCTCACGCAGCTGGGCGCGGGCTCGTCGATCGGCCTGATGCAGGTCGAGTCCGCGATCAACTCGTCGGTGCTCGCCTGGAACGAGCGGCTGCAGGTTGGTCTGACGACCATGCAGACGACCATGGCCAACGGGCTGACTCAGC